>CAZUZD010000456.1:0-3018 GCA_964624465.1 uncultured Isosphaeraceae bacterium
CTCGGCGCCGACGACCGGCGGGGTCGGGCGCGAGGTCGCCGGCGGGGCCGGGGTCGCCGGCGGTCGGGGGGCGATGGCCAGGGCCTCGGCGGAGGCGGGGACCAGCTCGATGGTCGGCTCGGGCTCGGGCACCCGCGGCGCGGGGGCCGGGGCGGGAGCGGGGGCGGTCGCCGGCGACGTCTCGGAGGCCATGAGGGCGGCGATGGCGTCGATCGGGGTCCAGGGCTCCTTCGAGCCGGCCGGCCGGGCCAGGTCGGAGGTGTCCAGGGCGCCGCTGGCCAGGGCGGCGCGGAGCGCCTCGGTGCTCAGGCCGCGCCGGACGTCGCCGGCCTCGCTGCGGAATACGTCCCAGGACGCCACGAGTCGCTCCTCCGAAAAGCTGGGTCCGGGTCCGGGGCCGGCGGGCCGCGATCGCCGGGGGCGCGTCGCGGCGCCGACGGGGCCGGTTCCGTTGCGTTGCGTTGACGCTGCTGCGCTTGGCGGTTGCGTTACTTGGGGGCCTCGACGCCGACGTGGACCGAGATGTTCGGCACCTGCGCCGCGGCGCCGGCGACGCGGAGCACGTCGCCGTGGGTGACCTCGGCGTCGGCCTGGATGATGACCCGGCGCTTGCCGACGACCAGGCCGCGCTCGACGGCCTCGCGGATCGCCTCGTCGGTGTCGAGCCGCTTGCGGGCGTCGAGGATCGGGCCGTCGTAGACCACGGCCGGGGTGCCGGCGGCGGTGGGGGGGGCGACGGTCAGGAGCACCGAGTCGGCCTCCTCGATGCCGGCGCCGTACTTCGCCGGCGGCATGGTCACCGACGCCTCGGCGGCCACCTGGTAGGTCAGCAGCAGGTAGGTCATGAGCTGGAACATCACGTCGACCATGGCCGTCATGTCGACGTGCGCATTGCTGGACGATCCGATCGCTTGGCGCTGGCGGTTCAGGAGCATGGTCGGGTCCTCGTCCTCCGGGGCCGGTCAGTCGGGGCCGGGCTCAGCGGGGGGAGGCGGCGCGGGCGGGGGCCTTGGGAGCGCGTCCGACGCCGGCGGCCTCGGCGTGCTCGAGGATCTCGATGAAGTCCTGGAGTTGCCGCTCGGTGCGGTCGCGGAGGGCGCGGATCCGGTTCTGGGCGTCGTTGGCGATGACCATCAGCGGGGTGGCGATGACCAGGCCGACGGCGGTGGTCCAGAGCCCCAGCGAGATCGAGCCGGCCAGCGCGATCGGGTCGGGCTTGCCGCCCGAGCTCATGCGGGCGAAGGCCGCGATCATCGACATGACGGTGCCGACCAGCCCGATCAGGGGGCCGAGCCGGGCGCCGGTGCCGATCGAGCCGAGCCGGGCCTCGAGCTGGCTGACGACCTCGGTGTGGAAGTCCAGCACCAGGATCTGCTTGACCTTGGCGAGCCCCTTGGAGCGGTTCTTGAGCCCGACGGCGATCAGCTGCGCCAGCGCCGAGTGCCAGTGCTGGGGGTCGAGGCAGAGGTCGATGGCCCCCTGCGGGTTGTTCTTGACCAGGACCAGGTCGCGGACCTGTCCGATCAGCTCGTCGGCCTCCTTCTGGGGGAGGCTCTTCTTGGCGATGCCGCGGTAGATCAGGATGACGTTGTAGGCGCCCCAGACCGCCAGCGCGGCCACGGCGGCGTACACGAACAGGCCGGCGTTCTCGATCAGGGCCGGGATGTCGAGGCCGCCGCCGGCGGTGGCAGCGGCGTCGCCAAGCTTCGAGGTCGGTTCCATGCCGGGCCCCAGGAGGCTAGTGGATGCAGGTTCAGGAGGCCGGGTCGTCAGGTCGACCCGGGACGCGGGAGGCGGCCCCGGCGGAGAGGTCTGGGGCGGAGGCGCGGCCCGCCGGGCGCGGCGACCGCTCGCATCCACGCAGCGACGCTCATTGTGCCGGGGCCGCCGCGCGGCCGCAAGGCCCCCGCACGCCGCTTGCCCTGGGCCCCGGGCCGTGCCACAATGCGATCCGCCCCGCGAAGGTCACGCTTCGCCCGAGTACCGCCAGGACCGACGCCCCCAGGGCTGACGACTTATGCCGCGCACGGTGCTGATCGTCGACGACGAGCGCGACACCAACGACCTGCTCGCCGAGCTCCTCCGGGCCCGCGGCTACGAGCCGGTCCAGCTCTTCAGCGGCGCCGGCGTCGTCGAGGCGGTGCGCCAGCACCAGCCCGAGGTCGTCCTGCTCGACCTCATGCTCCCGGATCGCGACGGCTTCGCCCTCTGCGAGGAGCTGAAGCGCGACCGCGACACGAACCTGATCCCCGTGCTGCTGGTCACCGCGCTCAACGACGGCTTCTACCGCGCCCAGGGCGTCCGGGTCGGGGCCAACGGCTACGTCACCAAGCCGTTCACCGCCGAGCTGCTCTACGGCGCCATCGATCGGGCCCTGGCCTGGCGCCAGGAGCACGAGCAGCACGGCACCCGCGGCGAGATCAACTTCGACCTCCGCAGCGAGCTGTCGTACCTGCACCAGGTCAACGACCTGCTGGCCGACCTGTTCGCCCACACGCCGCTGACCGAGCAGCAGGTCAAGGAGCTGCGCCAGGCGGTGCTGGAGATGGGCAACAACGCCATCGAGTGGGGCCACCGCCGCAACGCCGACCTGCCGCTGCGGATCACCTACCGCATCGACCCGAAGGCCGTCACGCTGGTCATCACCGACCAGGGGCCCGGCTTCAACCCCGGCAAGATCCCCCACGCCGCCAACGAGGACGACCCGATCGCCCACCTGGAGGTCCGCACCGAGCTGGGCATCCGCGAGGGCGGCTTCGGCATCATGCTGGCCAAGGGCCTCGTCGACGAGTTCCGCTACAACGACTCGGGCAACCAGGTCACCCTGGTCAAGCGGTTCGAGACCCCGATGTCCCCGCCCTGAGCGTACCCCCCGGCCCGCTCCGAGCTCGCTCCGACTCGACTCAGCTCCACTGCCCAGCGGCGGCGTTGCCCTCTCCCCGGCGTCCTGCCCCCGCGTGCCCCCCCCGCGCCCCCCCCCCCCCGCCACCCCGCAACCCCCTCCCGGGGCGGATACCC
>CAZUZD010000456.1:3028-4182 GCA_964624465.1 uncultured Isosphaeraceae bacterium
CGCTTTCCCAAGGACAAGCCGTTCTTCCGGAGTCTGATCCCCATGGCACGGTTGCAGCCCCGTCCCCTGGCCGGCCTGAGCCTGGCGCTCGGCCTGAGCCTGATGAGCCCCGGCCTCGCCGCCACCCCGGCCCGCGCCCAGGCGCAGGTGCCCGCGGCGGCCGCCGCCCGGCCCGTCGACGCCATCCTCAAGGACCTGGAGGCCGCCAAGGTCCCCAAGCTCGACCCGGCGCTCCGCGACGATCAGGCCGCGCTCCGCAAGTTCTACAACGAGCGGATGGAGGCCACCCAGAAGCGCGCCGCGCTGACCCGCGAGCTGTTCGGGGCCGACCCGAACCACCCCCGGCTCGCCGAGCTGCTGCCCGAGCGCTGGGCCAGCATCCCGCCGGTCGGCCCCCGCGCCGACGAGCTGCTCCAGGAGATCTCCGAGGTGCTGGCCGGCACCCAGGACCCCAAGCTCAAGGTCGAGGGCTCGTACACCCGGGCCCAGATCCTGCTGATGCGCAGCCGGATGCAGCCCGAGGCCAAGCCCGACCTCTCGGGCGTCGAGGCGTTCGTCGCCGCCGCGCCCCAGGACCCGCGCGCCAGCCGGCTGCTCTACATGGCCACCCAGAGCGTCTCCGACCCCGAGACCAAGGCCGCCCTGGAGGCCCGGATCCTCAAGGAGTTCGCCGAGAGCCCGTTCGCCGGCATGATCCAGGGCGCCCGCCGCCAGCGCGAGGGCCTGGGCAAGCCGTTCGAGCTCGAGTTCCAGGAGGCGACCCGCGGCACGACCGTCGCCATGAAGGACCTCAAGGGCAAGGTCGTCGTCATCGACTTCTGGGCCACCTGGTGCGGCCCCTGCATCGCCGAGATGCCCAAGATGAAGAAGCTCTACGCCGAGTACAAGGACAAGGGCGTCGAGTTCATCGGCGTCAGCCTCGACCAGCCCAAGGAGAAGGGCGGCCTGGACAAGCTCAAGGAGTACGTGGCCAAGAACGAGATCCTCTGGCCGCAGTACTACCAGGGCAACTACTGGGACAGCGAGTTCTCCCGGAGCTGGGGCATCAACGCCATCCCGTGCGTCTTCCTGGTCGACCAGCAGGGCCACCTGATCTCGACCGAGGCCCGCGGCAAGCTCGAGTTCGCGTGGGCCGTGCAATCGCTCGTCGGCCT
>CAZUZD010000457.1:0-4146 GCA_964624465.1 uncultured Isosphaeraceae bacterium
GTGCACGAGGGTGCCGGGGGCCGGGCCCGCCGGGGCCACCTGCCCCGGAGCGAGGTCCCACCCCCCCGCCCGGCCCGGCCCCGTGCCGGACCGGGCCGCCCCGAGTCCCACCACCCCGCCCCGCGTCGGCGTCTCCCCGAGACCTCGCCGCGGGGCGTGGCATTCCGGCCGCCCCGGCCGGCGCCCGAGGCCTCGTCCCGGCCCCGGTCGGTCGGCCCGGGACCGCAAACTCCCCCCCACCGGGCGCCCCGGGCCCGGAGGCGGCCGGCGGTGCCCAAACCCTGCGGTTGCGGGCAGATCCTGCGCGGATTGAACGACCTGAGGCCCGATTTGGGGGTACATTCTCATCGAGGGCCGTCCGGGGGCTGGCCCCACCCCGACGCCCCCAGATCCCCGGCCCGGGGAATCTCCTGACCTCGGTGCGGCCCTTGACTTGGACACCTGGTTTCCGGGACACTCCCCCCGGGTCCGCGATCCTGAAGTTGCAGCGAAGCGGCCGCACGAGTTGCGCCATCGGAGCCCTCGATGGCGGCCTGTCAAGCCCCCAGCGTCGCGGGGCGGTGCGCCCGCCGGGCGGCGGCCGAATCCGGGGACGCAAGTTGAAGTCCTGAAGCCTGTTGCACGCCGTCGCCCGCCCCGTTCCTGGCGCTGGCGGCCGTTGACCGAGACCCGGCTGGCCCTATAATCCCCGTGTCGACCGCGGACGCTGGACACGGTCCGCGAGCCGGGACGGGGGCGTCGAACGAACCCCTGTCCGTCCCGGACGTCGCAGGCTCATGGACCCGGGCCTGAGACGCGACCCCCTCCCCGCCAGGAGCCCCCCGTGTCCCGCCTCTCCGATGCCACCGTCGACGCGATCAAGCAGGCCGTCGACCTGGTCACCCTGGCGTCGGAGTACGGTCTGGCCCTCCAGCGGGCCGGCTCGAAGTACAAATCCCTCTGCCCGTTCCACGACGATCACAATCCCTCCCTGTATCTCGACCCCGATCGCCAGTCGTACAAGTGCTGGAGCTGCGGCGCCGGCGGCGACGTGATCGCGTTCGTGCAGGGGTTTGAACGAGTCGACTTCATCGAGGCGCTGCGCATGTTGGCCGAACGGGCCGGGATCAGCCTGGAGTCGCCCGCCGATCGTTCCGCCGCCCCGGCGGGGCCGTCGAAGTCGGACCTCCTGGCCGCCTGCGCCTGGGCCCAGCAGCAGTTCACCGCCGCGCTGACGGCGAGCCCCTCGGCCCTGGAGTACGCCCGGAGCCGGCACCTGTCTCCGGCCAGCCAGACCCGCTTCGGCCTGGGCCTGGCCCCCGACGACCGCGACTGGCTGAGCGCCCGGGCCCGTCGCCAGGGCATCGGTCAGGCGACGCTCGAGGCCGCCGGCCTGATCGCCCGCAGCGAGGGCTCGAACCTGACCCGCGACCGGTTCCGCGGCCGGCTCATGTTCCCGATCCGCGACATCCAGGGCCGCCCGGTGGCCTTCGGTGGCCGGATCTTGCCGGAAACCGAGGCGAAGTGGGCCGAGAGCGGCCGCCGTGTCGCTAAGTACCTGAACTCGCCCGAGACGCTGCTGTTCCAGAAGCGCCGCACGCTCTACGCCGCCGACCTCGCCCGCCAGGCCGCCCGCCAGGCCGGCTGGGTGGCGGTGATGGAGGGGTACACCGACGTGATCGCCGCGCACCAGGCGGGGCTCGAGAACGTCGTCGGCACCCTGGGCACCGCCCTGGGCGACGATCACGTGCAGCTGCTGCGGCGGCTGGCCGAGCGGGTCGTGCTGGTCTTCGACGGCGACGAGGCGGGGCAGAAGGCCGCCGACCGGTCGCTGGAGCTGTTCCTGGGCCACGAGCTGGAGCTCCGGATCCTGACCCTGCCCGGCGGCCTCGACCCGGCCGACTACCTGAACGCCGAGGGGGCCGGGCCGTTCCGGGCCCTGGTCGAGTCGGCCCTGGACCCGCTGGACTTCGTGATCGAGCGGGCCGGCCTGCGGTACGACGTCGAGTCGATCGAGGGGGCCCGCCAGGCCGCCGAGTGGGTGCTGGGGCTGATGGCCGCCAGCCCCCGCCTCCAGCGGTTCGGGGTCACGATCAAGGTGGGCCAGGCGCTTAACAACCTCTCCCGCAAGCTCCGGCTGCCGGTCAACGACCGCACCCTGCCGACCCGCCTCCAGCAGCTCCTCCGCCAGAACAGCCGCCCCCGCGCCGCCAGCGGCCGGGTCGTCGACGAGACGATCCCGGGCGCCCCGGCCGGCGATCGGGACCGTGACCGCCACCGCGAGGGTTCGGGGCCGATGGGGCCGCCGGCCCCGGCGCTCCGGGTGTCCGACCTCGACCCGACCGACCGCCAGCTCGTGGGCCTGATCTTCGAGGAGCCGGCGCTGATCCAGGTGCTGGTGCGACGGGTGCCGGTGGGCCTGCTCCGCGAGGGACCGCTCCGCACGATCCTGTCGGCCTGCTACGACCTCTACGCCGCCGGCGAGGTGCCCAGCTTCGAGATGGTCTGCTCGCGGCTCGACGAGTCGCTGCGGCAGATGGCTGCCGGCCTGGCGATCCACGCCGTCGAGACTGGACCGCTGCCCGAGAATGTCAAGCCCGCCCCCTGCGAGGCCCGCCTCGAGGGTGTCCTGGCCGCCCTGGAGAAGCGCGACCGCCGCGAGCGGCTCCGCGACATCGAGGCGGCCCTCCGCGAGATCGATCCCGCCACGACCCCGAAGGAGTACGAGGCGCTCTGGCGAGAGCGCCTCCGCCTGCTGTCCTCCGCGAATCGCAGCACCGCCGCCGTCACCACCAGCCCACACCGGCCGGATCCCCGCAGCACGACCCTGTCCTGAACCGTACCGCCCTGACACGGATCCGCCGCCGGTGAGCGCCGAGGGAGAGTTGTCGATGGAAAAGTTGGACGAGGGCCTCAAGACGCTCCTCGACCTGGGCAAGCGCCGAGGTTTCCTCACCTTTGACCAGATCAATGAGCACCTGCCCGACGAGGCCGGCAGCAACTCGGAGAAGATCCAGGGGCTGCTGGAGACCATCGACGAGCTGGGCATCGAGCTGGTCAACGAGGAGGAGGCCGAGAGCCGCATGGTCGCCACCGGCGACATCGACGACGAGCCCGAGGACGAGCTGGTCGACACGGCGGAGGAGGAGGAAGACGTCGAACTGACCGGCGAGGACCTCGACGAGATCTCCCGCCGGATCGACGACCCAGTCCGCATGTACCTGACGCAGATGGGCGAGATCCCCCTGCTGACGCGGGACCAGGAGATCGGCCTGGCCAAGAAGATCGAGATCACCCGCAAGAAGTTCCGCCGCCGGGTGCTCGAGTGCGACTACGCCCTGCGGCTGGTCGTCGACGTGCTCAAGAAGGTCAACTCGGGCGAGCTGCCGTTCGACCGCACGGTGAAGGTCTCGGTCACCGAGAACCTCGAGAAGGACCAGATCCTGGGGCGCATGCCCCACAACCTGGTCACCCTCGACCACCTGATGACCTGCAACGACCAGGACTTCCGGGCCCAGATCCGCGCCCGCGGCAACCTGTCCGAGCGGCGGCGCCTCCGCGCCTCGCTCCGCAGCCGCCGCCGCAAGGCCGTGACCCTGGTCGAGGAGCTCTCGATCCGCACCCAGAAGGTGCAGCCCCTGATGCGGCGGCTTGAGCAGATCTCGGTCCGCATGATCGAGCTGCACCGCGGCATCGAGGACCACAAGCAGGGCCGTGGCGGCAAGGAGGACCTGGCCAACCTGCAGAAGGAGCTCAAGGACCTCCTGCTCATGACCCTGGAGACGCCGGCCAGCCTCCGCCAGCGGTGCGTGCAGATGATCGCCCGCTACAAGGAGTACGAGCAGGCCAAGCGCGAGCTCTCCGGCGGCAACCTCCGGCTGGTCGTCTCGATCGCCAAGAAGTACCGCAACCGCGGCCTCTCGTTCCTGGACCTGATCCAGGAGGGGAACACCGGCCTGATGCGGGCGGTGGACAAGTACGAGTACCGCCGCGGCTACAAGTTCAGCACCTACGCGACGTGGTGGATCCGCCAGGCCATCACCCGCGCCATCGCCGATCAGGCCCGCACCATCCGCATTCCCGTGCACATGATCGAAACCATCAACAAACTCGTTCGTACCCAACGCAGACTCATGCAAGAAATGGGCCGCGAACCGACACCCGAAG
>CAZUZD010000458.1:0-4142 GCA_964624465.1 uncultured Isosphaeraceae bacterium
CGGGGCCGTGGCGGCGGCCGTCGCGCCGGGGGCCGGCGCACGGGTGTTCCGGGCCGTGCCTCGGCGAGCGTTGCATCAGGAGGTTGCGTCGTCCCGGGGCGGGCCCGGCTCAGGCGCCCGCGGTGACGGTCGCCCGCAACCGACGCGCCGCCAGCAGGCCACTGACGCCGAGGGCCAGCAGGCTCAACGTCGACGGCTCGGGCACCACGACCAGCGGCTGAGCCCCCGCCGTGATCGGCGTGCCGGCGACCGACTCGTAGGCGCCACTGAGGACCTGGAACTGCGTGATCGTGCCGTCCCAGGTGACCTCCAGGTATCCGTAGCGTCCCTGCTTGTCCTGGAACGCCATGTAACTGCCGGGCCCGAAGTTCGGGGAGACCGAGCCGCCCGCCTGGAAGTAGCTGGCGTCGATCGTGTCGTTGAAGTTCAGGCTCGGCCCGATCGCGTCGCCGAAGGCCAGCTGCGTCGGGGAGGCGTCGGTGCCGGCGCTGGCGAAGAGCAGTCCATCGTAGCCGTCGAGTCCGAAGGTGCCGCCATAGTTGTTGGTGATGTAGAGATCGCCGCCGCCGGGCGTGAACGAGAAGCTCGAGAACGTGCCGTCGGCAATGCCGCCGTTGACGCCCCCGAACGCCGAGACATCGAGGGTGACCACGCCCGCCTCGGCCGTCGTGCTCATCACCGCCCCGACGCCCAGGCCGGCCGCCAGATAGGCCCCCAGCCGGCCCCGTGAGCGGCCTCCTGCGTCCCGCGTCGCCCCGTCGTTGTGTGCGCTCGCCTGCATCTCGCTGAACTCCCGCCCCGGGCTCGTGCCCGCGCCGCCGCGGTCACGGCACCGCCGCGCGGTTTGGTTTGGTTCGTCTAGGGTCGACGTGTGGCCGCAATGCGATCCTGTGTGTTCATTTTTGTTCGCCTTTGTGTTGTAGTCAAGGTGGTGCCCGAGGTGTGTCGGAGTGGCGAGGGCGGGGGAAGCCTGGATCACGGCGGGGTTGGTGGGGGCGGGTGGGAAGTCGGGGCGGGCGGCGATGGCCCGGCGGCGTCGCGGGTGTTAGGATCAGTGGCCCCGATCCTGTCCGATGCCGACCCGCCGAATCCGACCGCGACGGGGGCCCCCGGGTGACCAGTGGTGCGGCCCCGGTTCGGTGCGCGCCCACCACCACGAGGCCAGGAATCCATGAGCGAGCCGCGGGATCAGGCCGGAGTGCCACCGAGCGACGGGGTGCTGGATCTGGACGGGATTCAGGAGCGCTTCGCCACCGCGTGGGCCACCGCGCTGACCGGTGGACCCGAGCCCGTGCTCGAGGCGTTCATCCGGATGGCCGGCCCCGCGCAACGGTTGGCCCTGCGCGCGCGGCTGGAGCCGATCGACCGCTCATTCCGCGAGGCCCGCACCGGCGGGGCCAACTCGGAGACGCTGGCCGTCACCGTGGCGCCCGGGAGGGCCGGCAGCGGGCTCGACGACACGCTGGCGGCCACCCTCGACGGACTCTCCGCGGCGACGCTCGACGGCGAGGCCGATTTCGCCCTGGCGACCACCATGGCCGAGATCGGCGGGCCGGGTGAGGCCGGGACCGAGCGGCTGCGCGTCGCCGGTTACGAGATCACCGGCGAGCTGGGTCGCGGCGGCATGGGGGTCGTGTACGCCGCCATCCAGAAGCGGCTCCAGCGCCGGGTGGCGCTCAAGATGCTGCTGGCGGGCGTGCACGCCGGCGAGGAGCAGCTCTCGCGATTCCAGATGGAGGCCGAGTCGGTCGCCCAGCTGCTGCACCCGAACATCGTGCAGATTTACGAGGTCAGCGAGCAGGACGGCATCCCGTTCTTCTCGCTGGAGTTCGTCGACGGCGGCGGCCTCGACCGGCTCGTGGCCGAGAAGCCGTTCGTCGACCGCGACGCGGCGCAGATGATCCTGACCCTGGCGCGGGCGATGCACTTCGCGCATGGCCGCGGCATCCTGCACCGCGACCTGAAGCCGGCCAACATCCTGCTGACCCGCGACGGCACGCCCAAGATCTCCGACTTCGGCCTGGCCAAGCGCCTGGAGGGGGACTCGAGCCAGACCCGCAGCGGCACGCTGATGGGCACCCCCAGCTACATG
This sequence comes from uncultured Isosphaeraceae bacterium, assembly GCA_964624465.1. Classification (GTDB taxonomy): domain Bacteria; phylum Planctomycetota; class Planctomycetia; order Isosphaerales; family Isosphaeraceae; genus CAZUZD01. Next base: position 2,093 of record CAZUZD010000458.1, read on the forward strand.
GCCCCCGAGCAGGCCCGTGGCGACACGCACAACCTGGGCCCGGCGGTCGACATCTACGCCCTGGGCGCGATCCTCTACGAGCTGTTGACCGGCCGGCCGCCGTTCCGCGCCGCCAAGGTGCTCGACACCCTGGAGCAGGTGCGCTCGCAGGAGCCCGTGCCGCCGTCGCAGCTCCAGCCGACGGTGTCGCGCGACCTGGAGACGATCTGCCTCAAGTGCCTGGAGAAGGACCCCGAGCGCCGGTACGAGACCGCCGACACCCTGGGTGACGACCTGAAGCGGTTCCTCGACGGCGAGCCGATCCTGGCCCGGCCGATCACCTCGCGCGAGCGGCTCTGGCGCTGGTGCCGCCGGAACCCCCGGGTGGCGCTCCTGACCGCGACGGTGGCGCTGCTGCTGGCGACGATCGCCACCACCTCGTCGATCGGCGTCTGGGTGATCGAGCGGAAGCGTCGCGAGGCCGAGGGGGCGCGGCTCGAGGCCACCCGCGCCCAGCTCGTGGCCGAGCAGAAGACCGCCGAGGCCGTGGCGGCCCGCGCCCAGGCCGAGGCGGCCCGCAAGCAGGCCGACCGCAATGCCGAGGTCGCCTCGACCCAGAGCAAGCTGGCCATCGACTCGCTCTACGGCGTCGTCACCCGGGTCCAGAACCAGCTCAAGGGTCAGCCCGGCCTGCGACAGCTCCGTGAGGACCTGCTCAAGGACGCCATGACCGGCCTCGACCGCGTGTCCAAGGCCAGCGAGAACGCCCCGCTGGTCCTCCGCACCCGCGCCGGGGCCATCCAGCGCATGGGCGACATCGCCCTGGAACTGGGGCAGACCGAGGAGGCGCTGACACGCTATCAGCAGGGGCGGGAGATCATCGAGGGCCTGGCCGAGGCCGACCCCGACGATGACGCCGTGCTCTGGAACCTCGCCGTCTTCCACGACAAGATCGGCGACGTCCAGCTCCAGCTCCTGGGCGACGCGGCGATCGCCCGCACCAGTTACGACGCGGCGCTCAAGCGCCGGCTCACCCTCGCCAGCCGGCCGATCAAGGTGCCCGAGCTCAAGCCCGAGATGCTCCGCAACTCGCTGGCGAACAACTACAGCAAGAATGGCTCGCTGGCCCTCTACCTGGGCGACCCGAAGGCCGCCTGGGAGGCCTATCGGCAGTACCTCGAGCGGGCCGCCGGCCACCGCTACGAAAACCCCGCGGATGCGGCGGCGGTCGCGACCGACCCGGAGGGCCCGCTCAAGGCGCTGCCGGTCAGCGTCCTGATCCGGCTGGGCGAGGTCGCCTTCCGCCTGGGTGATGCGGCCAGCGCCACGGCGTTCGAGGACCAGGCGCTGGCCCGGAGCCGGGCCCTGCCGATGCCGAGGGGCCTCCGCGACGTCGCCGCCGCCCTGGCCGCCACCGGCGACCGGGAGCTCATGACCGGCAACGCGTCGGAGGCGCTGGCCCGCTACCGCGAGAGCGACGCCGCCCTCAAGGAGTACGACCAGGCGGATCCGGGCGGGGTCAACACCCGCCGCGACCTGGCCCTGGCCGCGTACCGGCTGGCGACCGCCTACCAGGTGCTGGGCCAGACCGACGAGTCCGACGCGGCCTATCGGACGTCGCTGACCGCCCGCGAGGCCCTGGCGCAGGACGACCCCCGCAACGCTCACAAGCAGATCGACCTGATGCTCTCGCTGGCCCGCTGCGGGGAGCGGGCCCGGGCGATCGAGACCGCCGAGCGACTGCGCACCCTGGTGAAGGACGACCCGACCGTCCTGTTCTTCGTGGCCTGCGCCTATGCCGTCTGCGCCGACGACGCGGAGCCGACGTCCGAGACCCGACCCAAGGATCTCGCCGCCGCCCTCGACGCCCTGGAACGATCGGTCGCGGTCGGCTATCGCGACGCGGTGGCTCTTCGCACCGATCCCGACCTGGCGGCCGTCCGCGACGACCCGCGGTTCCAGGCACTGCTGGATCGCCTGGAACCGCGCTGAGGCCGCCGGTCGATCAGAGGATGCTCTCGCCGGCCTCCCTGCCGACGACCCGGTTCTTGTTCGGGATGTAGAACAGGTC
>CAZUZD010000459.1:0-4138 GCA_964624465.1 uncultured Isosphaeraceae bacterium
CGAACCCACCACCACCGAAGCCGCCGCCGCCCGAGACGGCGCCCGGGATCGTGTAGGAGTCGAAGCCGAGCACGGTCTGGAACTGCGCATTGACGCCCAGCCGCACGTAGCGGCGGTCGGCGGAGACGACCGGCGTCACGCCCAGGCCCACGCCGTCGGGGAAGGTGCCGATGACCGGGGCGAAGGCCAGCGCCCCCTGCCCCCGCGCCCCGGCGGGCCCGATCAGGAGCAGCGCGGCCAGACCCAGGCCCGGCGCCAGCAGGCCACGTCGCCATGTCCGTCGTCGCATCGCCCGGCCCTCCCCGCGTCGCGGCCCCGTTCGTCCCCCTCGACGATACCGCACCGGGGCCGCGCCGCCACCGCGGAATCTGGCGGAATTCGACCCGCCCTGATGACCCCCTGGCCGGGACACCGCCGGGCTGACAGACTGGTGCAGTGCCGATCGCCACGCTGGCCGGTCGGCCGTCCCCGCCGCCAAGAGGCCCCGCCATGCCTGCACCCTGGTCCCTGGTCACGATCCGGGGTCAGTCCTACAACCTCGATCACCTGGTGCGCTACGCCACCCACACCGGCAGCCGCGAGATCGGCAGCACCGGGCACATCGCCGAGGACGCCGAGCCGGTCTTCGGCATTTTCCGGTACCTCGAGCTGTTCTTCAGCGACGGCTCGCGGGTGACCCTCGACGGCCCGCAGTCGCAGGCCCTGCTGGCGTTCCTCGACCGGTTCGCCGAGCGGCTCGACCTCGATCAGATCGAGGAGGCCGCCCTGGGCCGGGTGCTGGTGCACGACACCGAGGCCGGCGACGTGATCCTGCCGGCCCCCTCGGCCGTCGGCCCGACCGCGTCCCCGATCGTCACCGACCCCGACGACCCGGACGGGCCCCGGCTCGTCGACCCCCGCCGCGAGGTCGGGGACTTCCCCCTGCACCTCAAGACCGACCCGGCCGACCTGCTGCTGACCCGGCAGTCTGATGGCAACCCGTCCGACTCCGGCCACGGGCCCTCAACTGCCTGAGCGGGCCCGAGCGCTGGGCGGCCCGGGGACAGGCCGGGCCCCCGGCCGAGGTTGACCCGTGCGCACGCGGCGGCCTATGCTCCAGGCCGGGGCCTCGCCTACGGCCGGGCTGACGCCGTCGTCAGCTCTCGCGACCCCGGTCACCGCGCATCGTTCGATCGTGACCCGGCCCGCCCTCGCGGGAACGGCCGGGCCCGATCCAGGGAGTCTCTCACCGTGTGGACCTCAACGGGGATCGCGTTGATCGCGCTGCTGGTCATCAGCCTGGGCCGGCTGCTCGGCTCCCGGCTGCGGCAATTCCTGCCCGAGGAGCATCTGAAGGACGACTCGAAGGACGTCCTTAAGACCGCCTCCGGGATGGTGGCGACCCTGGTGGCGCTGGTGATCGGGCTGCTGGTGAGCTCGGCGAAGTCGACCTACGACCAGGGGGCGGCCGGACTGACGCAGGTGTCGACGCGGACGGTGCTGCTGGACCGCCAGTTGCAGCTCTGCGGCCCGGAGGGTCAGGCGGCGCGCGACCGGCTCCGGACGGCGACGCAGACGATCCGGTCGCGGATCTGGCCGGCCTCCGGCCAGGGCCCCGGCGGCTTGCAGACGGTGGAGACCGACGTGGGCATGGGCCTGGTGCTGGGCGAGATCGAGCGGCTCCAGCCGGCCACCGAGTCGGGTCAGGCCCGCAAGAAGCAGGCGTTGCAGGCGTTCGAGGACCTGGTGCAGGCCCAGCTCGGCACCATCGAGCAGGCGCAGCTCGAGTTGCCGCCGGCGTTGCTGGTCGTGCTCATCGCCTGGCTCACGATCCTGTTCACCTGCCTGGGCGTGCTCTGCCCCCGGAACACGACGGCGGTGGGCGCCCTGACCGTCTCGGCGCTGGCGATGGCGGTGGCCATCTTCCTGCTGATGGAGCTGAGCCACCCCTTCGATGGCCTGATCCAGGTGCCGCACGCGCCGCTCGACAAGGCCATCGAGCTGATGCAGCGCGTCATCGAGCGCTGAGCCCGCGACGTGACCACGACCATCAGGAGCGACGGCGCATGGCGGGACTGCCGATCTCGTGGCTCACGACCCACTCGCTGGTGGCCGCGCCGCTGGCGCTGCTGGTCATGTGCCTGGGGGCCGTCGTCGGCCTCGCGCTCGGCGAGTGGGTGCCGAAGCGGTACCTGGAGGCCGAGACCCGCGAGATCCTCAAGACGACCTCGGCGATGGTCGCCACCCTGGTCTCGCTGGTGCTGGGGCTCCTGATCGGCTCGGCCAAGACCTCGTTCGACCAGACCGCCGCGGGGCTGACCGCCCTGGCGACCAGCCAGTCGCAGCTGGACCGGATGCTGGAGGATTATGGCCCGGAGGCCGCCCCGGCACGCACGGCGCTGCACCAGACGCAGCGACGGCTGCTGGAGCGGATCTGGCCCACCGATGATCAGGTGACGACCGGCCTGCAGACCATGGAGCGCGGCCTGGGCGTGGGCGCGGTCGGGCGGCAGATCGACGCCCTGGAGCCCGGCGACGACGCCGGCCGGCGGCGCCAGAAGGCGGCCCTGAAGGTCTTCCAGGAGCTGCGGCGGCAGGGGCACACCCTGCTGGTGCAGGCCTCCATCACCCTGCCGGGCTCCCTGATGCTGGTGCTGATCGCCTGGCTGGGCGTGCTGTTCCTGAGCCTGGGCCTGCTGGCGCCCCGGAACCTGGTGGCCGCTGCCTGCCTGGCGGTGGCGGCGCTGACGATGGCCGCCGCCATCTTCCTGCTGATCGAGCTCAGCCAGCCCCTGACCGGCGCGATCCAGGTCTCGCCGGGGCCGCTGGAGCGGGCGACCCGGCTGGCCGACGACTGAGCCAGAACTGCGGCGGCGGGGCGACCGGGGCCGGCGCCCCCCGGGCGGGGCTCAGTTGCTGCCCTGGAGCTGGTTGATCTTGTTGTAGAGGGTCTTGAGGCTGATGCCCAGCTCGCGGCTGGCGGCCGGCTTGTTGCCGTGGTGCTTCTCCAGCACGATCTGGATGTACTTCATCTCGATGTCGCGCAGGGTCGGCTGGGCGTCGCCGGGGATCACGAAGTGGGGCGCGTTCAGCGCCGGCGAGTTGCCGGCCGGGACGGCCGTCGAGGCCCCCGCCGCGGCGGCCGCGCCCCCGCGGCGCGGGGCGGGCGTGGGCAGGTGCTCGGGGCGCAGGGGGCCGCCGCCGGACATGATGGTCGCCCGCTCGACGGCGTTGGCCAGCTCGCGGATGTTGCCCGGCCAGTCGTGCGCCATCAGGGCGTCGAGGAACTCGGGCGTGAGCGCGTCGTCGCCCCGGCGCGGGGCATAGCGGCGGAGCATGTGCCGCGCCAGCAGCGGGATGTCGCCGCGACGATCGCGGAGCGGCGGCAGCAGGATCTCGAAGGCGTTGAGCCGGTAGAAGAGGTCCTCGCGGAAGCTCTCCTCCTCGACCATCGTCCGCAGGTCGCGGTGGGTGGCGCACAGCACCCGCACGTCCACGCGGAACGGGTCGTTCTCGCCCACGCGGCGGATCTCGCCCGACTCCAGGAACCGCAGGAGCTTGACCTGCACGCTCTTGTCCAGCTCGCCGACCTCGTCGAGAAACAGCGTGCCGCCGTTGGCGACCTCGAACAGGCCCTTGCGGTTGGTGTCGGCGCCGGTGAAGGCGCCCTTGCGGTGGCCGAACAGCTCGCTCTCGACGAGGTTCTCCGGCAGCGCCCCGCAGTTGACCGGGATGAACGGCCCGCCGGCGCGGTGGCTGCGGTCGTGCAGGTTGCGGGCGATCAGCTCCTTGCCGGTGCCCGTCTCGCCCAGGATCATGATCGTGGCCTCGGTGGGGGCCACCGTGTCGATCAGCCGCTTGACCTCGAGCATCTCGGGCGTCTCGCCGACCAACGTCGGCGTGCCCTCGGCGGCCTTGAGCCGCGTCTCCAGCGCCGTGGCGCGGTTGGTCAGGTCGCGGCGCTCGGCGATCCGGCCCAGGATCACCTCGAGCTCGGCCCACTTGCACGGCTTGGTCAGGTAGTCGAACGCCCCGAGCCGCAGCGCCTGCACGGCGGTGTCGACCGACGCCTGGCCGGTGAGGATCACGACCTGCGTGTCGGGGCTGAGCTGCTTGATCTTGGCCAGCACCTCGATGCCCGTCAGGCCGGGCATCTTGA
>CAZUZD010000460.1:0-4135 GCA_964624465.1 uncultured Isosphaeraceae bacterium
ACGATCAACGACTGGCACCCGTGCATCAACTCGGACCGGATCAACGCCTCGAACCCGTGCTCCGAGTACATGTTCCTCGACGACTCGGCGTGCAACCTGGCGTCGATCAACCTGATGAAGTTCCGCACCGAGGACGGCGGCTTCGACGCCGAGCGGTTCCGCTCCGCGTGCCGGCTGTTCATCACGGCGCAGGAAATTCTCGTCGACCACGGCAGCTACCCGACCGAGAAGATCGCGCTGAACAGCCACCGGTTCCGGCCGCTGGGCCTGGGCTACGCCAACCTCGGCTCGCTCCTGATGTCGACCGGCCAGCCGTACGACAGCGACTCGGGCCGCGCCCTGGCCGGGGCGATCACCGCGATCATGCACGGCGAGGCCTACCGCACCAGCGCCGAGCACGCCGCGCACCTGGGCCCGTTCGACGGCTTCGCCGTGAACCGCGAGCCGATGCTCAAGGTCATGGAGATGCACCGCGACGCCGTCGAGGCGATCGACCCCTCCTGCCCGCCCGCGCTGCGGGAGACCGCCCGCCAGATCTGGGACGAGTGCCTGGCCCTGGGCCGCGAGCACGGCTACCGCAACAGCCAGGTGACGGTGATCGCGCCGACCGGCACGATCGCCTTCATGATGGACTGCGACACCACCGGCATCGAGCCGGACATCGCCCTGGTGAAGTACAAGAGCCTGGCCGGCGGCGGCATGCTCAAGATCGTCAACCGCACCGTGCCGATGGCGCTCAAGACGCTGGGCTACGACGACCCGACGATCCGGGGCGTGCTCGACCACATCGACGCCAAGGACACGATCGAGGGGGCCCCTGGCCTGCTCGACGAGCACCTGCCCGTCTTCGACTGTGCGTTCCCGCCGCCGCAGGGGGGCCGCACGATCCACTGGCGGGGCCACGTCCGCATGATGGCCGCCGCCCAGCCGTTCCTCTCGGGCGCCATCTCCAAGACGGTGAACATGCCCCGCGAGGCGACCGTCGCCGACATCCAGGACGCGTACCTGGAAGGCTGGCGGCTCGGCCTCAAGGCGCTGGCCATCTACCGCGACGGCTCCAAGGAGAGCCAGCCGGTCAGCACCAAGAGCGAGGACACCAAGGACAAGGAGCGTGAGGCGGCCGTCGTCGCCGCCGCCGCCACGGCGAAGGCCGAGTCGGACGCCGCCCACGCCGCCGAGGCCCTGGCCGCCCTCGACGCCCTGCTGCCCGACGCCCCGGCCCCCGAGGCCGAGGTCGCCCCGGCGGCCGCCGCCACCGTGGTGCACCAGATCAGCACCCCGGCCCCGACCGTCAAGCGGCCCCAGCCGCGCCGGGAGCGGCTGCCGGAGACCCGCCGCAGCGTCACGCACAAGTTCGATATCCAGGGCCACGAAGGGTACCTCACCGTCGGCTTCTTCGATGACGGCCGCCCCGGCGAGCTGTTCATCACGATGGCGAAGGAAGGCTCGACGGTCGGCGGCCTGATGGACGTCGTCGGCACCCTGGTGTCGATGGGCCTGCAGTACGGCGTGCCGCTGGAGGTCTTCGTCAACAAGTTCGCCCACAGCCGGTTCGAGCCGGCCGGGTTCACCAAGAACCCGGAGATCCCGATCGCCAAGAGCATCACCGACTACATCTTCCGCTGGCTGGGCATCCAGTTCGTCGACGGCTACCGCGCCGCCAACACCCCCAGCCGCGAGGATGGCTCGACCCTGGCCGCCGCCCCCGCGATCGAGTGGGCGACCGCGCCGATCGGCACGGCCTCGGACGCCGCCATCGCGGCCCCGACCGTGAAGGTCAACGGCCACCGCAAGGCGACGGCCGGCGACGTCGAACACGCCGAGCCCGAGGCGATCGTCTCGACCCCGACGCCCGCCGGCTTCGTCTCGGTCGAGAACCAGCAGGCCCAGTTCGCCCGGTTCCAGTCGGACGCCCCGGCGTGCGACAACTGCGGCGCCCTGACCGTCCGCTGCGGCACCTGCTACCGCTGCTTCAACTGCGGCAACAGCATGGGCTGCTCCTGACCTGACCCGATCGGCCGGCCCGCTCCTCCCGACGGGGTGGGCGGGCCGACCATCAGACCTGTGATGCACCGGCCGCCCGGCCGCCCCGCGTTTCGTGGGGCGGCCGGGCGGTTCGCGTTGGGGGCGGCAGCGGCCTGCGAGTTGCTTCGATCCCGGTTCCCGGGGGACCGGGTCGGACCTGGAGCCCGGCGGCCGTTCGGCCCGCCGGCCCGGGCCCGACGGGCCCCCGTGGAGCACCGCCCCATGATCGGACACCCCTCGAACCGACGGCTCTGGCCCCTGGCCCTGCTGCCCGCTCTGGTGGCCGCCGGCCCTGGCCCCGCCACCCCCTCGACCCAGGACGCCCCCACGCCGCGGGCGGCCCAGGAGCCGGCGGCGAAGGCGACGGCAGACGCACAGCAGCTCGACGGCGTGATCACCCGGGTCGAGCGGGTCGGCGCCCCGGACGCGGCGCGGATCCGGGTCACGGTCAACACGGCGGCCGTCTGGCGCGACTACGTGCGCGACACGGCCCGCACCGCCGAGACGAAGCCCGAGCAGGTGGCCCAGGACGGCCAGCAAGGGGTCGCCCAGCAGGGTCAGCCCCGCGACGCCGACACCCTGGTGACCGTCGAGCTCGTGCCCGACGCCCGGCTGGAGCTGCGGTACCGCGCCGCCATGGACGAGGCCAGCCCCGGCGCGGCCACCGCCGACGAGGCCCGCGCCCAGGCCCAGGCCGACCCCCAGGCCGCCGACGCCGCCTCCCGGCGCGCCCGGCAGTCCGACGCCCGCCCCGGCCCGAAGCTGGCCCCCGACCGCCTCAAGCCCGGCCTGTTCGTCCACCTCGCCTACGCCCGCGCCGACGGCGCCAACCGCGCTCGCCACCTGATCGTCCTCGAACCCGTGCGCGACCGCACCCCCGACCGCTGATCCCGCGCAGGCCCCCCAGGCCACGAGGCCACCTGACGGGGGCCTCCGCACCCAGCCCTCTCCCACTCGGTGTGGCGTGGCCTGAGCGGAGCGTGGCCACGTTTCGGTGGCCTCCGAATCGTCGACGTGTTTCCTCTGGGTGCCCGGGTTCCGAGTGCGGGCCCCGGCTGCGGAGGCCAGAGAATCGTCGGCGTGGCCACGCTGCGCTCAGGTCACGGCACACCGGCCGGGTCGATGGCCTCCGGATCGTCGGCGTGGCCACGCTGCACGCCAGGAGCGGCTCAGGCCAGGGCTGGAGGCGCGGGGCTCCGCGGAGGGAACATGGGCACCCCGGATCCTGGGGTGTCAGGTCGGGCGGAGGGGCAAGGCATCCTCCGCTCCGCCCGGACGGAGGCCGGGATTCGCCCCTCGGACCGGTCCGGCGGATCTCGGGCCGCTCCTCCGCACGACGGCATGACGCGGGCGGCGTCGGAGCCAGGTGGGAGCGGGGGCGGAGGGGCGGGCGGGTCGGGGTCGGGCTCCCGGAATGAGGCAGGGCCTCACCCTGGGGCACGCGCCGGCGTCAGTCGGCCAGCACCGGGACGCCGCAGTGGGGGCAGGTGCGGGTGGCGATGACGAGGGGGGCCAGGGTGTCGAGGGGCCCCCGACATTCTGGGCAGCTCAGGCGGGGGTCGAGGCGGACCTGCCGCTCGCTGTACCAGGCACCGAAGCTGGAGAGGGCGATGACGAGCAGGGCGAGCGGGACCAGCACGGCGATGGCCAGATGGGCGGTCCGGCCGCCGTCGAACTCGACCAGTAGCGGGGGCAGCCAGCCCCAGGCGGCCCAGCCCAGCAGCCAGAGGGCCGCCAGCGCCAGCGACGCCCCGAGCAGGGCCCGCCGCATCCGCTCGGAGCGGATCCGCAAGGCGTCCTGGAAGTCGGCGATCGTCCGGGTGGGTCGCACGACCGGGTCCTGATTCCGGTACATCGCGCTGCGACGCTCGCAGGCACTCCCGGTAACAAAGTTCAGGAACACGGGCATGTCAAATGACTCCGACCTGATGATCCCGGGGGCGGCGGCTGGGCCCGCACACCCTCGACCAATCTGCCTTGTTCCAATCAGCTAACGCAAATCCCACGCCATGTCCAGAATTCGCGGGTTGCAGGCCGCGGCGGCGCGAGGGAACTCCGCACCGGCGGCACCCGGCGGGCGGGCGTACAACGAGGGCCCAGATGCTGCTGT
>CAZUZD010000461.1:0-4077 GCA_964624465.1 uncultured Isosphaeraceae bacterium
CCGCCGGCCCCCCCGGCCCGGCCGCAGTCGGCCTCCGCCCCCGGCCGCCGCGACGACGACGGCCCGGCCCCGCGCCGGGTCCGCGACATCGACGAGGACCTCGACCGCGCCATGGCCCAGGCCCTCGGCCCCAAGGCCGATGAGCCGCTCGGCGACTTCAAGCGCTCCAAGGACGCCGAGATCGAGGCCGAGCTCGAAGCCCTCATGTCCGGCTTCGATCCCAAGGACCTGAGCCTCGCCAGCGGCAAGCGCACCCGCGCCGAGGACCGCGCCCACGTGCCCAAGGAGGGCGTGGGCCAGGAGGATCGCCACGGTGTCCAGCAGGCGAAGGTCGTCGCGATCCGTGGCCTGACGATCTTCCTGGACCTGGGTGCCAAGAGCGAGGGCATCGTCCCCGCCGACCAGTTCGGCGCCGAGGTGCCCAAGGTCGGCGACATGATCGAGGTGGTCTTCGACCACTACGACGCCAGCGAGGGCCTGCTCGTCATGTCCCGCAAGGGCGCGGCGGTCATCGCGAGCTGGGAGACCCTGCACAAGGGCATGATCGTCGAGGCCCGCGTGACCAAGGGGGTCAAGGGCGGCGTCGAGGTCGACGTCAACGGCATCCGCGGCTTCATGCCGATCAGTCAGATCGAGCTGGGCGTGCGGGTCGAGGACACCGCCACCTACATCAACCAGAAGCTCCGCGCCGTCGTCACCGAGCTGAACCAGCGCGAGAAGAACCTGGTCGTCTCCCGCCGCGAGCTGCTGGAGAAGGAGCGCGCCGAGCAGAGCGTGCAGACCTGGGCCGAGCTGGAGGAGGGGCAGGTCCGCACCGGCACCATCCGCTCGATCAAGCCCTTCGGCGCCTTCGTCGACCTCGGCGGCGTCGACGGCCTGCTGCCCACCGGCGAGCTGAGCTGGACCCGCGTCGCCGACCCCTCGGAGGTCGTCTCGATCGGCCAGGGCGTCGAGGTCAAGATCCTCCGGATCGACCGCGCCGCCCAGAAGGTGACCCTCGGCCTCAAGCAGCTCGCCAGCAGCCCGTGGGACTCGATCGACGAGGAGCTGGAGCGGGGCCAGACCCTCACCGGCAAGGTGACCCGCCTGATGGACTTCGGCGCCTTCGTCGAGATCCTGCCCGGCATCGAGGGCTTGATCCACATCAGCGAGCTGGGCCCGAAGAAGGTCTTCCGCGTCCGCGACGTCGTGAAGGAAGGCGACGAGGTCGAGGTCCGCGTCCTCAAGATCGAGCCCGAGCTCAAGCGGATCGCCCTCTCCCTCCGCCCCCTGCCCGCCGCCACCACCCCCGAGCCCGACGAGCCCGAGGACGAGGCCCCCGCCACCCCCAAGCCCGCCCGCAAGGTCCCCCTCAAGGGCGGCCTCGGCGACGGCGATCCGAACCCGTTCTCACCGAAGTCCTGACCGGATCGCCGGCGTCCCGCACGCCGTGGATCGAACCATGAGGCCGGCCGCGATCCTCCACGATTGCGGCCGGCCTCGTTGCATTTCCCCACCAGACCGACCAGGCAGGTTTTGTAGGGTCCGCTGTGCGGACCGATCCGAATCGAAGCCGGTCCGCACAGCGGACCCTACAAGACCCTGCACACCGGATCTGGGCGGCAACGTTGGTTGCCACCAACATCCCGCGAGGTCATCCGGTCCCTTGGCCCGCGCAGATGACCTAGAATGGATCGAGGGCCTGTCATCCCAGGCTCCGATGAGCCGCTGGGGGGAACCGGCTGTGAGCCAGCGAGCGGAGGGAAGTCCGATGTCCGAGTCCGACGCGGCCCACTCGCACGGGGACGAGCCTCATCGACACCCGCGGGCCGACCGAGGCTCGGTGGGCTCCCACGAGGCGAAAACGCAGCTTCCGAAACTCCTCGATCGCGTCGAGCACGGCGAGACGATCCTCATCACGCGCCACGGGAAGCCGGTCGCCTGGCTGGTTCCCGCCGCCAGCGGCACGGTGCGGACCGACGTGCGGCAGACGATCGTCGAGATGCTCGCGGCCCGTGACCAGCAAGGACCCCGGCTCCAGGGTCTGACGGTCCGGAACCTGATCGATGAAGGACGGCGGTAAGCCCCGAGGCGGCCGTTGATGTCAACCACCGCCACCCCGCGATTCGTCCTCGACGGCTCACTGACCCTGGCCTGGCACTTCGCCGACGAGGCCAGCCCCTACGCCGATGCGGTGGCCCTGGAGCTGGCCGCGCGTGCGGCCGTGGTGCCCTCGCTCTGGCGGCTCGAGGTCGCCAGCGCCCTGATCGTGGGCGAGCGCCGCAAGCGGGGCGACGAGGCCCAGACGACGCGATTCCTCGCCCGCCTCGAGCAACTCCCCATCGTCATCGACGACCAGACCGACGCCCAGGCCTGGAGCCAGACCATCCGTCTGGCCCGCTCGCACAAGCTCTCCGTCTACGACGCGGCCTACCTGGAGATTGCCCTGCGCCAGGGCCTCCCACTCGCCTCGCTCGATGTCCAGCTCAACGCGGCCGCGGCCGCCGCCGCCGTCGGGGTCCCGCGCTTCGCTGTAACCCAGTCTTCGTAGTTTTGTCGGGGCCGCTGCGCGGACCGATCTGAATCCGGTCCGCACAGCGGCCCCGACAGGACCTGGTCAACGCAAGGCACGCGATGCGTGCCACAGAGGTTGTCACCTGCAAAGAACATGGCGACGCGAAGTCAGGACGGCTTCGGCGTCCAGCTCGTGAACCTGGCGATCATCTCACCCACGATCTCTTCCAGCGATCGCCAGGCCGGCGGAGCGGCCTCCCACCAGCGGAACCGGGCCTCCGACCCCGCATTGCCGCTGAGGGCGACCTGGTAGGTGGTTCCGTCCGAGCCTCCAGAATCCTCGCCGAGTGGCGAGATCGGGAGTGAGACTGACCGGAGCCGGTGGACGATTCCTTGAAGTTCTTCACCGTTCACCTCCAGCTCGAGATAGCCTCGCAGCCGGGGACGCACGGAATCGGGCTCGTGGACGACATCGCTGCGGAACAGCCTCCAGAGGGAGCCCAGGGAACGAGCCTCCCAGCCGTAACCGGGCTCGAGAGCTGGAGCGACGACGAGTTGAAGGCGTCGCAGCCCGATGCCCGGCAGGCACACGTCATCGGCGACGTCGCGGGGAGTGGACTGCACCGAATCCCAAGCGGAGGCGTCCGCATGCTGTTGCATGAACTCCCGAGCTTTTCGATTGCCCATGCCTCCTCCTCGGTTCGATGAGCGTCACGAAGATCCCAGCTCTGTAGGGGCCGCTGTGCGGACCGATCCGCATTGAAGACGGTCCGCACAGCGGCCCCGACAGGACCAGACGCTACGTGTCGCGGTGGTCCAGGTCCGTGGCTGCGAGAGGTCGGGCGCTGGTCGAACCAGGCCACGCCAACTCCTCGCCCGCGAAGAGGGCATCGAACGTCCTCAAGACGATCTCGGAGGTGACGGACCTCAAGGCGTCCAGGAAATCATCGGAACCGTACAGGGCGGCCCTGAATGCACGCTGGATGACGGGGTGCGGCACCACCCGACCGGCCTCGAATGCCTCCAGGATCCGGAAGAGTTCGGGATGGTATTCGCGGATGAGTGCCTCAATGGCGGGTTGGCTTCTCCGGCTCCTGAAGTCCGCCATCCAGGTCGAACCGGAGCATTCGTCCTCGAGCCCAATCGAAGCCAGGCGGCACAAGAGGTTCAGGGCCGCTGAACGATGCAGGAAATGGAGGGTGGGGCCAGACCAGAATGGGCAATCGCCGTCGTAGGCGATGTCCAGATACTGGAACGGGTCGACCGCACCCAGCTCGGCCCGGTCCCAATCCCCGAAGGGCTGGCAATCTCCGGCGATATCGAAAAGCATGTAGAGAAAGTCTTTGGTTGCACTCACCCACTCGGCGTGGAGGCGGTCGTAGTTCGACTCATCAACACGTACGAGGTTCATTGGCAACCTCGGTCATTATTCAGGTCTTCGTCACCCGATTGAAAACCGCGACAGGTGGCTGGGGTTGCGGTCCGCCGCAACCCCGGAGGGCGCTCGAGCCGCCGGGGTCCGAAAACGGACCCCCGCCACCCACCAGAGAAACTCACCCCGTGGAAGGGGTTGCGGTATGCCGC
>CAZUZD010000462.1:0-4075 GCA_964624465.1 uncultured Isosphaeraceae bacterium
GGCGGCGGGGTCGTGTGCGTTCGGGTCGAACGGGAGTCGGCGGGGGCTCAGCCGGGGTGGCCGAGCTCCATGTCGAACTCGCGCACGGTGACGTAGACCTCCTGGCAGGTCTCGGCGATCCGGTCGCCGAGGCCCTGGTGCTTGGCCTCGAGCTGGTTCGAGTACATCGCCAGCATGCGGCAGAGGAAGGCGGCCTGGCTGGGGTCAGCGGTGGCCTCGTCCTCGAGCTGCGTGAGGCTGTCCTCGATCTGCTCGGCCAGGTACAGCAGGAACTGCGCCTGGCCCTTGACATCGGCCAGGGCCCGGGTCAGCTCGGGCGAGACCAGGCCGGTGGCGCCGGGGGCGGCCAGCGGCGGGGGGGCGTGCGGGGGCACCTCGAAGCCGTCCTCGGCCTCGAGGGCCGGGTTCGCCGGGGCCGGGCGGCCCAGGGTGGCCGATCCGGATCCGCCGAGGCCGAAGCCGCGGCCCGTGCTCGGGTCGTGGGGGCTCATGCGGCGTCTCCGTTGCGGAGGACCATGGCGGTGGGACCCGCCGGGGCCGGGGCCACGGCCGCCTCGAGGTTGCGGCAGAGCTCGCCCATCAGGCGCATGTTCTCGCACTCGACGGCGAGGTTCTGGGCGTGCATCTCGACGAGCTGCTTCAGGAAGATCCGGGTGCCCGGGTCGTCCTCGTTGTGGAGCCGATCGACGTCGGCCACGGCCGCGCGGACGAGATAGTCCATGAACTGCAGCTTGCCGCGGATCGAGGTGCAGAGTCGGTCGAGCTGGGCACGCTCGGCACGCGGAGCGTGACCGGGCGCGGCGTTGGGCTGAGACATCCCTTCCTCCCCGACCCTCCGGGCCGGCATGCGTTGCGTCCGATGCGACGTCGCAGGGTCCTGCCTGCGCGCCCCCCGGTCCGCCGTGATCCGGGCCCCGGGCGGACCGGCCCGACGGGGCAAGCCCCGCCGACGTCCCCCGGCCCCCGAGCGGCGGGCCAAGTGCCAGGCAGGGTACCGACTCCGCCGGGCCAGGGCAAGCGCGAAGCCGGCCCGAGGCCCGCCAACCGGTTCGCCGCGCTGGGGGGGTGCGGGCGCCGGGGCCGGCCGGTACCATGCCACCAAGGTCGGTCCCCACCGGGCGCGCAAGCGAGGCCGCCCCGGGTCCGATCGGCCGCCCGCCGAGACCGACCGCGTCGCGCCCGCCCGCGGGCCCGGCCCGCGTCGCGTCGCCTCCCCTTCCCCATGCCCCGTCCCTGCACAGTGGGAGTCTTGCCCATGTCGTTGAACCGTCGTCGCATGCTGGCGACCGCCGGCGCCGCGCTGTTCGCCCCGATGGCCCTGAGCCACGCCCGCGCCGGCCTGGTCGCCCCCAAGAAGGTGCTCTTCTTCACCAAGAGCGCCGGCTTCCAGCACTCGTCGATCGCCCGCAAGGGGGACGAGCTGAGCCACGCCGAGACGATCCTCAAGGACCTGGGCGCCAAGAACGGCTTCGAGGTCACCTGCTCCAAGGACGGCGGCCTGTTCGACCCCGACAAGATCGGCCAGTGGGACGCCTTCTGCTTCTACACCACCGGCGACCTGACCAAGGAAGGCACCGACAAGACCCGCCCGATCTCGGCCGACGGCCTCAAGGCCTTCCTCGACCGGATCCAGAGCGGCAAGGCCGGCTTCGTCGGCTTCCACAGCGCCACCGACACCTTCGGCGTGCACCGCGGCATGGGCTGCGACGACCCGTACACCCAGATGATCGGCGGCCACTTCAACGGCCACGGCGCCCAGCAGGAGACGGAGCTCGTCGTCACCGACCCGAAGTTCCCCGGCGCCGAGAAGCTGCCGGCGACCCTCAAGGTCAACGACGAGTGGTACTCGCAGAAGTGCCAGCCCGACGGCCTGCACGTGATCATCAAGCACAACACCAAGACCCTCAAGGGCGCCGACTACGAGCGGCCCGACTTCCCCCAGACCTGGGCCAAGAAGTACGGCGACGGCCGCGTCTTCTACACCTCCATGGGCCACCGCGAGGACGTCTGGAGCAACCCCCTGTTCCAGGGCCTGATCCTGGGCGGCCTGAACTGGGCCAGCGGCAACGTCGAGGCCGACATCGCTACCAACACCGCCAAGTTCACCCCCGAGTACCAGACGCTCGAGAAGTGAGCCCCGACGTCGGGCCGCATCCGAGCGGTTGACGCTGGCGCACCGGCCGGCGTGCTCAGGCCACCCGGCGACGCCCCGAGGCGTGACCCGCCTCGGGGCGTCGTCCCGGGCCCCCCGGAACCGGCCGGCCCGGTGCCTCCGGCCAGCCGAAGCCGGTCCGGCTGGACCCGGGAGACCCTCGCCGCGTTCGGCGGGTCGTCCGGGCGGTCCGGCGGTCGGAGTGGAGATCGGATCGGTGATCGACGTCCGGATCAGGCTGGCCACGCGGAGCGACATTCCCGGAGTGATGGCGCTGGAAGAGCGCCACTACGTCGGCAATCTCAGCGAATCCGAGCGTGCCGACGGGTTCATCTCGGTGCGGCACTCGGCGGAGTGGTTCGAGCGGGCCATCGACCGCGATGGGTTGCACGTCGCCGTGACGGAGGACGACCGGATCGGGGGGTTCATCGCCGTGATCCCCCCGCCGCCGACTCCCGATCCGGAGCTGCCGGCCGTCGTGCGAGCGATGACCGAGCTGGCCCGGACCGTCGCGCTGAACGGGACCCCGATCGCCACGCGGCGGTATGCGCTCCGGGGGCCGGTCTGCATCGGCGCGGAGCTCCGGGGGCGCGGGGTCTACACGGCGTTCAACGCGGTGACCCGCGCGGCCTACCGCGACGTCTACGACGTCGGCGTCCTGTTCGTCGCCGCCGACAATCCGAGGTCGCTGAACACCACCACCCGCAAGCTCGGGGCGCAGGTCCTGGCGGATTTCGAGGCCGACGGCCGGAAGTTTCACTTCCTGGCGTTCGAGTTCCCGCCGCGCCCCGACTGAGTCGCCGCCGACACCTCGCGGCGCCCGCCACGGTCCCGGTGGTCTCGGCATCCCGGGTCCCAGGGCGGTCCCTTCGGCCCCCGCGGGCCGTGCGATCGAACCGGCCGCGACGGTCGTGCGGCCCCCCCGGCCGCGCGGCCAGCGATTCCGACTGCACCCGCACGTCCGCCGGCGGCGATCTAGACGGAGCGTGCGTGCCCCCGGGAGGGTCGGGGCGGCAGGGATTTCGGGGGCGCGGGCGAAGGAGCGCAGGATGCTCGGAACGGGTCGTGGTCGGGCACGGGGACGCTGGCTCGGGCTGCTCGGGCTCCTGATCGCTCTGGCGGGGTCGGCGGGGTCGGCCCGCGCCGACGAGCGGTACTTCGTGCTGATCTTCGGGTCGCAGAGCCACCCGAAGCTGCTGCGGTACACCCACACCTGGGCGACGTTCGTGAAGGCGACCGGCTCGGGCGTCGATCCGGGCGGCTACGCGCTCGAGGCCGTGACGATCTCCTGGCTGCCGCGGACCCTGGAGGTGCACGTCTGGGACCCCCGGCCCGAGCCCGGCGTGAACTTCGACCTGGACCAGTCGCTCCGCTACGTGCTGGGCAACGGCGAGACGGTCAACCTCTGGGGCCCCTTCGAGGTCGCTCCCAGGGCCTGGAACCGGGCGGTGCGGGTCGCGGGCATCCTCGAGAGCGGCCAGGCGCAGTACCGGGCGATCAGCGGCGACCGCGAGCTGCTGGTCAGCGACTGCATCCACGCCGTGGCCGCCGTCGACGCCCAGTTCGGCCGCAACCACTACCCGCTGGTCCGCGTCGGCAAGCCCGCCAGCCGCCACATCGCCCGCGAGATCATGCAGCGCAGCGTCTTCGACCAGACCCGGTCCGAGCACCGCTGGCTGATCCCCCGCCTGGGCCTGGACCGCTACCCGATCCTCGTCGTCCCGCCCACCGCCATCCCCGCCCGGCCCTGCGGCCTCTGCAAGCGACCGGACTGAGGGGCCTCGCTCAGGACCCCGGCCCCGCGGCGGGCGCCGTGACGAGGCCGGGGGCGCCCGGAGTCGCCCGGGCGCGGGCCTGGTCCCGCCCGGCGCGGTAGAGGGCGATCCGGGCGGCTCAATAGCAGCTGTCGCGAGCCTCGGCGCA
>CAZUZD010000463.1:0-4075 GCA_964624465.1 uncultured Isosphaeraceae bacterium
GAGGCGGCGGTGCCCGAGTGGCTCGGCTCGTACCGGGTGGAGCGGTGGGCCGGCCAGGGCGGGATGGGGACGGTCTACGAGGCGATCGACCCCCGGCTGGGGCGGCGGGTGGCGATCAAGGTGCTGCACCCCGCGACCCTGGCCGCCGGCTTCGACCGGTTCTGGCGCGAGGCGTCGGTGCTGGCGGCGCTAAGCCATCCGAACATCGTGCCGATCTACGAGATCGGCGAGCAGGCTGGCCAGCCGTTCCTGGTGCTGGAGTACGTCGGGGGCGGCACGCTGGCGACCTGGGCGGCCGCGCGGGCCTGCCCGCTGCGCGTCTCGGCCGGGGTGGTGGCCACGCTCGCCCGCGCCGTGCAGTTCGCGCACGACCGCGGGGTGATCCACCGCGACCTGAAGCCCGGCAACGTCCTGCTCGACCCGCTGCCGCCGTCGGTGCCCGCCGCTCTCGCGACGGACCCGATCGCGCCCGGGCGGCTGCGGATCGTCGACTTCGGCCTGGCGCGCTGGCGCGACGAGAGCTCGGATCTGACCCGCACCGGCGAGCCGATTGGCACGCCGGCCTACCTGGCGCCCGAACAGGCCAGTGGCGGTCGCGGCTCGGTCGGGCCGGCCGTCGACATCCACGCGCTGGGGGCGGTGCTCTTCGAGCTCTTGACCGGGCGGCCGCCGTTCGAGTCGGGGAGCCTGGCGGCGACGCTCGCCCGGGTCATCGCCGAGCCCCCGACCCCGCCCCGAACGTTCCGGCCCGGCCTGCCGCGCGACCTGGAGACGATCACGCTCAAGTGCCTCCAGAAGGACCCGAAGCGCCGGTACGCCAGCGCCGGGGCCCTGGCCGACGACCTGGACTGCTACCTGGCCGGCCGGTCGATCGCCGCCAGGCCCGAGGGGCTCCCCGGGCGCGGCTGGCGCTGGTGCCGGCGGAACCCGGTCCTGGCGGGCCTGGCCGCGCTGACGCTGGTCCTGACGGCCACCAGCATCGGGCTCACGCTTGGCCAGCGGGCCCTGAAGTCCGAGGCCGACACGCTGCGCGTGGTTGCCCTGGCCAGCGGCGACGCCGCCCGCGAGGCCCGCACCGAGCAGCGCCGCGCCCTGGAGCAGGCGATCTTCGGTCTCAGCCAGCTGACCACGCGGCTGGCCGACGAGGTCGCCGGCGACGCCCCCTGGGCGCAGGGCATTCGCCAGGCCGGCCTGCGCCAGGCCGCCGGCTGGGCCGAACAGCGGCTCCGCGCCGCGGGCCCGACAGACGCCTGGTCGGCGCCCGAGATGCAGCTGGGCCTGCTCCTGGCACGGCTCCGTGCCGAGCAAGGCGACCCCGAGGGCTGCCACCAGATCGCGACCCAGGCCCGCCGGGTGGGCGCCCGGCTGCTCCGCGACGATCCCGCCCGCACCGACGTGGTCGTCCCCCTGGCGACCGCGGAGCTCTACGAGGGCCTCGACTACCTGACCGAGGGCCGACCGGACGCGGCGCACGCCAAGCTCGCGGCGCTGGACCGCATCCTGGGAGCCTACGCGGCGCGGCGGCCGGTCGAGGGGGGCGCGTTGCGGCAACGGTTCCAGGACCTGGCCCGCGCCGCCTGGACGCTCTCGGGTTCGCCGGCCGGTGCCGGGGCCGGGACCGGGGCCGACCGGCCGGCGGCGGGGCTCCCGGCGACCTGGCGGGCGCACGAGGCCATCCTGCAAGCGGCCCTGCAGGGCCGGTGTCGGCTCGAGCTCGGATACGGCGACGAGACCCTGAGCGCCCTCGACCGCGCCGTCCAGCTCCTGGACCGCGAGCCGGCCGAGGCCCCCGAAGCGCCCACGATCCGCCGCCTCCGGGCGGCCGTCCTGGCCGATCGCGCCGAGGCGTACGGCCGTCTCGGCCAGTTCGACGCCGCGCTCGAGGACCTCAACGCGGTCGGGACCCTGGCCGACGATCCCCTCGAACTGGCGCGGCGGCTGGCCCGCCTGGCCGGCCAGGCAGCAGCGACTGCCGCCGGGACCTCCGACCGGATCGCCGCCAGGGCCGTGGCCGTGCTCGACGCCGCCCGCGCCGCCCACCAGCTCGACCCCGACGCGCTCCGCGCCGTCCTGCTCACCGCGCCCGAGTTCTCGCCCCTGGCCGCGCGGCCCGATCTCCAGCGCCTGCTCCGGACGCTCCCGCTCTAGCGCGGAGCGACCCGGCCCGCCCATCCCCTCGTGGCCAGGCCTCCCGAGGATCGTGGCGGACCCCGCAGCCGGGCCGGCGGTGGACCGCAGGGCGGGGCCCTGGTTGCTGGCGGGCCCGGGGGGAAACAACGACGGGGCTGCCGCCTTCCGAGGAACGCGGCAGCCCCGGTGGGGCGAACGAGTCGAGGGGAGGATCGGCCGCCTCTGCTCAGCGCACCCTGGCCTGGAACGAGACGAACCCCTCGGCGCCGCCGGGGAGGTCGCCGGGCAGGTCCCAGCGGAGCTCGGTGGAGCCGGCGGTGTTGGGGTCGGCGGTGAAGACGGTGCCCTTGGGCCCCTGGGCACTGCCGGGCACGTACTCGAAGCGCGGGATCAGGCTGTCGACGACCGAGACCGAGCCGATCGGCACGTTGCCGATGTTGCGGAACCGGATCGTGAAGGTGACTACGTCGCCGGGCTCGGCCTCCGAGCGATCGACCTGCTTGACCACGGCCAGGCCGGGCTTCTTCGACTCCTCGACGCCCACCGTCTCCTGCGGCTTCGCCGACGAGACGGTCTGGTTGGCCCCCGTCACCAGGCCGGTGACGACGGCGCTCTCGGCGGTCTTGATCGCCAGCGGCGGCACGTTGCGCTGCTGGAGCTTGATCCGGAGCAGATCCGAGCGGACCTCGGGCCCCTGGATCAGCACGTTGCCCTTGATCTGGAGCACCTCGTCGACGCCGGCCAGGACGCGGACCTCGGCGTACGAGGTGGTGCGGACCCTGGCGTCGAGCTCCGAGACGCGGGAGCGGTGGCGGAAGGCGTCGGGCCGGAGGTTCTCGGTGAACCGCTTGGGGCCCTGGCGCAGGACGCCCTCGTTGAGCCGCTCCAGCCGCTCGTTGGCGGCCAGGACCTCGATGTTCTGCGCCACGTTGGCGCCGATGGGGGCGCGGACGGTGGCGAAGCGGGGGGCGTAGATGCAGACGACGTTCGTCGGCAGCACGCGGGGGCGGCGGCCGGCCTGGAACCGGAGCACGGCATCACGCGGGTTCACGCCGCTGACGCCGCGGGCGCCCGCGATGCCGGCGGGGTCCTTGAAGTCGCCGCCGTCGCAGAGGTACTCATCGCGGGGGCGACCGGGGGGGCCGGGGGGCGCGGCCGGGGCCTCGCAGGCGACCGGGCCGCACGGCAGGCCGCAGGGGCCGCCGACCTCGCCGACGAACGGGCACGGCACCCGCTGCAGGGCCCAGATCGGGGCCCCCTGCAGGTCCTCGGGCGTGGGCGTGCGGGTGCCGATCCGGAGCACGGCCATCGGCCGGCCCAGGGCGCGGGCGACCTTGAGCGGGTCCTCGGCCGGGCTGACCGTCGTGGTCGGGATCTCCCCCTTGGGCAGATGCAGCGGCAGGGCCTGCTCGGGGTCCTCGAGGTAGATGATGTGCGTGACCATGCGGCCGTGGTCGAGCACGTCCTCGATGTCGTCCTCGGAGAGCTGCACCCGGATCGGGTGCTTGCCGGCGTCGACGGTGGCCGGCCGGTGCAGGTGGCCGACGACCTCGAGGGTCGGGAACAGCTCGACACCAGGGCGGTTCGGCAGGTTGGCGACCCGGAGCTGGTAGGCGGTGCCGACCCGCATGCCGAAGGTGCCCAGGCCCTGGCCGTCGCCCATCGGGGCCGGCTCGGTGTCGGGGCCGAGCACCTCGACGAAGACGCCCTCCGGGCCCTGGAACCGCACGACCTGGACGTCGGGCGCCAGCAGCGCGTGGCCGCCCTCGACCGGCGGCGCGGTCAGGCCGGCCTCGGGCGCGTCGGGCCCCACATACGCGGTGCCGGGCCGGGGCGCCACCACGATGGTGGGCGTGCCGGGGCCGGTGGCCATCGTCGGCGGCAGGGCCAGCGGGCCGGGGGCCGGGATCGGAACCACGCCGGGGGCCGGGGCCGGGGTCAGCCG
>CAZUZD010000464.1:0-4063 GCA_964624465.1 uncultured Isosphaeraceae bacterium
GCCGGCAACGGCCCGGCCCTGGAAGCCCCCGCCGCCAACGCCGCCCCGGCGCCGCAGTTCCCGATCACCGGCACCTGGCGGGCCACCCCCGAGCCCGACAACACGGTGACCCTCGCCGTCCAGCCCGGTGGCGGCTTCACCTGGGAGTTCCGCGGCAAGGACCAGAACCGCAGCATCGCCGGCTCCTCCACCTTCGGCGAGAAGGGCCTGCTCACCCTGGCCGGCGACCAGAACCAGGGCATCCTCGTCGGCCAGGTCACCTGGACCGATGCCACCCACTTCAACTTCCGCCTCTCGGGCGCCCCCGCGTCCGACAAGGGCCTCGACTTCGTCAAGGTCGACTGACCCGCGGCCCCCATCGGGCCCGCCCCGGGCCCGACGACCGGAGCGGTCGCCCGACTCCGGCCTCCATCTTGTCCAGACCTGCGAACCGACCGCCCCCGCCGCACGAACCAATCGTGGCGCGGGGGCGGACCGGTCAGGGCCGTACGCCCTCCGCCTCGCTCCACGACGCCCACTCCCCCCGACGCCCTGGAGGTTGCCACGCCCGTGACCCACTCCCACCCCACCACGGCCCCGCAGCGACGCGCCCCGAGGACCTCGAAGCCGCGCGTCGAGTCGCTCGAAGGCCGCGCCCTCACGGCCGTGCAGATCTTCGAGGCCGACGGTGTGCTCACGTTGATCGGCGACCGGCGCGCCAACTCGGTCCAGATCTTCGACCTCGACGGCGTGGCCAACCCCGGCGAGGCGTCGATCATCCGGGTCCTGGCCGACGGCCGGTTCTACGAGACGACCAGCGAGATCCGCGACATCCGGGTCGACCTGGGCCACGGCAACGACACCCTGGCCTACACCCTGGGCGACCCCGGGCAGTTCCAGACGTACTTCCCCGACCGCCAGCTCACGGTGAGCATGGGCCACGGCAACGACACGGTCGCCGCCCGCGTCGACGGCTTCGCGTTCACCGGCGCCCCCGGCGTGCGGGCCCTCGGCCCCGGCGCCTGGTATCTGGCGTTCGACCTGGGCGCGGGCAACGACCGGCTCACCTTCGACCTGAACGCCGACCTGCTGGGCATCGACCACGGCGGCGAGGACTTCACCGCCAGCATCCTCTCGGTGGGCGCGCAGGGCGGCGCCGGCAACGACGCCATCCAGCTCAACGTGCTCCGCGACCTGCGGGCCGAGCTGGCGCAGTTCGACATGGTCCAGCGCGGCGGCGCCGGCCACGACACCCTGGGGATGCAGAGCTACGGCACCATCGCCGCCGAGGAGGCCGACATCGTGCTGGAACGCTACGGCGACGCCGGCAACGACAAGCTGCTCGGCCAGATCGCCGTCGCCCTGGCCGGCAACGCCACCTTCGACCAGGTCCTCGACGGCGGCCACGGCCACGACACCATCAACACCAGCAGCCGCACCCGCAGCATCCGCCGCGCCTGATCGACGGCGCGCGCCGCCCCCGACCCGCCCCTCACCAACCCCCGGGTCCGGTGCCCTTGGCGCCGTGCCCCGGGGGTTTCGGCGTGATGGGATCGGGGCGCCGGCGGCCGGGGGATGGCGGGCCCGCGCCGAGGTGCGGGCGCATCAAGGCCGGCGCGGGATGAGCCCCGGGGCCCACGGGCGCGCCGATTCGAGGAACCCGGACCGAGACTCGCTCACGTCATCACCTGGAATTTTCTCTCGGCGGGCCTGGCCGGCCTGATCGTCGTGGGGCGGCGGAGCGTCCGCCGTCGCGGCGCCAGCGCGTGAATGGGACGGGCCCGGGGCGTCCCCGATGGGGAGCCCCGGGCGGCGTCCGGGAGGTCACTTGCCGGGCTCGTCGAGGCCGCCCAGGGTCTCTTCGATCTTCGCCTTCTCGTCGATCAGCACGAACCCCTCGAAGTGGGCCTCCAGCGGCTTCTGCGAGACGTTCGAGGCGATCAGGCCGACCTTCACCGTGTCGGGGAAGTCCAGCAGGAGTTCCTTGGTGCTGACACCGAGCTTGTCGCCGACGATGACCAGGCCGCTGACCCGGCCGTCGCGGCGGAGCAGGGCGATCCGCATCTCGGCCTCGGGGACGGGCAGGTAGATTGGCTCGATGGTGTGCTTGCCCTTCTGGACGATCTCCAGCAGGATCTTCTGCTCCAGCACCGGCCGGCCGTTGCGGGTGAAGCTGGCCCGCTCCAGGCGGAGGTAGTTGGAGTCGTCCTGGTACAGGATCAGCCCCGCGCCCTGGAACGTCCCCTCGAGCTTGCGGCGGGTCTTGCCCGTCTCGTCGCGGATGATCACCCCGTCGGGCAGCGGGGGGGGCTCGGTGCCCGGGTTCATCTTGCCGGTGACGGCGACCATCGCCAGGAACTCGCCCGAGACCTCGGTCAGGGTCATGGACGCGTTGTTCAGCGGCTTCTTGCCCTTGCGGGCCTCGGGGGCCAGGGTATGCAGCTTCGGCGGGATGGTGATCGCGGCCGTCGCGGTGCGGGGGTCCTTGGTCAGGTGACAATCCTGGTCGGGGTCGACCAGGGTCCCGAGCTTCTCGAGGCTGCGGCGGGCCAGCCGCTCGCCCAGGCGCTGGATCGAGTTCGGCGGCAGGATCGGCCCGGTGCGGTCGGGGATCTCCACGATCCGGGGCGCGTCGTACACCCAGCCGCCGGTCTCCTGATTGTGGGCGGTCTGGATCGCCACGCTGCGGTTGCCGCCATCGAAGCGGGCCTGCAACCGGCCAGCCAGCGCCCGCTCTCCGTCCGAATTCTGCACGGGCAGGAGCCGGGCGGGGGTCGCGTTCGGCAGCGGGCCCCAGGCGCCGCCGGCATCCGGTCGCAGGCCGCGCGCAGCGGCCGCCGGGAGCACCCGGACCTGCACCTCGCCGACCCGGTTGCGGGGGTCGAACAGCACGGCGAGCACCGTCAGCTCGGCGCCGCCGGCGCCGAGCTGGTCGACCTGGACCTGCGTCTGCCCGACGGTGCCGGCCAGCGCCTGGCGGATCCGGTCGGGCGGCACCAGGAACCCGATCGTGTCGGCAGTGGTCGCCTTGGCGACGGCCATGCCCAGGAACCGCCCGGTGGTGGCGTCGACGATCGGCCCGCCGCTGTTGCCGGGCTGGAGTGAGCCATCCACCTGGATCAGCTTCACCTGCCCGAAGTTCGGGTCCTTGCGCACCGCGGCGATCCCGCCCCGGGTGATTGTGATCGACGGGTTGCCGGAATCCTGGGTGATGCTGTGGACCAGGCCGCCGAGCGGGAACCCGCCGCCGATGTAGCTCATCCCCTCGCGGGCCGGCGTGGCGGCCTGGAGGAGCAGGGGCCGGGGCGGCTTCCGCACGCCGCTGACGGTCAGGAACGCGATGTCGTTTTCCAGCTCGTCCGACGGGTCGGCCGCCACGAGCCGCGCCGGCAGGATCTGCTCCTCGCCGGGCTGGCCGCTGCGGACGACGACCAGCAGCTCGGTCTTCTGCCCGGGCTGCAAGATCCCCTCGGGCAGCTCGGAGGGGTCGAAGGTGGCGACGTGCCGGTTGGTGGCGATCCAGAGCGTGCCGCCGGTCTGCTCGATCACGTACCCGGTGCCCGTCGAGAGCGTGGGCCCGCCCTCGGCCCGGGTCTTGATGTAGACCGTCGCCTCCTTGAGCGCGTCGACGATCTGCTCCCCCGACAGGGCCGCGGGGGGCGGCGCCGTGGCCACGGTGGCGGGTTGGGCCGGCGGGGACGTAATCGGGGCGTCCGCGACCGGCGGCGGCTTCGGGATCTCGATCGGGGTCCCGGCCGCCGGGGTGTTGGCGTCGAGCAGGGCCTTGTTGTCGACGAGCGGCTCCGGCTCGGCGCGGCCGCCACGGCCGCCGCCGAAGGTCCAGGCCAGGCCGAGGGCGCCCAGGCTGAGCACGGCCACCGCGGCGCGGATCTGGTTGCGGCCGATCCCGGGGCCAGCGGCCGCACTCGCCTCCCGGCGTGCCGGGCGCGGGGCGGAGCGGGGCGCGGGGGCCGCCGCCGGCTCGGAATCCTGGAGCCCCTCGAGGTCGTCGTACGCCTGGTGCTGCGGCTCGGCCACCCGCGGACGTTGCGGGGGCGGCGGGGTCGCCGGCCGGGCGGGGCCC
>CAZUZD010000465.1:0-4039 GCA_964624465.1 uncultured Isosphaeraceae bacterium
GGCTCGGCGCCGGGGTCGCCGGGGCCGCGGCCGGGTCCCTGGCCGACGGCGGCGGGCAGGCCGGTGTTCGTGTTGGGGTCGCCGTTGGCCAGGTGGTAGCGGACGTCGGGCACCAGGCGCAGGGGGCGCACGGGGGCGGCCTGCATCAGGTTCTTGGCGTCGGTGGCCAGGATCGTGGCCCAGATGTGCTTGCAGGGCTCGCCCTGCGGGCCGAAGAACGGGCAGGTGCACGAGGCGTGCAGCCGCCCCTGGCGCATCCGGAGCCGCACCTTGTACGGCTCGGTCCCCTTGACCTTGGCGACCACGATCTCGCCGGGCTTGGCCGAGGTGATCGCGACCTTGCCCTTGAGGAAGTAGGACTGGCCGCGGGCGCGGACGCCGTCGGCAAAGTCGCGCGAGACCTTCTGGGCGATCCCCATCATCACGTCCTGGTCCACCTCGGGCTGGCCACCCTGGCGCCGGGGGCCGTCTGGGCTGTCACGGGTTGCGCTGCCGGTTGCCTTGGCCTGCGATCCGGGCCGCTCGCTCCCAATCCCTGGCTGGCGTCCGACCCGGTGGGCCGACGCCGGCGCGGGGCGGTGGCCCATCGGCGGGCCGGTTCCTCTTCCGCTCCCGGGTGCCGACGACGCGGGCGGCCCCCCGTGCGACGACCCGACCGCTGCCCCGGAGTCCGCCGGGCCGTGGCCTGGCGGGCCGGAGACTCGTCCGTCTCGATTCGACTCGACGCGAATTGCATTCGACCCGGGCCGCGAGCCCTCCGGGAGCCGTCGCCGTGGGTCCCTGACCGATGGCCGGCCAGCCCCCACCTCACACGTCCCGGTGGGCCCCTGGGTCACCGACCGTTGTCGCCGGGCCGGAGCCGGCCTGCGACCGTCATCGCCCGGGTTCGAGCCACCCGGGCCTGCGCTGCTCCTCGCCACGAGTCGGCGGTCCAGCCCGCCGACGGGGTCCCCCTCGAGCAACTCCCGTTCCACCCGCCTCCCGCCGCCACGCCAGGTCCCCGGCCCTCCGGGGGCCGGCCCGCGTCGCGCTCAGAGGCCCACCACCGTGCACTGACTGGTACCAGACAAGGCCGGGATCGCTGCGGGGCGCACCCCTCGCACCGCCGCGATGGGCCGATCCAGGGTCCCGCGAGCCAGCCGCTCCCCCGCGCATCCGACCGCCGCTGGCGGCCGGCCGCTGCGGGCCGGAGTCGGAAGCTCCCGGGTTGCCAGGGCCAGGCCCCGTGCGGGCCGGAGGGCCAGGCCACCCCGATTCGCTGCGGCGAGGGCCGCCGGGACGCCTCGGCTGCGGGTCCCCACGGGTGGGTCGGTCTCGGCCGGGTCGGGATCGGATCAGGACCGCAGATCGGTCCGCGCCCCGGGTGGGGAGCGGGTCGGTGGCCGCAGCCACGGCGACCGGACCCGCGAGTGCCGATCATACCCGGCGCGCCCTCGAAAAGGGAATCACAAACTCCCGGCCGCGGGCCTCAGACGTCGAGATTCTTCACCTCCAGGGCATGCTTCTCGATGAATTCGCGCCGCGGCTCGACGTCGTCGCCCATCAGGGTCGTGAACAGGTCGTTGGCCGCGGCCACGTCGTCCAGCTGCACCTGCATCAGCGTGCGCCGGGTCGGGTCCATCGTCGTCTCCCAGAGCTGCTCGGCGTCCATCTCGCCCAGGCCCTTGAAGCGGGTGATCTTGATCCCCTTCTCGCCGAGCTTCCGCACCGTGGGCACCAGCTCGCGCAGGTCCAGCAGCGGGTGCGTCTCGCCGTCGCGGTGCAGCACGAACCGCGGCGGGGGATCGTCGCCGGTGATCTCGATCGGCAGCAGGCTGTCGGCCCGCAGACCATACTCGTCGCGGAGCCGCGTCAGCCACTTGTTGAGCGTCCGCACCTCGTGCAGCTCGGTCACGCGCGGCTCGGCGCCGCCGCTGGCCTGCCGCTCCTGGCTCTCGGCCTCCAGCTCGCTGGCCGTGCCCACCCAGCGCTCGACGTTGTCGGCCCCGTGCACGTGGAACAGCGGCAAGAGCCCCTCGGGGCTGACCCGGGCCAGGAACGACCGCAGCGGCAGGTTCCGCTTGCCGAAGGCCCGCAGCGCGTTGTCCAGGCCGGCGACCAGCTCGATGAGCGCCTGGAGCTTCGGGCCTTGCAGCCCGTCGGCCTCGGGATTCTCGCGGCCGACGACCTCGAGCCACGACTCGCCCAGGCCGGCCTCCATGAGGATCGCGTGCATCTCGACGTCGGTCTGCACATACCGGCGCTGCTTCTTGCTGGTGATCATGTACAGCGGCGGCTGGGCCACGTACAGGTGCCCCTCGGCGACCAGCCGGGGCATCTGGCGGTAGAAGAAGGTCATCAGGAGGGTGCGGATGTGCGAGCCGTCGACGTCGGCGTCGCTCATCATCACGACCTTGCCGTAGCGTCGCTTCGACGGGTCCTCCTCATCGCCGATGCCGCCGCCGACGGCCGTGATGATGTTGCGGACCTCCTCGTTGCCAAGCACCTTGTCGAGCCGGGCCCGCTCGACGTTGAGGATCTTGCCGCGCAGCGGCAGGATCGCCTGGTAGAGCCGGTCGCGGCCGCCCTCGGCGGTGCCACCGGCCGAATCACCCTCGACGAGGAACAGCTCGCTGGCCCCCTGGTCACGGGTGGTGCAGTCCATGAGCTTGCCGGGCAGGCCGCCGCCGGAGAGCACGCCCTTGCGGTTGCGCACCAGCTCGCGGGCCTTGCGGGCCGCCTCGCGGGCCTCGGCCGCCAGCAGCGCCTTGGCGATGACCTTCTTGGCCGCCGCCGGGTTCTGCTCCAGGAACGTGCCCAGGGTGTCGTTGATGACCTTGGCGACGATGCCCTCGACCTCGCTGTTGCCGAGCTTGGTCTTGGTCTGGCCCTCGAACTGCGGGTCGGGCACGCGGACGCTGATGATCGCCGTCAGGCCTTCCTTGAAGTCCTCGCCGGTGATGGCCAGGTCCTTCTTGCCCTGCGGCACGTGCCCCTTGGCGTAGGCGTTCAGGGTGCGGGTCAGGGCGGCGCGGAAGCCGGTCAGGTGGGTGCCGCCCTCGACCGTGTTGATGTTGTTGCAGTAGCTGACGACGTTCTCGCTGATCGACTCGTTGTACTGGACGGCGACCTCGACCTCGACGTTCTTCTCGTCGTCGCGGCCGGCCAGCACCACCGGCGGGTGCAGCGTCGAGTGCGCCCGGTTCAGGTACTGGACGAACTCGTTGAGCCCCTCCGACGAGAAGAAGTCGCCGCCGCGGGGCTCGTCGCCGCGGAGGTCGACCAGGCCGATGCGGATGCCGCGGTTCAGGAACGCCAGCTCCCGCAGCCGCTTCTCGAGCACGTCGTAGTCGAAGACGATGTTCGGGAAGATCGAGTTGTCGGGCAGGAAGGTGATCGTGGTGCCCGTGGTCGTCGCCGGCCCGGTGGCGCGGATCGGCCCCTGCGACTCGCCGGCGCGGTAGTCCTGGCGCCAGATCTGGCCGTCGCGGCGGACCTCGGCCTGGAGCCACTCGGACAGGGCGTTGACGACCGTGACGCCGACGCCGTGCAGGCCGCCGGAGACCTTGTACGTGTCGTGGTCGAACTTGCCGCCGGCGTGCGGCTTGGTGAGCACGACCTCGAGGGTGCTCTTCTCGGGATACTGCGAGTGCGGCCCGACCGGGATGCCGCGGCCGTCGTCCTCGACCGAGACCGAGCCGTCGACCTGCACGGTCACCTGCACCCGGGTGCAGTGGCCGGCCATCGCCTCGTCGATCGAGTTGTCGACGACCTCGTAGACCAGGTGGTGCAGGCCGCGCAGGGTCGTGTCGCCGATGTACATGCCCGGGCGCTTGCGGATCGCCTCGATGCCCTCGAGGACCCGGATGTTCGCCTCGGTGTAGCCGGGGCCGCCGGCGGCGACGCCGGGGACCAGCGACATGTTCGGGTCCAGAGCCGTCGGGTCGGACGCGCCAGGGGTCTTGCTCGAAGTCGAAGCCATCGCGGGGGGCACCTCGGTCTCGGGCTCGGTCGCAAGGCCGGTTCGGGAGGATCGACGGGGCGGGGCGGGGGCCTCGGG
>CAZUZD010000466.1:0-4004 GCA_964624465.1 uncultured Isosphaeraceae bacterium
GATGCCCTGGCGGCCACTGCCGATGTCGTAGAGCGTGACGCCGAACTCGGCGCAGTTGCGCCGCATCGCCTCGACCTGGCGGCGGGACATCGGCTCGCGGATGTCGAGCTGGTTCTCGGTCGGCACGTTGTGGTCGAGGGTGGCGAACGTCAGCTCCGGGCGCCTGATGGTTCGGCCGGCCAGGCGGAGGCCGTCGAAGGCCTGCGGGCTGGTGACCTCGTGAACCAGGTGCCGGTCGATGTACAGCAGGGTGGCGGTCGCGTTGGCCTCGACGGCGTGGCGGTTCCAGACCTTCGCGAACAGGCTCTCGGCGGGGCGCATGGCCGTCCTCGGGGCGATCCGAATCGGTTCGTTCGTTCTGCGGGCGGGGGGACGCCGCCGTCGCGGCGCACGACCGCGAACGGATCCGCCATTGTAGCGACCCCCCGGACCCGTTGCACCCACCGACCCGGAGCGGCCTGGTCCCCGGCCCCGCGCCGGCCGTGCCCCCCTACCCCGGGGTCGGCGGAGTCGCTAGAACAGTTCCAGTCCGTGTCGGTTGCCGCGACGGCCCTGGTCCCTGCCACGACCGGCCGGCGTGAGCCCCGCGCGAGTCCGTCGATTTGTCCCCGGAGAACGAGCCCATGCGACGGCCCCCCCGAGTGGTGCGATCGGTGATGATTCCGGCCACGGCGGCCCTGGTCCTGGGCGTCGGCGCCTGGCCGACGCAGGCGCAGGACAAGCCCGCGGCCGAGGCGGCGAAGCCGAAGACGGTGATGGTCGAGGCCGGGCCACTGAAGGTGCAGGCCGAGCTCAAGGGGGTCTTCGAGGCGCAGAAGGCGGCCGAGATCTCGGTTCACCCCGAGGCCTGGGCCCAGCCGCTGACCGTGCGCAAGGCGGTGCCGCACGGCAGCACGGTGCAGCAGGGGGACGTGCTGGTCGAGTTCGACACCGAGAAGCTCGACCGGGCGATCGCCGCCCTCAAGGTGGAGCAGGAGCTGGCCGCGCTGGCGCTCGAGCTGGCCGCTCAGGAGCTGCCGATCCTGGAGCGGCTCTTGCCCCTGGACCTGGCCGCCGCCGAGCGGGCCAAGCGGCACGCCGACGAGGACCTCAAGCAGTTCCTCGACGTCGACCGGCCACTCCAGGAGGAGGGCGTCCGCTTCGGGCTCAAGAGCGCCCTGGAGATGCTCAAGTACAGCCGCGAGGAGCTCAAGCAGCTCCAGGCGATGTACCGCGACAAGGACCTCACCGAAGAGACCGAGGAGATGATCCTCCAGCGCCAGCGGTTCGAGGTCGAGTCGGGCGAGTTCCGGCTCAAGCAGCAGACGATCTCCAGCGAGCAGACCCTGAACGTGGCGATCCCCCGCAAGGAGCAGGCGGTGCGCGAGGCCGCCGCCAAGGAGACCCTCGACCTGGAGAAGGCGAAGGCGACCCTGCCCCTGAGCCTGAACCAGAAGCGGCTGGCCCTCCGCAAGAGCCGGTACGACTTCGAGCAGGCGACCGTGCGGTTCAACGAGCTCTCCGCCGACCGCGAGGCGCTCAAGGTCGTGGCCCCGACCGACGGCGTCGTCTACTACGGCAAGAGCACCGACGGCCAGTGGTCCCCGGCCTCGGCCACCGCCGCGAAGCTCACCCCCGGCGGCGCCGTGCCCCCCGGCGAGGTGCTCATGACCGTGGTCCAGCCGAAGCCGCTGTTCGTGCGGGCGACCGTCGAGGAGAAGGACCTGTACAAGCTGAGCACCGGCCTGAAGGGGCGCATCGCCCCGGCCGGCTACCCCAGCGCCCGGCTCGCCGGCCGGCTCGAGGCCGTCGCGGCGGTGCCCAAGGCCCCCGGCAGCTTCGACGCCCGCGTCGCCGTCGAGCTGGCCGAGGGCAGCCCGGCCATCGTGCCGGGCATGGCCTGCACGGTGAAGCTCTCCGACACCGTCAAGCCCGACGCCCTGACCGTGCCCGCCTCCGCCGTCTTCAGCGACGACGACGAGGTGACCCGCTACGTCTACCGCGCCGGGGCCGACGGCAAGGCCGAGAAGCAGGCCGTGCAGGTCGGGCTGACCGTCGGCGACCGGATCGAGATCACCGGCGGCCTGAAGGCCGGCGACACGATCCGCGCCGAGAAGCCCTGAGCCGGACGTTCGCCGGCAGATCGCGTCCTCAGGGGGTCGCTGGGGCCCGGCGTCATGGGTGGCTGGGGTCCGGATTCGGACCCCGGTCCCCCGGCGGCCCTGGGCTGCCGTCCCGGGGTCTCGACCTGAAGTCGAGACCCCAGCCACCCTTCCGATCCGCCTCCCTCCGGGGAGCTGGCACCGGCGAGAGCCGCCTCGCTCCGGGGTCAGTGGCACACGCCGGAGCGGACTCTCCTGGGCTGGCTGGCAGCCCGCTGGAGTTGACCTTTTTGGGGTGGCTGGGGTCCGGGAGCGGACCCCGGTTCCCCGGCCTGATGGAGGTGGCGGCGGCCCGTCACCCCTGCCACTCCGACCCGGTCGCAGGAACGGATTTCGGACTCAACGCCCAAGGAGACCCGCTCATGTCCGGACCCGTCGCAGGCCTGGCTCTGATGATCCTGGCCGTCGTCAACCCCGGGGCAGCCGACGACCCGATCCGGGCCCAGGCCGGCGACGAGCCGAGGATCGCCCACCTGAAGCCCGGGGAGCCGGAGCCGGTGCCGCCGGCCGAGCTGGAGGCGAGCATCGCGCGGGGCATCGCGTTCCTGGTGAAGGACCAGAACGAGGACGGCTCGTGGGGCTCGCCCGAGCGGACCAAGAACCTGAACATCATCGCCGGCGTGGGCTCACACCACGCGTATCGCACGGCGACCACCTCGCTCTGCGTCTCGGCGCTGATCGAGACCGACGACGGCTCGCCGGCGGTGCGCCAGGCCATCGAGCGCGGCGAGGAGTTCCTGTTCCGCGAGCTGCCGCGGGTCCGGCGCGACGACCCGATGCTCATCTACAACGTCTGGTCACACGGCTACGGCATCCAGGCGCTGGTCGACATGTACGGCCGCGTGCCCGACGACGGCTCGCGGCAGGCGCGCATCAAGGAGCTGATCCGCGACCAGTTCCAGCGGCTCACGCGCTACGAGTCGGTCGAGGGCGGCTGGGGCTACTACGACTTCGAGTTCGGCAGCCAGCGGCCCAAGACCGATTCGACGAGCTTCGTGAACGCGGCGCTGCTGGTGTCGTTCTACGAGGCCAAGCAGATCGGCGTCGAGCCGCCCGCGGCCCTGACCCGGCGGGCGATCGAGGCCACCGAGCGGCAGAAGCTGCCCGACTTCAGCTACCTCTACGGCACCTACCTGCGGTTCAAGCCGCGCATGGGCATCAACCGCCCCGGCGGCAGCCTGGGCCGGTCGCAGGCCTGCAACCTGGCGCTGCGGCTCTGGGGCGACACGACGGTCACCGACACGGTCGTCGCCGAGTGGCTTGACCGGCTGATCAGCCGCAACGGCTGGCTGAGCATCGCCCGCAAGCGGCCGGTGCCGCACGAGTCGTACTTCCAGGTCGCCGGCTACTTCTACTACTTCGGCCACTACTACGCCGGCCTGATCCTGAACCAGCTCCCGCCCGACCAGCGGCCGTTCTACCAGCACCACCTGGCGCGGATCCTGCTGCCGCTCCAGGAAAAGGACGGCTCGTGGTGGGACTACCCGCTCTACAACTACCACCAGCAGTACGGCACCGCGTACACGCTGATGGCCCTGAAGCAGTGCCGCATCACGCCCAACCCCGCCCCCGCCCCGCCGCCCGCCGCGAAGCCCTGACCGGCGGGCGGGGTGTCGCTCAGGACGTCGAACCCGCCTCGGCCCCGCCGGAGCCCGGCAGCGGGCCGAGGCTGCCCGGCTGGGCGCTGCTGGTCGGCAGGTACAGGAAGGTGCCGCTGGCCAGGGCGGCCAGCGCGCCGCCGGCGGTGCGGAGCTCGCCGCGGGCCACGGCGGTGCGGCGGCCGGCGTGCTCGACCTCGGCGCGGCCGATCAGGGTCTCGCCCTGGGCCACCGGGCGGATGAAGTTCACGTTCAGCTGCATCGT
>CAZUZD010000467.1:0-3987 GCA_964624465.1 uncultured Isosphaeraceae bacterium
CATAACCGAGCCGCGCGCCGACGGGCAAGTGGCCGGCGCGGTCCGGTCGCGCGGCGCGGGCACCCGCTCGGCCCCCAGCTCGGCCGGCGAGGGGATCGCCCCCGCGCCCGGCACCGCCGGCCGCGCCGAGGCCCGGCCCGCCCAGAGGATGCCCAGGAGCGTGAGCGTGCCGCCGAGGACCAGCGTCACCGTCAGGGGCTCGCCCAGCAGCCAGACCCCCCAGAGCACCGTCAGCGCCGGCGCCAGGTTCCCCACGGCGGCGACCTGGCTGGCGTCGAGCGTCCGCATCGCCAGGTTCTGGCACGCCAGGCCCACGACCGAGACGACCACCGTCAGATACAGCAGGCTGAGCCAGGCCCTCGGGCTGGCCGTCTGGAGCGGCACCCGCCAGCCGCCCGAGCCCAGCCAGGCCACCGGCAGGTGCAGCATGGCCCCGGCCAGGAACGTGGCCGCCAGCACCGTCAGGGCGCCGTGGCGGTTGATCAGGGGCTTGCTCACGGTCATGTACCCGGCCCACGACGCCACGGCGCCCAGCAGCAGCAGGTCGCCGAGCAGGCCGTCGGCCCCCTCGGGCCCGCCGTGCCAGAAGTTGCCCAGCGCGATCACCGCCGCGCCGGCCACGCTGGCGACGATGCCCGCCAGCCGGCCCGGCACCAGGCCCTCCTGGCCGATCGCGATGGCCAGGGCCAGCACCAGCAGCGGGCAGAGGGCGTAGATCAGGCCGACGTGGGTCGTCGGCGCCAGCCGGGTGCCGCTCAGGAAGAAGAACTGGTTGACCGGCACGCAGAGCGCCGCCGCCGCCAGCAGCCGCAGGCCATCCTCGCGCAGCAAGCGCCCGAGCTGGCCCCGCCAGAGCACCAGCGGCAGCAGGATCAGCCCCGCGCCCCCGAAGCGCACCAGCGGCAGGAACCCGACCGGCAGCTCGCGGACCGCGAACTTGGCCGCCGTGGCCGTGCTCGAACCGAGCAGGACCATCAGCATCAGGACGCCGTAGGAGCCCAGGTCCCGGTCCCGGCGGGCGGGGGTCGTCGTCATCGCATCACGGTCCGGCCGCCTGGCGGCGCAGGGTGTGGTCGCGGAGCGCCCGGCCCGAGCGGGCTCCAACCCGCCCCGGCCGCCGTCCCAAAGATGTATCCTACCGACACCGACAAGCCCCCCCGGTTCGGACCGCCACGGCCCGATCCCCGAAGGTCGTCCGGTCGGTCGTGGCCCCAAACGTCACGGGTCCGCACCCCCCGGTGGGGAGGGCACGGACCCGATGGGGAGGGGCCGGGCTGGCCAGGGTCGCGGGCCGGGCTCGGCTCAGCGGCGGAGGGCGGCGACGGGCCACTGGTCGCCGCGGCGCTCGTTGGCGCGCTGGAAGGCGCGCTCGCGCTCGAGGCGGGTCTGCTCGTAGAGGTCGACGTAGAGCTGCTCCTCGACCTCGCAGAACGCCTGGCCGCGGCGGCCCTTGACGGTGCGGGCGGTGGCGAACATCTGCTCGAGCGGGAAGCCGGGGGCGACGCGGCCGTAGAGGACGGCGGCGAAGCTCGGCACGTGCTTGGGCAGCAGCGGGCCGGCCGGCAGCACGTTGCACATCACGCCCACCGACGTGCCGGTGTTGAGCATCGTGCCCAGGCCGGTGCGGGTGTGGTCGCCCAGGAAGCAGCCGACCTTGGCCATGCCGGTCGGGATCGGGTCGCCCTGGAGCGGGACGTGCACCTCGCCGTAGTCGTTGCGCAGGTCGCTGTTGGAGGTGATGGCGCCCAGGTTCACCCACTCGCCGACGTAGGCGTGGCCCAGGAACCCCTCGTGGTACTTGTTCGAGAAGCCGTGGATGACCGCCGCCTCGACCTCGCCGCCGATGCGGCAGTTCGGGCCGATCGTCACGCCGCCGCGGAGGTTGGCGCGGAAGAGCTGGGTCTGGGGGCCAATGTACGTCGGGCCCTCCAGCCGGGTGAACGGCTGGATCCAGGCGCCCGGGCCCACGGTGATCGGGCCGTTGGTGGTGTCAAAGACGGTGTACGGGTCGATCCGGGCCGTCTCGTGGATCGAGAGCCGCTCGGCCGAGCCGACCAGGGCCAGGGTGCTCAGGTGCCGGTTGCTGACGCCGGAGTGCCCCTCGACCTGGAAGTCGTGCACGATGTGGTCGTTGTTGATGGCGACCAGGTCCCAGGGGCGATGCACCCACTCGCCGCCGAGGTCCAGGCGCTCGACCTGGGGCCGGCCGGCCAGCTCCTCGAACCAGGCGTCGACGGTCTGCGGCGTCAGGCCGCCGACCAGGTCGGGGCCGACGGCGGCGCAGGCCGGCAGGCCGTCGCAGAGGCCCAGCCAGGGGGTGCCGTGCTCGGGCGGAGTGAAGTCGCCGGGGGGGACCCAGCGGGCATTGGCCACCAGCACCGGGCCCCGGGCCAGCCACTCGCCGTCGTTGACGGCGGTGTGCGGGTCCCGCAGCCGCTGCATCGCGGCCAGGTAGGGGCGGACGATCGCGCCGCGGCGGGCCGGGCCGGTGCCGACCCCCAGCGCGCGGGCGATCTTCGAGCCCAGGGTCGACTGGCCCAGCCGCAGGTCGAAGGCCGCCCGGGTGAGCGTCAGCGGTTCGAGCCCACCGACGCCCAGATCCTCGACCAGACAGAGTCGCATGCCGCATCTCCCAGGGCCGTCGTCGGGGCCGATCGCCGCAGCGCGACCGACGGGGCGTCCCTACCGCCCGGCGGAGCCATGACCACAGTGAACGTCAAGTTGTGCAGCGAGCGGCGACGCGAAAGGTCGCCCGATCACTGACCCAGAGCGCGGGCCGGAGCCAGGGGCTCGGCCATCAGATGGGGCGCACGGGCGAGGCCGGCGCAGTCGCAACGCGGCATGACCAGGGTGCTCCTCGTCCATCACTATAGCGTAGGAATTTGCCACCCACACCGATGTTCCCGGAATTAATCAGATCTTCAGGAACGTCAGGACCTCGGTGTCCAGGTCCAGGCACGCGACCGTGTATTCGGCGGCGCGGTGCAGGGCGCCGGGGTTGATCAGGCGGGTCGGGCCGTCGCGGCGATCCAGGCGCTGGTGGGTGTGCCCGGAGAGCAGGTAGGCGGGCGCGGCGCGGCGGAGCCGGCGGACCTGATCGGGCCGGTCGCCATGCGTGACCGCGATCCGCCGGCCGGCCAGGGTGACCTCGCCGCCGTGGCCCAGGCAGACGCCCTCGATGGCGCCGATCGCCCAGCGCAGGGCGGACTCGTCGTCGTCGTTGTTGCCGAGCACGAAGTGGCTCGGCAGGCCGGCGAGCTCGTAGACGACCTCGGGGGTCGTGATGTCGCCGCAGTGCACCAGGGCCTCGACCCCCTCGGCGCGGAGGCGCGCCACGGCCAGCGCGGTGCGCTGGTGCCGGTCGTGCGTGTCCGAGAGGATCCCGATCCGCATCCGTCCGTCCCCCGGCCGCCGACCCGTGTCCGAGGGGCCCAGGCTACCCGGAATCCGGCAAAATCGCCACCACCGCCGCTGGCCGGCGCGCGGGGGCCCGGATAAACTTCCCGACACGCGACCGCCGCGGTGGCCGGGCCGTCGACTCGCTCGACGGCCCGCACCGCGAGGGCCGCGTCCCCTGGTCCACGTCGGGCCGGGGGTGCGACGGGCCGAGAGGCAACGGTCCGTCGCGGGAAGGGTGCTCTGCATCCCCTCTCCCAGGGTGGCCCCCCGGCTCCCTGGCCCTTCCCAGGCTCAGCCCGCGTCGCGCGGGGAGGTGTCCCATGGCCGTCCGCACCCAGGCTCAGTCCCAGTCCCGCAGCAGTCAGAGCCCGAGCGCCTCGAAGGCGAAGTCGAAGCCGGCCGCCGGCTCGCCGCCGAAGGCCGCCCCGGCCCGCACCCGCAAGCCGAAGCCGAAGCCGGGCCCCACGCCGTCGGCCCGGCGCGCCCGGCTGGCCGAGGCCCCCGACCGGGGTCGCCTCCGCCCGCACGAGGCCCCCGAGGGCCGCATCGTGCACCACGAGGCCCCCGACGCCGGCGGCGGCCACCGCA
>CAZUZD010000468.1:0-3984 GCA_964624465.1 uncultured Isosphaeraceae bacterium
TCCGCTGGATTACGCGCGGGAGCACCGGTCGGAGATCCTCGGCGAGCTGGCGGGCATAGTCCAGCGCTGGCGCCAGCGAGGCCGGCCCGACGGCGAGCGCCCGCACCGGTGCGGCCGGTGGGCGCGCGTGATCGGCGGCATCCTCGGAGCCAACGGGCTCGACGGGCCGTTCCTGGCGAACCTGGAGGCCGCTCGGGCCCAGATGGACGAGGGGCGGCAGAAGTTCGCCGAGGTGGCGCTCGAGGCCCTCAAGGAGCCGGCCGGCACGTTCTGGGTCGAGGCCGGGGGCCCGACCGGCGACGTCGGCCGGAGGCCCGCCGATTGGGTGCCGCTGTTCGAGCGCGCCGGGCTGGTCGACCGGCGGCACGCCGGCTCGATCCGGAGCACGGCCACTGCCATCGGGAAGCTGCTCGCCCCCCTGGCCGGGCGGGGTGCCGAGGCCCTGCTGGAGCGAGGCGGCACTGCAGTCGCCGTCAAGTTGTCCCGACGGCGGGGCACGGCCAACGCGAACTGCTATTACCTCGAGACCCGGGTCGCGGCGGAGGCGATCACTGGCCGCCCGGCGCCTTGTGAGGTCGAGGAGGCCCTCCCGCCGGCCCCCTGCCCCGCCGAGCCCGCCGACGAGACCGATCTGGCCGGCCAGCCCGATCCCGGGCCGCCGCCTGCGCCGCTCGCCCCGGACGATGGCGACCCGTTGGAGCCCACCTGGCTCTGATCGACCCCGGCCATCCGCGACCAGAACCCCGACACCGCGTCGCCGCCGGCCTCGCCCGGCGGCGACGCGGTCATCCTCAGACTCACATCACCCGATGGAAATGACCCCTTGAGCACCCTCAAGATCACGCTCGGCGATCGCACCTGCCCGTTCTCGCCGTGGCGCCCCGAGCAGGGCACCGTCTTCCGGGGCCCCTATGCCTTCGACCTCGAGACGACCCGCATCACCGAGGACCGGCCCGACCTGACCCCCTCGGCCGTGCTCGCCACGGCCTGCGACGGCGACCGCGGGGTCCTCATCCACCGCGACCAGATCGGGGCGTTCCTGGACCGTCACCGCAAGGTCCCGCTCGTCGCCCACAACGCGGCGTTCGACCTCCGGGTCCTCCGGCCCCTGCTGCCCGCCTCGTTCGACCTCTACGGGATGGTCGAGGCGGGCCGGGTCTGGGACACGATGATCCTGGACCGCCTCCTGGCCCTGGCCACCGAGGGCCACGCCCGCCGCTCGGACTCGTCCCTCGAGGACTGCTCCCGGCGGTACCTCCGCGTCGAGCTGCCCAAGAACATCGTCGACGCGCAGGGCCGCGACGTGCGGACCGGTTTCGGCCGGTTCGAGGGGGTGGGCCTGGGCGACATGCCCGAGGCCTACCTGCGGTACGCGGCCGCCGACACCCTGGCGACGATCCTCTGCTTCCAGGCGCTGAACGTGCGGATCCAGGAGGTCCTGCAGGGCGCCGAGGCGTGCTGGGGCTACGCCGGCCGGGACTGGCACCGGGACATGGTCCGGCTGCACGGCCCGCTCACCCACCACGTGCAGCTCCGGGCGGCGATCCTGACCGACGCGCTGAGCGCCGGCGGGGTTGCGATTGACCGGGGCCGTCACGCCGAGGCCCTCGACAGCGTCCGGGCGCTCAAGGCGGAGGTCGGCGAGCGGCTGCGCCGCCGCGGCTATCTTCCAGGGACGGCCGGCTCCCAGAAGGCCCTGCAGAGCCTCGTCGCCGAGGTCGGCCGTCGGCACGGGATCGAGGACCTGCCGCGGACCCCCTCCGGGCAGCGTTTCTCCACCAAGGAGGTGGACCTCGCTCAGCTGGCCACCAAAGACCCCTTCTTCGGGGACCTGGCGACGTACCGGCTCGCGGACAAGCTGGAGTCGACCTACCTGAGCCGGACCTCGGTGGCCCGCGTGTTCTCGAAGTTCGGCTTCCTGCTCGAGACCGGCCGGACGAGCTGCAGCGGCCAGGTCAACCCCCAGGCCCTGCCCCGGGGCGGCGCGGCCGACTCGCCCGCCCGCAAGATCCGGCGGCTGTTCGTCCCCGGCCAGCCCGGGGCGGTCTTCATCGACTGCGATTACCGCCAGATCGAGCTGGTCGCCTTCGCCCTTGCTTTGGGCGTCCAGTTCGGGCTCGACTCGGCCCTGGCGCAACTGGTCAACGACGGTGTCGACGTCCACCGGCTGATCGCGGCGAACGTGCTGGGCAAGGACCCTGAGGAGGTCACGCCGCTCGAGCGGGGCAGTGCCAAGCCGATCTCGTTCGGGCGGCCCGTCGGCATGGGGCCGGACAGGTTGCAGGCGATCGCGCGGGCCGGATACGGCGTCGAGCTCGGACCCGAGGAGGTGCAGGCCCGGATCGACGCCTACCACCGGCTCTGCCCGGAGCTCGACCACTTCCTCAAGGATGAGGTCAACGCGGGCCTGAACGTCGCCCACGACCTCGAGCTCACTCCCGAGGCGTATCACGCGGCTACCGGCCAGCCCTTGCGGTCCGCCGGGCAGGACGTCCGGCAGCCGCAGGGCTGGCTGGGGGGCATGCTGCTGAAGGTCCTCCGCGACGACTGCCCGATGACCCGGTACGAGCGGCTGTACACGCCGGCCGAGCTGGCGTACTTCTGGGAGGCGGCACAAGCCCTCGTCGACCACCTGGTCGAGCCCGGCCTGCGGTCGCAGCTGCTGGCCCGGAAGCCGAGCCCGAAGCTCCGCGACGCGATCAGCGACCGGTTCGGTCGCCGGTCCGTGTTCACGGCCACCGGGCGGCTGCGGGCCAATGCGACCTTCTGCAGCGCCCGGAACACGATCTTCCAGGGCCTGGCCGCCGACGGCGCCATCTACGGCATGTGGGACGTCTGGCGGGCCGGCTTCCGCCTGGTCTCGTTCGTGCACGACCAGGTCGTCGTCGAGGTGCCGGCCGGCGACGACGTGCCCGAGCTCGTCGGGCAGGTCGAGGCGCTCCTGAAGGCCGGCATGGCCCGGGTCCTGCCCGGCATGCGAGTCGAGGTCGAGTCGGTCGTGACCCGGTCGCTCGACAAGTCGGACCTCGACCCCCGCTTCGTGCCCATGGAGGGTATGGGAGCGAAGCAGGCCGGCTGAGGCCGACCTGCCACCGATCACGAGTTCGTCCGGAC
Source organism: uncultured Isosphaeraceae bacterium (assembly GCA_964624465.1). Classification (GTDB taxonomy): domain Bacteria; phylum Planctomycetota; class Planctomycetia; order Isosphaerales; family Isosphaeraceae; genus CAZUZD01. Next base: position 3,115 of record CAZUZD010000468.1, read on the forward strand.
GCAGGCCGACCGGGTCACCCATCGACCCGGTCGGCCGGCTCCGCCTCAGACCCGCGGATCCTCGTCGTCGTCCTCCAGGCCCGGCAGCGGCCCGTGGGCCGCCCCGTCCGACCCCGTGGTCCGGGCCGCCTCCTCCTCGAGGGCCTGCAGGATTCGCTCGCAGACCCCCTTGAGCACCTTCAGCTGCGACGGCCACAGCAGGTGGGGGAGCAGCCGGCACTCACGCTCCCCGGTCAGGGTCGACCGGAACGCCTGCTCCAGGACGATCGCCAGCCGCTCGATGCACTCGAGGTCGGGCCGCTCGATGGCCGAGGTCCGGCCCGCGACCGCACGGAACTCGGGGTCGAGTCCCCGCAGTCGCTCGATCCGCTGCCGGCTGTCGCACTCCCAGATCCCGCTGGCGGCGTCGAGCAGCATCTCGGGCACTTCCTGCCCCAGAACCAGATACCCGTCGCGGTCGGAGGTCTCATCGTCGGGCCCGAGGCGCCGCGCCACGCGGAGTTTCTGCAGCAGTCGATCCAGGATCTCCTGGCGCGTCCGCAGCGGGATCGGGGAGGTCCCGGCACGGTCGAGCACCGGCCCGTTCAGGACGGCCGGCACCGGGGTCGCCGGGCTCGCCGAGGCGACCTGCTGGCCCGCGTCCGGGGGCGACACGCCGAGCCGCCCCCGCGAGGACGCCAACTCGCGGGCGCGGGACGGTCCCGACCGGCCCGGCGTCCGGCCGGTTCGTTCGTCGAGCGCGGCGATCGCCCGGCGGAGGGGCATCGTGCCCGCCTCGACGGCCTCGATCAGGTCGGTCTCGCCCGAGTGGAGGATGCGGCAGGCCAGCCCGATCGCCGAGCGGCTGACCCCGAGCAGCCTGCCGGCCCG
>CAZUZD010000469.1:0-3979 GCA_964624465.1 uncultured Isosphaeraceae bacterium
GGCCGCAGCCAGAGCTGACCCGGGCCGATTTGGCCCGGCCGGCCAACACGGGCACCCCCGGGGACGCCGCCCAGGGCCCCGCCCCACGCGAACCGCTCGCGGTGCGCGTGGGACGCGGGCCTTCGCGCGGCCTCAGCCCGCCGGCGTCGCGGCCGCCACGGCCACCGCCGCCGGCCAGACATGGGCGTAGAGCCAGACGATCCCGCCGACCAGCAGCGCCAGGGCCACGCTGTGCCAGAGCACGGCGCGGAGGATGTCCCCCTCGCGGCCGCCCTCGCCGGTGGCGGCGGCGGCGACGACGATCGACTGGGCGTCGATCATCTTGCCCATCACGCCGCCGGTCGTGTTGGCCGAGGCCATCAGCACCGGGTTCAGGCCCAGGCTCTCGGCGGTGATCTTCTGGAGGTTGCCGAAGAGCACGTTGCTGGAGGTGTCCGAGCCGGTCAGCGCCACGCCCAGCCAGCCGAGCAGCGTGCCGAAGATCGGGTACAGGATCGGCCCGGTGCGGGTGAACGCCAGGCCGAGCACGGCGTCCATGCCGGCGAACTTGGTGACGTACCCCAGCGCCAGCATGCAGAGGATCGCCGCGATCGCCTCGCGGAGCCGCCAGACGGTGCCGGCGAAGGTGCGCGCCAGCCCGACCGGCCCCACCCCCAGCAGCAGGCCGCTGACGAGCGCCGCCAGGAAGATCGCCGTGCCGGTGCTCGAGACCGGCACCAGGTCGAGCTCGACCTTCTCGAAGTCCTTGGCCCCCGCCGGCGCCGCGTGCCCGGTGATGGCGGCGCCCTTGGCCACCAGCGAGGCGTACGGCTTGACCGCCGCCCCGGGCTTGGCCGCGGCGCGGGCCTCGGCCAGCTCGATCTCATCGAGGGTGCGGTACAGGCCCGGCATCGGCGGGCTGGCGCTGGTGGCGGCGTCCATGGCGGTGCGCACCGGCGGCAGGCCCCAGACCAGCACGGCGACCGTCAGGAGCCCGAACGGCATCCAGGCCCGCGCCACCCGGGCCACGGTCAGCGGCGGGCCGGAGTCGGGGTCCGCCTCGAGCTCGGGACCACGTTCGCCGGGGAACCGCCACTCGACGGCGGGCCGCCAGACCGAGAGCAGGGCGACGCCGGCCAGCAGGCTGGCGACCGACGAGGCGATGTCGACCAGCTCGAAGCTCACGAAGTTCGACCAGAGGAACTGCACCAGCGCGAACGTGCCGCCGATGACCAGCAGCGCCGGCGCCACCGGCAGCATGGCCCGCCAGCCGACCATGGCGGCCACCAGCCAGAAGGGGATCAGCAGCGACAGCGGCGGCAGCACCCGGCCCGAGGTGGCGCTCAGGGCGTGCACGTCCAGGTCGGTCACCGCCGCCAGGGTGCGGATCGGCGTGCCGATGGCCCCCCAGGCCACCGGCGCCGTGTTGGCGATCAGGCAGAGCACGGCCGCCTGGAACGGCTGGAACCCCAGGCCCACCAGGAATGCCGCCGAGATCGCCACCGGCGCCCCGAAGCCGGCGGCCCCCTCGACGAACGCGCCGAAGCAGAAGGCGACCAGCACCGCCTGGAGCCGGCGGTCGCCGGTCAGCCGCGCGATCGACGCCTTCATCACCGCGAACTGGCCGGTCTGCACCGCCAGGTCGTAGAGGAACACGGCGGCCACGATCAGCCAGATGATCCGGAAGACCGCGAAGACGATCCCGTAGCCGACGGCGCCGGCGGCCAGGCTCACGGGCATGCCGAAGGCGTGCACCGCCGCCACCAGCGCCGCGATCAGGCCGGCCAGCGCCGACTGCCAGGCGTTGGCCCGGCCCGAGGCGAGCAACCCCAGGAGCACGACCACCGGCACGGCGGCCACCAGGGTCGAGAGCCGCCAGTCGCCCATCGGGTCATACGTCTGGGTCCACACCGCCTCACCCCCTGCCCCTGACCGTGCCCGGCACCCGGATCCCGCCGGCGACCGCCCCGGCCGCCGCCGGCCCGGGGCGCGGTTCAGCATACGCGGCGGGTCGCGGCCGGCCTAGGGGCCGCCGACTCCCCGGCCGGGGCCGGGGCCGATCGAACTAAGACCAGTCTCGTGAGCCGCTTGCGCCGGCAGACCCCGGCCGCGGCCGGCCCGCCGGGGCGGGCGGCGAGACCCCAGGGTGCACCCTTGACCGGGTGGCGCAGGGGCGAGTAGTCTGATGAGGCCCGTGGCGGATCGCCCGGGCGGCGCGGCCTGGGCCGCCATCGCGGTGTGAAGGAGCGGATGGGTGCATATCGAGATCACGGGTCGTCACGGACACCTCGAGCCGGCGCAGCAGGCATTCCTCAAGGAGAAGGCCCTCAAGCTGCAGAAGTACTTCGGGCGCCTGATGGCGATCGAGGTCGTGGCCGACCACCAGAAGGCGTCGTGGCAGGTCGAGATCTTCGTCTCGGCCGAGCACAAGCACGACTTCGTGGCGCACGAATCGGCCGACTCGCTGGAGGGCGCCACCGACCTGTGCGTGCACAAGGTGGAGCAGCAGCTCCGGCGCTACAAGGAACGGATCCAGCACCACAAGGGCGAGATGCCGCAGGGCGGGACCGGCCCGCACACCGGCCCGCTGCCCGCCCCTGAGCCTGAGCAGGCCTGAGCGGCCGCCGTTCCGACCCGGGCGCGCGGGGCCGACGGCCCAGGCCCTCCGAGCCCCCTCGATCAACCCGACCCGTCGTGACCTGAACCCATTCCCCAGAGTTCCCTTTCCCTTTCTCCCGACGGTTCCCCGCGACCGGGGCCGCCCCGCTCGACGCCCGCATCCCGGGCGCCGACGCGCCGCTGGCCCCCGAGCCGCGACCGATCGAGGCCGAGACGAGAGGCGCCGGCCCGGCCGCCGCAGGCGGGGCGACGGTGTGAGGACGGAGGGCCGGATGAAGCTTTCGGATTTCGTGGTGCGTGACGCGATCCTCGTGGACCTGCAGGCCACGGGCAAGGAAGAGGCGATCCGCGAGATCGTTGGCGGCCTGGTCACCGCCGGCAGCCTGGCGGAGGCGGACGCCGAGGGCGTGATCCGCGCGATCATGAATCGCGAGGAGCTCGGCTCCACCGGCATCGGCCAGGGTGTCGCCGTGCCCCACACCCGGCACCCCAAGGTCGAGAAGCTGGTGGGCACCGTCGCGCTCTCCCGCAAGGGCATCGAGTTCGCCGCGCTGGACAACGAGCCGGTCGACATCCTGTTCCTGCTGGTCTCGCCCCCGAACCAGCCGGGCGACCACCTGCGGGCCCTCGAGAACATCTCGCGGCACCTCAAGAACGAGCGGTTCGTCCACTTCCTCCGCCAGGCCAAGACCCGCGCCGGGGTCGAGGAGCTCCTCGAGGAAGCCGATCAGGGCGTGCACGGGTCGTGACCGCCGGCCCCGGCGCGGCCGGCCCCCGCCGGCCGCCGGAGCCGCGACCGACCCGAGGCGCCCGCCTGACAACTTGCCATGCCTCCCCCCCCGCGCCGACGGCGGGCGCCGCGCCGGCCGGAACCCGGGCCGGCGTGCTCCGCACCGTCCCCGACGCCGGACCCGTGCCCCGTCTGTCCGCCCGCTCGATCGAGCCCGTCCGACGATGACCCACGAACCCCAGGTCGCCCGCCGCCAGGTCGAGATCACGAACCCGCTCGGCCTGCACATGCGGCCGGCGGACCTGTTCGTGAAGCTCGCCAGCACCTTCGCGCAGACCGAGGTGATCGTGCGGCACCACGACCAGTCGTACAACGGCAAGAGCATCATCGACCTGACGATGATCGCCGCCGAGTGCGGCACCGTGCTCGAGCTGGAGGCCCGCGGCCCCCAGGCCGAGGCGGCCCTGGCGGCGCTGGTCGAGCTGGTGCGGGCGCGGTTCCACGAGGACGACGACGGCCAGCCCGTGCCCGTGGAGGCCAGCACCCCATGAGCCAGGCGCCCGAGCCGTCGCCGCTGCTGGGCGTCGCCGCCCCGGAGCCCCGCCCCCCCGGGTCGGCGCCCGTGGCGAACGGCACCGGCGCGGTCGCGCC
>CAZUZD010000470.1:0-3975 GCA_964624465.1 uncultured Isosphaeraceae bacterium
CGTCCGCGACCGCGCCGCCGCCACCGCCGAGCCCGAGGCGCTGCGGCTGGCCTCCATCGAAACCCTCACCGCCCTGGGCGGCGCCCCGGCCGCCGAGGCGCTGGACAAGCTTGCCCAGTCCGACCCGTCGGCGAGCGTGCGCCGCGCCGCCGTCATCGGCCTGGCCTCGATCGACCCGAAGGCCGCCGCGAAGCGGGCTGTTGCGCTGCTGGGCAAGGCCCAGACCGGCGACGACGTCGGTCCCGTGTTCGCCGCGTTCATCGGTCGGCAGGAGGGCCCGGCCGCGCTGGCGGCGGCGTTCGCCGACCAGACCCTGCCGCGCGACACGGCCAAGCTCGGCGTCCGGCTGGCCCGCGCCGCCGGCCGGCCCGATCCGTCGCTCATCGACGCCATCACCAGGGCCGGCGGACTCGACGCCGCGCCCGCGCCGCCGTCGGCCGCCGAGGTCGAGGCGATCGTCGCCGAGGTCGTCTCGAAGGGCGACCCGGTCCGCGGCGAGGCCGTCTTCCGACGCGCCGAGCTCCAGTGCCGCAACTGCCACGCGATCGCCGGTGCCGGCAGCATCGTCGGCCCCGGCCTCGAATCGATCGGCGCCAGCGCCCCGGTCGATTACCTCGTCGACAGCCTGTTGCAGCCGAACAAGGCCGTCAAGGAGGGGTATCACTCCGTGGTCGTCGCCACCAGCGACGGCCGCCTGCTGACCGGCATCGTCGTGCTCCGCACCGACAAGGCGCTCACCCTCCGCGACGCCGACGGCCGCGAGACGACCGTGACCAAGGAAGCCATCGACGAGGAGAAGCCCGGTCCATCGCTCATGCCCGAGGGGCTGACCGAGTCGCTCACCCGCGACGAGTTCCGCGACCTGGTCCGGTTCCTCTCCGAGCTGGGCAAGCCCGGCCGCTACGCCGTGGGCGCCCGCCGCCCCGTCCGGCGCTGGGAGGCCCTGCCCGGCACCAAGGAGATGGCCAGCTCGCTGCGGCGGATCGGCCACGACGCCGCCGCCGGCGGTGGTCAGCCGTTCGACGCCCCGCCGCTGGCCTGGGCCCCGGCCTACAGCCGCGTCGATGGCGCCCTGCCGCTGGCCGAGCTGCCGCCGGTGCCCGACCTGGAGGGCTCGCCCGCGAAGCGCTGGCTCCGGTTCGGCCTCGACGTGACGCAACCCGGCCCGATCGCGCTCAAGCCCGACTCGACCGAGGGCCTGACCATCTGGGTCGACGGCCGCCGCGTCGAGCCTGCCGCCCTGGCCAACCTCGACCTGACCGCCGGCCGCCACACGGTCGCCATCGCCGTCGATCCGAACCGCCCCGGCGCCGACCTGGCCGTCGAGCTCCTCGACGTGCCCGGCTCGCCCGCTCGGGCCCAGCTCGTCGTCCGCTGATTACCGCGGCGGGCACCCGCCCCGCCCCTGCCTGTACCGCAGTCCGGGTGGCTGGGGGCTCGTCTTCGAGCCCCCGGTTCGCCCGTACGATGGCCGACCGGACCACCGAACGCCACGCTTCATCATCCCGTAGGGTCCGATCCCGCACGGCCTGTCTCCGCTGAGGAGTGATCCGCGCCATGCGACCTCGTCACCTGCGTCTGATCGCTCCCGGCCTGCTGGCGCTCGGGCTGGCCGCTTGCGGCGAGTCCGGGCCCGGCTCGTCGATGAACGGGCTGCCGAGGACCGGGCCGCGCGACGGCTCGGGGCCCGGCGTGACCGCGCTGGAGCCGGCCGAGCTGGAGCGGTTCCGGGGCGCGAACCCGGGTCATCAGCTCGTCTACGCCCCGGCGTACTCGCACGTCTACACCAGCGACGAGGGCCGGCCGTTCCTGCTGGCCGCCACGCTCTCGATCCGCAACCTCGACCCCGATCGGCCGATCGTCATCGACGCCGTCCGCTACCACAACTCGGCCGGCAAGTTGATCCGCGAGCCCCTGCCGAAGCCGGTGCGGCTGGCGCCCCTGGCGGCCTCGGAGTTCTTCGTCGCCGAGGAGGAGACCGGCGGCGGCTCGGGCGCCGGGTTCGTCGTCGAGGTGCACCGCCACCCCGACGCCACCGCGCCGCTGGTCCAGACCGTCCTGATCGGTACCGCCCGCACCCAGGGCATCTCCTTCGTCTGCGACGGCCGCGTCATCCGCGACCTCACCCCGCCGCCGACCGCACCTTTGCTTGACAAAAATCCAACAACCGGCCGATAGTTGAAGCTGTTCCCGCCCGGGGGCCGCCGCGACGGCCTGACGCTGCGAGTGTGAGGGTTGCGCCGATGAGCCACGACGACACGACGCCCGCCGGGGCCGCCCGCCTGCACCGCCACGCCATCGGGCTGACCCGGCGCGAGCTGGTGCAGGTCGGCTACTCGGGCCTGATCGGCCTCGGGCTCCCCTCGCTGCTGGGCGGCCTGGCCCACGCGGCCGGCTCGAAGGGAGCCGGGAGCGGCCTGTCGGCGCGGGCCGACTCGGTCGTGCTCGTCTTCCAGACCGGCGCCCCCAGCCACCTGGAAACCTTCGACCTGAAGCCCGAGGCGCCCGAGGAGATTCGCGGCACCTTCCACCCGATCGCGACGAATGCCCCCGGCGTGCAGATCGCCGAGCACCTGCCCCTGCTGGCGGCGCGCGCCGACAAATTCGCGATCATCCGCTCGATGACCCACGGCCTGCCGAGCCACGAGCACGCCACGCACATGATGCTGACCGGCATCGACAAGATGCCGCCGGGATCGACGCACATGGCCTCGCGGTCCGACTGGCCGTGCTACGCCTCGGGCGTGGACTACCTGCGCCCGCGGGCTGACGGCGTGCCCAGCGGCGTGATGCTGCCGACGTACCTGAACAACGGCTACGGCTTCTCGGGCCAGTCGGCCGGCGTGCTGGGCCCGAAGTACGACCCCTGGCAGATCCGCCAGGACCCGAACCAGGCCAACTTCCGGGTCGAGGAGCTGAGCCTGCCGGTCGGCCTCACCGCCGAGGGCCTGTCCGACCGCCGCGGCCTGCTGGAGCGGGTCGATCGGCAGTCGGCCACGCTGGAGACCCTGGCGGGCGCGGAGGGGTTCGGCGGCCTGCAGCAGAAGGCGTTCACGATGCTCACCGCCGGCCGCGTGAAGCGGGCCTTCGACCTGAACGGCGAGGACCCGCGCACCCGCGACCGCTACGGCCGCCACATGTTCGGCCAGTCGCTGTTGCTCGCCCGCCGCCTGGTCGAGGCCGGCGTGCCGGTGATCCAGGCCAACCTGGGCCACATGAACCACTGGGACACGCACGTCAACAACTGCGAGCACCTCAAGACCCACCTGCTGCCGCCGTTCGACCGCGCCCTGTCGACCTTCCTCGACGACCTGCACGACCGCGGCCTGCTGGCTCGCACCCTGGTCGTCGTCGTGGGCGAGTTTGGCCGCACCCCGCGGATCGGCCAGAGCAGCACCAACGACCCCGCGCAGAAGACCGGCCGCGACCACTGGGCCGGCGTCTTCTCCGCCCTCTTCGCCGGCGCCGGCGTGCAGGGCGGCCAGGTGATCGGCAAGTCCGACAAGATCGCCGCCTACCCCGCCTCCCGCGCCTACTACCCCTCCGACCTCGGCGCCACCATCTACGGCTGCCTGGGCCTCGACCCCGCCAGCGAGGTCCGCGACAAGCTCGACCGCCCCCTGCAACTGAACCGCGGCTCGCTCATCGAGCCCCTGTTCAGCAGCCAGGCGGTCTGAGCCCATCTCGGTCATTCCGAACCGATTCGTGTCGGGTCGTTGCCCACCTGAAAGAACGGGTTGCCAGCAGGTGCGGGGGCCGACCCAGACAATGCACGCCAGGGGGCTGGGCGCACGGGAGGCGCTCTCGCTCGCCCAGGAACTCCGCGCCGAAGCGGACGGGTGGCTGGGGTCTCGGGACGAGACCCCGGAGCTGCGGCCACCCGAGTGGAGGGGAAGACGAGAGCCAGCGGGTCATCGATTCAGGCCGTCGATCGCTCGACACCGGGGTCTCGTCCCGAGACCCCAGCCACCCGCC
>CAZUZD010000471.1:0-3945 GCA_964624465.1 uncultured Isosphaeraceae bacterium
TGGGTGAACGGCGGAGTCTTCCGGAACGACCCGACAGCCTGCTCGAACCGGCCGATTGCCGGGTGAACCCAGGTGTTCGGGGCCCCGCAGCTCGGGCAGGCGGCGGCCGTCGGGGCGATCTGCCGGCCGCAGGTTCCGCAGGGGATGAGTCGCCAGAGCGGCGGCGGTGGGGAGCTCGTCGGACGTGCTTGGCCCGGACCGGTCGGGGCGGTGGTCGAGGCCGGGGCGGGCACGTCGACCGGCGCCTTGCACTTCGGGCAGCTCAGCCGCCGGCCCGCGGCCCGGTCGGGGGCCGAGGAGCGGCAGCCGCAGGACGTGCAGAGCACGGTGATTGCCAAGGCAGGGCCTCCGGGACGGGATGAGGTTCGCCGGCGAATCGAGCCCCGTCACGGTCGAGGCTCGCCGGCCGAGCAGGCTACCCGCGCGATCAGCCCGGCCTCAGTCCCGGCCGTGGACCGGGATGAACGCCCGATGCACCAGGGACCCGAGTCGATTCCCCGCCGTGCCGGACCAGCCCACGTGGGCGTACATCGCCTCCAGCGTCGGTTCCCACTCGCGAGCGCCGGCGGGGCAGACGACTCGATCACTCTCCGGGAACCGGTCGCCGAGGAAGTAGACATTCAGCGCGACCGCCGGGACCGCGCTCCGACGGAGGAAATCCACCACGGCCAGGCGATTGGCAAACTGGTAATAGGGTCGGAGCCAGCGGCGGACATCCACGTCGGAGCCGATGGAATGGGCGGTCTGCTCCAGGGCGGCCAGGATCTTCGCCTCGCCCGGCCCCTGCGGCTCGGCCCCGCACGCGCTCTCGATCTCCGCCAGGTGGCTCTTGGCCTCGACGAGGAGCCAGTGCGTGATCCCGCCGATCTCGATCTGTCCGACGGCATCCCAGTTCGGCACGTTCCCCTGCTGCGGCCAGTAGCCGGCCCAGTCCCCCTGGAGGCGCGAGCGGGTCCCGGGATCGAGGAACTCCAGGCCCTTGAGCTCGACGTCGAGTCGCCGCGGCCGGGGGGGACGGCCGACCTCGCCGGGGGTCCGGGGTGCACAGCCCCGGTCCGGCACGACTCCATCCGAGGGGGCATAGGCGTGGTCGAGCCAGCGCACGATCCGGCCGCCCGGGATGACTGCCTCGATGCGACGGTCCAGGTCGTCGCGATGGCAGGCGAGCAGCCGCAGAAGGTGCCACTCACTGCCATAGGTGTAGCCGAAGATTCCCACGAGTTTCCGCCCTCACTTCGCACGACCCTGGCCACTCCCCGGCGGGGAGGGGGCCGACTGGCGAAGCGTCTGGCAGAACCCGGTGAGGGTGTGGATCAGGCGTTCGGCCTCCTGGAGGAGGCGTTCGGCCGTGTCGGGGGATGAGGCGGCCAGATCCGCGGGCGTCGAGGGGGGATCGACGTTCTCTGGCTCGGCGGGCGGACCATCGCTCCCGACCTTGCCGGAGCTGGTCGGGACCGCCAGGGGGAGTCGATAACCCGGCCGAACCCTGTAGCAGCAGCGCTGGTCGTCGTAGAACCAGGGGATGCCGCAGGCCTCCAGGACATCCAGGTCCCGCTGGATCGTGCGTCGGGAGCAGTTCAGCTCCCGGGCCAGGGCATCCAGGTTCCAGCCGTGCCGCTCCTGGATCAGGAAGAAGACACGGAGGGTCCGGGCCAGCCGCTGGCTCTGCCGTGCCCTCCGATCCGCTTCCTGACGCCGCTTCTCCATCGAAATGACCGGCCCTCGTTGCTCACCGGGCTGACGACTGGCGACCGCCCGGGTCACGTACCCCCGGGACCGTCGCGTTCGCTGTCGAGCCAGGCTGAGTATCGCGAGGGGCGTGGCCACCAGTGGGTCCACGGCTCATGGACACCTGTGGGGCAGTCGCCGTCGAGGAGACCCGAATTCCGGGATCAGGACCCGTGTTTCAGGTTCCGGGTGAGACGCGTGAACTCCCGGTTGGGGTTTCGCTGGAGGAGGACGAACTCGACCGCCCGGGCCGCTTCGCGAGCTTGAACTCCAGATAGGAGGTCAGCGACTCGACGATCGACCGTTCGGCCCGGGTCAGCCACCGCGACTGGCGCCGGAGCACCTCGATCACGTCGGCGTAGCCGAGCTCACCGACCCAGGGGGACCGGGGCAGCCCGACCAGGCGTTCCGCATGCGGGATGGCATCCCGCACGTTCGCGGGGTCGCGATAGCGCTCGATCAGGGGATGCCCCCGGGTCGGGGCCAGCAGGATCATGACGAAGTCGCGGGGCGGAATGCGGATCAAGGGATCGGGCGCGTCCAGGTAGCCGCACGCGGCCAGCCCCACCCGGACGTTGCGGATGACCTGATCGGCGGGATAACCCAGGGTCCCGTCGCCATGGGTGGTGGTCGCGGCCACGGCGGAGCCGTACTTCGCCTCGACGAACACCGTCGTGGGTTCGTTCTCCCAGCGGAGGCAGACATCGACCTGGGTGCTCCCTTCGGCCCACGGGAGCAGCTCCCGGGGGTAGAGCGGCTGGTTGACCCAGGGCTCGATCCGGAGCCGCCGGTGGACCTGCCGGCGGAATCGTCGGTCGCCCAGCGCGGTGTTGAGGAGCTCCGGCAGCCACCAGTAGGCGTTCAGCCGCCGCAGGGCCTCGACGACGTGCCCCGTGACGACGTCCTCGCTGGTCGGCCGGACGATCAGGGGGCAGTGGATCTGCCCGGTCCTGGCCTGCCGGCAGAGCTGGCCGCCCTTGCCGTGTTGCTCGGTGAGCACGCGAGACCTCCGGGGGTAGAAGTGATCCCGGCGCCAGGCCGGTTGATCGTGCATACCCGCGGAATTCTCGGGACACAGGCCTCTCATTGACGGACATCAAGCATGTAGCCGGCGTCGGAGTCCACCGCCGCTCAGTTCGCGCATGGGGTCATCGAGGGTGCCGTCTCGTCTCCAGGTGCGGAAGTACCGGTCCACGGTCACCCGTAGGGGGGAAGACCGGCTCAAGAGGCAGCGAGAATCCACAAGTGTAGCTCGGTGCCGCACTGAATCAAACAACCGCGTTTACGTCGGCCAGAAACCATTGACCCATGGATACTCGAAGTGGCTCAAGACTCGCCGCTTTGCTCCGGTGAGGGTTCGGGCAACTCGACGGGAGCCCCGCTCGGCATGTTTGGCCAAGGAGCGAGATCAGCGTCATGCAACGCGAATGCTCAGCCGACCCGGACCGGAGACAGGCGACGGCTGGGACAGGCGGTGGTCGAGAGCCTCTGAATCCTGAAGCGAGAGTTGGTTTACCACGAGCACGAAGCCGATCACGATGCAGCTCGTCGGCCGCTGCTCGAGTACGTCAATGTGCTCGACAACCGGAAACGCTGTCACTCGACGCTGGGCTACCGGAGCCCGGCCAAGTTGGCGGCCAAAATCACCGAACCCGCAACCCGCGCCCTCGATTCGTGGGGAAGGCGACGAATCAGTACACCACCGGCCGAATGCAAGGGCACTTGCCCGCCTTGCGCTTCACACTCTAAGATAAAAATCTTCATCCAAATCAATCCTCCAAAACGAGGCACGAATGGCCAGGAAAGCCAGCAGCAGGCAAGAAGAAGTTCGGGAAGCGGTCGACTCTCAACCGAGCCAGAAAGCGATCACCAAGGCGGCAGCGGTCCGACGGATGTTAGCCGAAGGGATCGAGAATCCAGCGATCGGATCCGAGACGATCAAGGATCGATTCGGGATCGATGTAACTCCCCAGCAATTCTCGGCCGCTCGTTCGCAGATGAAGAGCCGCGAGGCTCTCAAGCAGGGCAAGCCCGCCAAACGTGGCCGCAAACCTAAGGAAGCTTCCAGCCAAGCCGTTGAAGGCTACCTGGCCCCGCCTCCGAGCACCGAAGCTGTCGATGGGCGGCTGGAGCTGCTTGCCGCGATGGAAATGATGAAACCGCTGATCGCCAGCCTCGGCAAGGAGGAGGCCCACCGCATCGTCGACCTGCTCGGCT
>CAZUZD010000472.1:0-3931 GCA_964624465.1 uncultured Isosphaeraceae bacterium
GCGCCGCCCGCCACGACCGACGCGCCCCCCGCGCCGCCGGCCTCGAGCCTGACCTCCAGCCCGCGCATCCCGGCCGCGTCGCAGGTGCCGGCGGCCCCGGGCCGGCCGGTGCCGGCGGGGCTGAACTTCGCCAACGGCCTGCTGGCTCGCCGGCAATACGAGCTGGCGGCCGAGGAGTACGAGAAGTTCCTCAAGGCCGCCCCGCCGGGCCGCGACCGCGCCGACGCCCTCTACGGCCTGGCCCGCGCCAAGCTCTTCCTGCTGAAGTACGGCGACGCCCGCGAGCACTTGCAGGCGTTCCTGGAGGCCGACCCCCAGCACCCCAACGCCGCCACCGCGCAGTTCCGTCTGGGCGAGGCCGCGTACCTGATGCGCGACCTGCCGGCGGCCCGCGACGCTCTGGAGGCGTTCCTCCGCGATCACCCCGACCACGCCCACCTCGACGCCGCCTGGCCGTACCTCGGCGACGTGCGGCTGGGCCTGGGCGACCTGAAGGGCGCCCGCACCGCCTACGAGACGGCGCTGGCCCGCTACCCCGACGGCCCGATGGCCGACCGCACCCGCTTCTACCTCGCCCGCGTGCTGGCCGCCCAGGGCCGCGCCGACGAGTCGTCGCAGCTCCTGCGCCTGGTCGCCGCCCGCCCGAACTCCGAGTGGGCCGAGCGGGCCCGCGTGCAGCTCGGCCTGGGCCAGGCCGCCGCCGGCAAGCACGACGAGGCGATCGCCGCCTTCGCCGCCCTGGAGGCCACCAACCCCAACAGCAGCGCCGCCGCCGAGGCCCGCCTGCTCCGCGCCGAGAGCCTGATCGCCCTGAAGCGGCCCGACGAGGCCGAGGCCCTGCTCAACCCCCTGGTCGACGACAAGGCGACCCCCTGGGCGATCGCCGCCCGCGCCTCGTACGACCTGGGCGGCCTCTGGCTCGACGCCCGCAACCAGCCCGAGAAGGCCCTGGCCGTCTGGGACGCCGCGCTGACCCGGTTCACCAGCGGCCCGACGACCCCGCTGCTCCTGTTCCGCTCGGCCGAGGCGCTGGCGAAGCTCGACCGCACGGCCGAGGCCCGCGCCCGCTACGTCAAGCTCGCCGAGGACCACCCGCGCGACGCCTGGGCCGACCGCGCGCTGGTCGCCGCCGCCCGGCTCGCCCTGCTCGACCCGAAGGCCCCCGAGCCCGAGGTCGCCCGCACCCTGGCCGCCGAGCTCCGCACCAAGTATCCGAACAGCCGCCTGCGCCCCGAGGCCCGGCTCATCGAGGCCCGCGCGCTCCAGGACCAGAACCGCCACGAGGAGGCGATCCCGCTGCTGGTCGCCGTGCTCGAGGAGGACCGCCCCGAGCCCGAGCTGGTGCAGGCCGCCCGCTCGTACCTGAGCCGCTCCTACAAGGCCACCGACCGACCCGACAAGGCGGCCGAGCTGCTCGTCGAGATGACCCGCACCCCCTCGGCCCCGTTCGCCGCCAGCGCCCGCTACAGCCTGGGCCAGGCCCGGTTCGAGGCCGGGCAGTACGCCCAGGCCGTCGAGCCGCTGACGCAGTATCTCGACGCCGAGCCGAAGGGGGAGTTCGCCGCCCACGCCCTGGCGTTCCTGGTCATCGCCCGCTCCGAGCTCGGCCAGGCCACCGAGGCCCAGGCCGCCTACGAGCGGCTGGCGGCCGACTGGCCGACCAGCGAGGACCTCGTCCGCGTCCGGCTGCGGCTGGGCGAGTCGGCGCTCAAGGCCAAGCAGTACGATCAGGCCGCCGGCCTGTTCCGGCCGATCGCCGACGGCCCGCCGTCGAGCTGGACGGCGCAGGCGCGCTCGGGCCTGGGCTGGTCGCTGCTGGGCGCAGGGCAGCCGTCGCAGGCCGCCGAGGCGTTCGCCGGCGCGCTGTCGGCCGATCCGAAGGGGAAGTTCGCCGCCGAGAGCGCGTACCTCAAGGGCCTGGCCCTGGAGCGCGGCGGCCAGAATGATCCGGCGCTGCTGGCGTACACCGAGGCGGAGTCGGCCCACGCGGGCACGACGCACGCCGCGGCCGCGCTGCTGGCCCGCGCCCGCCTGCTCGCCCGCACGGGCCGGGCGGCCGACGCCGCCGACGCCTTCCAGGCCTACCTGAAGCTCGCCCCGGCCGAGGCCGCGGCGCGCGACGCCGCCCTGGCCGAAGGGGCCTGGGCCCTGCGCGACGCCGGCCGCAAGACCGAGGCCGACGCCGCGTTCCAGCAGCTGTTCGCCTCGTACAGCTCCAGCCCCCGCGCCGCCCGCGTCCGCGTCGACCTGGCGCGGCTGGCCTACCGGGAGAAGGAGGCCACCACGGCCGAGGACCTGCTGGCGCCGTTCGTCGCCGACGAGACCGCCCTGCCGGCCGATCCGGAGGTGGCCCGCGACGCCCTGGAGCTGCTGGGCCGGCTGCGGTTCGATCGCAGCGACTGGGCCGCCGCGCGGGTCGCCTTCGCCAGGCTGGTCGAGGCTCTGCCGGACGCCGACCCCCGCCGCGACACCGCCCGGTTCTGGCGCGCCGAGGCCGCCTTCCGCGCCGACGACCCGGCCGCCGCCGAGCCCGAGTTCGCCGCCCTGGCCACCCTGGCCGCCCCCGAGGCCCCGGCCTGGCGGGGCACCGCCTGGCTGCGTCGCGTGCAGTGCCTGGTCGCCCTCAAGCGCTGGAACGACGCGATCGGCGAGGCCAACGCCCTGACCGCCAAGCTGCCGGCGTTCCCGCAGCTGGCCGAGGTGCACTACGCCCGCGGCCGGGCCCTGCAGTCGCAGGCCGTGCCCCGGTTCGACGAGGCCCGCGCCGACTACGAGGCCGCCATCGCCGCCGGCCCGGCCACCGAGCTGGCCGCGCGGTCGCAGCTCATGATCGGCGAGACGTACTTCTTCGAGCGGCGGTACCGCGACGCCGAGCGCGAGTTCAGCAAGCTCGACCTGACCTACGACGCCCCCCGCTGGCAGGCCGCCGCCCGGCTCGAACTGGGCAAGGTCTACGAGGCGCAGGGCCGCTGGTCCGACGCCGTCGGCACCTACCGCAAGCTCCTGGCCGACTTCCCCAACGACCCCGCCGCTCCCGAGGCCCGCAAGCAGCTCGACGTCGCCCTGGCCCGCGCCGGCTCGACCGACCAGGCCGGTCGCTGACCGCTCCGGCGTCTGGTATTCTCACGTGACGCAACCATGGCGCCGGACGGGACGCCGACCACCGCGGTCGGCCCCCGCCCGGCGTGCGTCGTCACGGAGACTGACCGCGGGACGCACCACCACGGTGGCGGTCGATCTCGCGGCTCTACAGGCGGATGAGGGTCAGCGGCATGAACGAGCCACCGTCGATCGGTCCGATCCTGGTCGTGCTGGGGATCCTGCTGGTGGGCATCGGCCTGGTCGCCTGGACCGGCGCCCTCGCCTGGTTCGGCCGCCTGCCGGGCGACATCCGGATCGAGCGCCCCGGCGTGCGCGTGTACGCCCCGTTGACCTCGATGCTCGTCGTCTCGGTCGTCCTCTCGCTGCTGACCGCCCTGTTCCGCTGGCTCCGCCCCGGATCCTGACCGTTCGACACCCTCGAGCAAAACCCGGCGGCCCGGACCGTGGGCCTGTGTATCGTCGTCGTGGTCAGGCTCCACCAGACCACGGCACACGGGATCCCGGTCCGAGGCGGGGGATCCGGGCTCCGCACGCGGAACCCGGGCACCCCGGTCGCCCCTCGGTTGATGATCTTTCTTTCGCGAGGACCTGCTATCCCGAGCTCGGCTCCTTCCGTGTGCCGTGGCCTGAGCGGAGCGTGGCCACGTGACGGCGGCCTCCGCAAGGTCGTGGTTCTCGATCGTCCGAGGCGGGGGATCCGGGCTCCGCTCTGCGGAACCCGGGCACCCCGGCACCACCTCAATCTGGCCCTGCCGCCTGACGAACACTGGGGTGCCTGACCTTCCCCACGAATGGTGGGCGCGGGTGATGTTACCGGAAGCGGGTTTCG
>CAZUZD010000473.1:0-3900 GCA_964624465.1 uncultured Isosphaeraceae bacterium
GGACCATGCTGACGGGGGATCCCCTGAAGGCTGTCGAGGAGATCCAGGAGCTGGAGCGCGAGATGGGCCTGCGCGGCCCGGTCGAGGCCCGGCCCCACCGCGGCGACCGCCCCGAGCCCGCCGGCCGTGGCGCCGCCGCCGCCGGCCCCGGCGAGCGGCCCGAGCGCTCGCGCGGCTTCGGCAAGCCGCCGATCCAGGAGATCCTCCGCCGCGGCGACCAGGTGCTCGTCCAGGTCATCAAGGAGTCGATCGGGACCAAGGGCCCGACCCTCTCGACCTACATCAGCATCCCCGGCCGCTACCTGGTGCTGATGCCCGGGCTGAACCGCGTGGGCGTCTCGCGCAAGATCGCCGACGAGGGCCAGCGCCGCCGGCTCCGCGAGATCATGACCGCCCTGAACCCGCCCAAGGGCCTGGGCTTCATCGTCCGCACCGCGGGCCTCGACCGCTCCAAGCAGGAGCTGGCCAAGGACCTCGCCTACCTGCTCCGGCTCTGGAAGGTGATCCTCAAGCGGATCCGCAAGAGCAAGGCGCCGGCTCCGATCTACCAGGAGTCGGACATGATCATCCGCACGATCCGGGACATCTTCACCCCCGAGATCGACACGATCTGGATCGACGAGCCCCAGGCCTTCGAACGGGCCCAGGAGTTCCTCCGGGTCGTGATGCCCAAGTACGTCAGCCGGGTGAAGTTCTACGACGAGCGGGTGCCGCTGTTCCACAAGTACGGCCTCGAGGAGGAGATCACCCGCATCCAGCGCCGGCGGGTCGACCTGCCCGGCGGTGGCTCGATCGTGATCGACCCGACCGAGGCCCTGGTGGCCATCGACGTCAACAGCGGCAACTTCCGGGTCGAGGACGACGCCGAGCGCACGGCGTACGAGATGAACCTCCGCGCCGCCAAGGAGATCGCCCGCCAGCTCCGGCTCCGCGACCTCGGCGGCGTGATCGTCAACGACTTCATCGACATGCGCGACGAGAAGCACCGCCGCGGGGTCGAACGCGCCCTGCGCGACGCCGTCCGCCGCGACCGGGCCCGCACCAAGATCCTCCGCATGAGCCAGTTCGGGCTCATCGAGATGACGCGGCAGCGGATCCGGCCCAGCCTCAAGCGCTCGGTCTACGAGGACTGCGGCCAGTGCTCGGGCGCCGGCGTGGTCAAGACCGCCGAGAGCATGTCGATCGACGTGATGCGCCTGCTCGCCCTGGCGGCGCACCGCACCGACGTCCGCCGGGTGAACATCACCGTCTGCTCGGCTGTCGCCACCTACCTGAATAACCGCAAGCGGACCGAGATCACCCGGATCGAGGCCGAGGCCGACCTGGTCGTCCAGATCCGCCACGACGACAAGGCCCCCGCCGAGCACCTCCACCTGGAGTGCTTCGACGCCGCCAACACCGAGGTGCGGCTCCTGGGGGGCGCCCCCCCCCCCCCCCCCCCCCCCCCCCCCCGCCCGCCCGCCCCCCGCCCCCCCCCCGCCCCGGCACCCCCCCCCCCCCCCCCTCCCCGCGAGCCCGGCGGGGTCGGCTCCGTTTCCAGCCGCCCCCGCCCTGCCATCCAAGCAGTTCCGAGGTTCCCTGCCTGGGTCGCCCGGCGGGTGACTCGGCCGAGCGGCTCGTCCGGGTCGCGGTTCGCCCGACCGGCCCGCCGTTGCCCGCTTCGCGCCCGGGGGCGGGTCTGCTAGAGTGTTCCGTTCCGCCAGGGGCCCCGGCAGCAAGCATCGGGAAGCGATCCCGATCCCGGATACCGGCGTGATGTCGAGCTCCCCGGACTGAAGGAACCACCCCCGACGGGAGTCGGTGGCCGGTTCGACGTGCCGGCGCGGGCGCAACGACACGGACGAACGACGTCATGTACGCCATTTTCGAGAGCGGCAGCCACCAGTACCGGGTCCGCGAGGGCGACCGGGTCCAGCTCGACCGGTTCGAGGGGGCCCACGGCACCGAACTGGTCTTCGACAAGGTCCTGCTGATCGCCGGCACCGACGCGGCCCCCCGCATCGGCAGCCCGACGGTCGAGGGCGCCCAGGTCATCGGCAAGCTGCTGCACACCTTCCGCGGCAAGAAGATCATCATCCAGAAGTTCCGCCGTCGCAAGAACATGCGCCGCCGCCGCGGCCACCGCCAGACCTACACCACCGTGCAGATCACCGCGATCCGCGGCTGATTCACCCGGCCGGCGCCCCGCAGCACCGGCCGGACCCGCACACCGGACCCAGACCGGACCGTCCCGAGCGCCCTCCCAGGCGTCCCGGGGCGGTCCGGTTCGCGTTTCCGGGCATCAAGCGGCCCCCCGCCCGGCCCCGATCCCCAGGGAAGAAAAGCTCACGGGCCGGCGCAGGTCGCGAACTCCTGGCCCGGCAAGGCTTTCCTATCCAGAACACCTTGACCCCGCAATTTTCACCGCTTCCCCATCTTGAACCGCGCGATAGAATAAATCCTGGTCACACCCTCCGACGGACATCGCCCTCGTCGGGGCCGGCATCCGCCCCGCGTCGCAAGCCTATCCCGGTTCGTCTCTTGCGACGTATGGATTGGGGCCAGCAGTCAGCGAAGTGTCGGGCCCGGGGCCCGGGAATGACTCCGCCGGCGAGTTTTTCGCTTGCAGAGATCGGGGCCCTGCGGTAGGACAATCGTTCAGCAGGGACAGGCGTTCAGAAGACGGACGATCCGGACACGCAAAGGGACGGCGCCATGGCAACGGTCGGCGAGAAGGCCACGGGGACGGGAGTCGGTCAGGCCCGCAAGGGTGGGGCGCGAGCGGGCATGAGCGTGCCCCGCGTCTTCAGCACCGAGGGGGTCAGCCCGTACGACCAGGTCGAGTGGGATCGCCGCACGGCCGCGATCAAGGACGAGCGCGGGCGGGTGATCTTCGAGCAGACCGAGTGCGAGATCCCCGCCTCGTGGAGCCAGCTGGCCACCAACGTGGTCGTCAGCAAGTACTTCTACGGCGAGGTCAACACGCCGGAGCGCGAGGGCAGCGTCCGCCAGCTCATCGACCGGGTCACCCGGACGATCGCCGACTGGGGCCGCGAGGACGGCTACTTCGCCACCGAGGGGGACGCCGACCGTTTCTACGACGAGCTGACGGCGCTCTGCCTGCACCAGTACGGCTCGTTCAACTCGCCGGTGTGGTTCAACGTCGGCCTGTTCCACCGCTACGGCATCGAGGGCCCGGCCAACAACTGGCGCTGGGACGCCGAGACGCGGACGATCGTGCGGGCCGAGAGCGCGTACAAGTACCCGCAGGGCTCGGCGTGCTTCATCCAGAGCGTCTCCGACGACATGGAGAGCATCATGAAGCTCGCGCACAGCGAGGCGATGCTCTTCAAGTTCGGCAGCGGCACCGGCACCGACCTGTCGCAGCTCCGCTCCAGCCGCGAGAAGCTCTCCGGCGGCGGCCGCCCCTCGGGCCCGGTCAGCTTCATGCGGGTCTATGACGCCGTCGCCTCGGTCGTGAAGTCGGGCGGCAAGACCCGGCGCGCGGCCAAGATGCAGACGCTCAAGATCTGGCACCCGGACATCCTCGAGTTCATCGAGTGCAAGGCCAAGGAGGAGCGGAAGGCCCACACCCTGATCCGCGCCGGGTATGAGGCCAACTTCAACGGCGAGGCCTACAGCTCGGTGATGTTCCAGAACGCGAACCTGACGGTGCGGGTCACCGACGCGTTCCTGCGGGCCGTCGAGAACGGCGGCGACTGGACCACCCGCTCGGTCACCACCGGCCGGCCGATGGACACGTACCCGGCCTCGAAGCTGATGGGCAGCATCTCCGAGGGCACCTGGTTCTGCGGCGACCCGGGCCTGCAGTACGAGGACACGATCCAGCACTGGCACACCTGCCCGAACACGGCGCCGATCAACTCGTCGAACCCGTGCTCCGAGTACATGTTCCTCGAC
>CAZUZD010000474.1:0-3878 GCA_964624465.1 uncultured Isosphaeraceae bacterium
ACGATCACGTCCTGCACGTCGCGGGGCAGGCTGGTCGAGATGCCGTTGCAGTAGTATTCGAGCGTGTCCCGCCCCTCGGGCTCCAGGATGATCTGGTGGCCGGTCCGGTCGGCGAACTTGACGACCTTGTCCTCGATCGACGGGCAATAGCGGGGGCCGGTCGAGTCGATCTGCCCCGAGTACATGGGCGCCCGGTCGAGGTTGGCCCGGATCAGGTCGTGGACGGCGGGGTTCGTGCTCGTGGAGTGGCAGACCATCTGGTCGGCGACGATCCGGTCGGTCAGGAACGAGAAGGGCACGGGCACGGCATCGCCCGGCTGAAGATCCAGGCCGGTGAAGTCGATGGTGCGGCCGTTGAGCCGCATCGGCGTCCCGGTCTTGAACCGCTTCAGCTCGAAGCCAAGGTCGCGGAGGCTCCTGGACAGCCCGCGCGCCGCCACGTCACCCGCGCGACCGCCCTCGGTCTTCGTCTCGCCGGTGTGCATCAGGGCCTGAAGGAACGTCCCGGTCGTGACCACGACCGCCTCGGCCCGATAAATGGCATCGCCCCGGACGCGGACCCCCTGGACGCGGCCGTCGGAGGCGACCAGGCCCTCGACCATCTCCTGGCGGAGCGTCAGATTCGGCTGGCACTCCACCAGATGCTTGGCCAGGCGGGCATACTGCTTCTTGTCGCACTGGGCCCGGGGGCTGTGCATGGCGGGGCCCTTGCCCCGGTTCAGCAGCCGGAATTGCAGGCCCGCCGCATCGGCGAGCCGGCCCATCGCGCCGCCGAGGGCATCCACCTCGCGCACGATCTGGCCCTTGGCCACCCCGCCGATGGCCGGATTGCAGCTCATCTGGCCCACCGAATCGGCATTCAAGGTCAGCAGCGCGGTGCGACGCCCCAGGCGCGCACTGGCCAGGGCCGCCTCCAGGCCGGCGTGCCCGGCGCCGATGACGATGACCTCGTAATGGTAGGGATCGGCTCGCCGCCCGCTCATCGTCTGCACCATTCCCCGGGACTCCACGGCCGCGGTCGGACGTCCGATCCTATCGCTCGCAGCTCGGTCGGGAAAAGGCTGCCGTCGCGACCAGCCCCGGCTGCGAGGCCCGGATCAGACGCGATCGGAGACACCGGCCACGCCGGATTCCCGCGCGCAGTGCGCGCTGCAGTAGAGTTTGCGGTGGGCCTCCACACCGTGTCCGACCACCTTGCAGCCGCAGCGCTCGCAGATCGGGGCCAGCCGGTGGATGGCGCACTCGAAGCAGTCGAAGACGTGGCGCTGGCCGGCCGTGATGACTTCGAAGGCCAGTTCGTACTCGTTGCCGCAGACCTCGCAGCGATCCATCAGTGCACCCTCCCGAGGACGGATTCCCACCTGACCGCCGGCCGGACCGGCAAACCGTGCGCCCGATCCGTTCGACCCGGGCCCACCAGTGCGAAGGGGCGGGACCGTCCGAACAGCGGCCCCGCCCCTGCACGATCGGAAGGCTGGCGATCTCAGACGGCCGGGTCGGGGATGGGCACCCAGGCACGCCGCTCGAACGATTGGAGGACCGAATCGGCCACCGTCTGGGCGTTGAGGCCGTCGGCGAAGCTGGGCACGGCGGGACGGCCCTCGACGATGGCGGAGATGAATTCCCAGGTCAGGTCATAGCGGAAGACCGTGGCCGGGGCGCCCTGCGAGGGATCACGGGGACTGCCGCTGGGCTTGAGGAACTCGGTCGGCACCTCGACGGGCGTCAGGTCCGATCCGGTCTTGCCGAGCAGGATGATGTTCGGCTCATGCAGGCGGTACACGGCGCTGCCCTCGGAGCCGTTGACCTCGGCCCACTCGTGGCCGAAGCCGTTGCGGCCGTATCCCTTGGCCAGGGTCGTGCCTTCCCAGACCCCGGTGGCACCGCTGCGGAAGGTGCCCAGCAGGGCCGACCAGTCGTCGACCTCCGAGGGCGGGCAGGACCGGCCGTCGGCGGTGACGTCGCGGGGCGTGAACCGGGCCACGGCGCCGCAGACGGCCTCGAGCGGGCCGAGCAGGTCGATGGCGAAGTCGATCCGGTGGATCGTCATGTCGAACAGGTCGCCGGCGCCGGCCTTGTCCTTGTACTGGCGCCAGCCCCAGCTCGTCTCGGGCCAGTCCAGGAACCGCTGCGAGCGAAAGTGCCGGGGGGTGCCCAGGGCGCCCGACTTGAGGAGGTGCCGCAGGTACCGCATCGACGGGGCGAACCGGTAGGTGAAGGCGGTCATGTGGACGACGCCGGCCTGCTGGCAGGCGTCGTACATCTCCTGCACCTCGCCGGCGCTCAGCCCCAGGGGCTTCTCGCACATGACGTGCTTGCCACCGCGGGCAGCGGCCACGGCCATGTCGCGGTGGGTGAAGTTCGGGGTGGCGATGATCACCGCGTCGATATCGTCGGCGGCGCAGAGCTCCTCGTAGGAGGTCGTGACCCGCTCCAGGCCCCACTCGGCCTTCCGCTTCTCCAGCAGGGCCGGGTCGGAGTCACAGGCGGCCACCACGACGGCGCGGGGGTCGAGCTTGATGCCGGGGACGTGGTGGTAGTCGCTGACGGCGCCGGCACCGAGGATCGCGACGCGGACCGGGGACCTGGTGGACTTCGGGCTCATGGCTGGCTGGGGGCTCGCGGGGAATCGTTGGCGTCGCCGTCACAGGCGGCGTCCGGGGTTCAGGCGCTGGGCACGAGGATCATGAGGTACGGCAGCAGGTCGGGCAAGAGCCGGCACCCGGCGGCGACGATCGTCAGCAGGTACGTCCGCCGGAGGGCCGAGGCCGCCATTCGTCGCCGCCTGGGGTCGGGCGGCACAGGTTCGTGGCTCAGGACCAGCGGCAGCAGGAACAGCGAGAAGTACAGGTAGAGGCAGCCCCAGGCCGCGAGGCTCGCGACGATTCCCGAGAGCGAGAACACGGGGATTGCCAGCGCGATCCACTCCAGACCCGGTCCGGGGCCCGTAAGGCCACCGCCGCCCCGGAAGGCAGCATTCAGGAGCATGGGATTGTTCTGGAGCCCGAGGCCTTGCGACATGCTGTAAGAAAGCCCGCCGTTGACACCGAACAGCACGGTCCAGATCCAGACGGCGGCGACGCGAGTGCTGAGGTCGTCGATGCGCTGGGACGACAGGCCCGCCGGGGGTGCGGGCGGGTTCGTCCCAGTCTCGAGTTGCGGCATCAAGCCCTCCTCGGAGTTGCAGGGCTGCCAGGCGTCCGGGCGACCACCCGCCATGATCCGCCGGGCGCCGCCCCGGGGTCAAGCATGCGGGCTGGCCGGGCGGCTTGCAGCCGGGGCCGACCCCGTCTATCTTGCAGGGCATCCGCCCGGCGGGCGGCGAGACCCCTTTCCCGTCCGAGCCAGCCCTCCGTTCCGGCTCGATCTCGCCACTCCACGCCAGCGCCGGGCCCGAGGAGTCGTCCGATCCATGGCCAATGACAAACCGATCCGCGTGGCGATCATCGGTCTCGGCTTCGGGGCCGAGTTCATCCCGATCTATCAGGCGTACCCGGGCGCCGAGATCGCCGGCCTCTGCCGCCGCGACCGCAAGGGCGTCGAGGAGGTCGGCAAGAAGTACGGCATCAGCAAGGGCCTGTACACCGACTACCGGGAGATGCTGAAGGACCCGGAGATCGACGCGGTCCACATCAACAGCCCGATCCCCGACCACGCCTGGATGTCGATCGAGGCGCTCAACGCCGGGAAGCACGTGGCGTGCACCGTGCCGATGGGCACCTCGATCGAGGAGTGCCGCCAGATCGTGGCGGCCCAGCGGTCGAGCGGCAAGGTCTACATGATGATGGAGACCGTCGTCTACAGCCGCGAATACCTGTTCGTGAAGGACCTGTACGACAAGGGTGAGCTCGGCAAGATCCAGTTCCTCCGCGGCAGCC
>CAZUZD010000475.1:0-3877 GCA_964624465.1 uncultured Isosphaeraceae bacterium
GCTCTGGTCGTCGAAGTTCGGGTCCCGGCGCCGCCGCTCCGCGATCGTGTGCTTCACGAACGGCACATCGCGGATCGCCGACTCCTGGAACAGCTCCTGGAGGACCTGCTCGATCTTGCCGTAGTACCCCAGCTTCTTGGGCAGCAAGACCTCGTACATGCGGGCGGGTTTGGGGCCTTCGAGCTGATAGCCGCCGTCGTAGGACACGTGTGCCTCCCCGCGAGATCCCCCGCCACCGCCTGCCAGTCTACCCCGCAGTCCGGGCCCCGCACAGCGCCCCGCCTCCGACCCCGCCGGTTGATCGCACCGGGGCGTCCGGCTACAATGTGAGGCCGAATCTTCAGTTCACACCGCAAGATTGTGAAGATGCCGATCTGCCGCCAGTGCGGGGGTCGCCAGGGAGCCGGGTCGCGATGGATGGCAAGGGTCCGGGCAAGCCGAGCAAGGTCGAGACTCTGAAGCTGGCCAGCGAGTACCTGCGGGGCGTGCTGCCGCAGGAGTTCGCCGCCGAGCAGTCGCACATCAGCGAGGATGCGGCGACGATCCTCAAGTTCCACGGCACCTACCAGCAGGACAACCGCGACGAGCGCGCGGCCCGCCGCCGGGAGGGCCAGGACAAGGCGTACTCGTTCATGGTCCGGACCCGGATCCCGGGCGGCCGGCTCACAGCGGCGCAGTACCTGGCGCACGATCACCTGGCCCGCACCGTGGGCAACGGCACGCTCCGGATCACGACCCGACAGGCGTTCCAGCTCCACGGGGTGTTGAAGCAGGACCTGAAGGCGACGATCCGGGCCATCAACGGGGCCCTGCTGACGACTCTGGCCGCCTGCGGCGACGTCGAGCGCAACGTGCTGTCGTGCCCGGCGGCGATCCGCGACGGCATCCGCGACGCCATGCAGGCCGACGCCGAGGCGTTCGTCAGCCACTTCGCCCCGAGGTCCTCCTCGTACTGGGACATCTGGCTCGACGGCGAGAAGATCGTCGACCCGGCGCTGCCGAAGCCGGGGCCCGCGCTGGTGCCCACCGCCGGCGACGACACGGTCGAGCCGATCTACGGCCGCGCCTACATGCCCCGCAAGTTCAAGACCGCCTTCGCCTTGCCCGACGACAACTGCACCGACGTCTTCGCCAACGATCTGGGCTACCTGGGTGTGGTCGAGGACGGCGAGCTCGTCGGCTACAACGTGCTGATCGGGGGCGGCCTGGGAACCACCCCGAGCGCGGGCAAGACGTTCCCCGCCCTGGGCCAGGCGCTCTGCTTCATCCCGCGCGCCGACGTGCTCCGGGTCGGCGAGGCGATCCTCAAGGTCACTCGCGACTTCGGCAACCGCTCCGACCGCAAGCGGGCCCGGCTCAAGTACCTGGTCTACGACTGGGGCATGGACGCCTTCCGGGCCAAGGTCGCCGAGTACCTCGGCACGCCGCTGCACGAGGCCCGCGCGCTCCACGTCCACGAGGTCTGCGACCACCTGGGCTGGGAGGAGCAGGGGGACGGCAAGCTGTCGCTCGGCCTGCCGGTCGAGTGCGGGCGGCTCCAGGACGTGGGCTCGCTGCGACTCCTGAGCGGCCTGCGGGCCTTCTTCGAGAAGTATGGCACCTCGGCGCGGCTGACCTGCCAGCAGTCGATCCTGCTCATCGACCTGGAACCGAGCTGGAAGGCCGACATCGAGCGCTGGCTGACCGAGTACGGGATCGCGACCGTGGAGCAGGTCTCCACCGTCCGCCGCTGGGCGATGGCCTGCCCGGCGCTGCCGACCTGCGGTCTGGCGGTCACCGAGGCCGAGCGAGCCCTGCCCGAGCTGCTCGACAGCTTCGAGACCGAGCTGAAGCGGCAGGGCCTCGCCAACGAGCGGTTCACAGTGCGCATGACCGGCTGCCCGAACGGCTGTGCCCGGCCCTACAACAGCGACATCGGCCTGGTCGGCCGCTCGGCGACCAAGACCGAGGACGGCGGCAACGAGCCCGGCACCTACACGATCTTCCTGGGCGGCCGCACCCAGGGGGACCGCCTGAACGCGATCTTCAAGGACTACGTGCCCTTCGGCCAGATCGTCGAGGAGCTGGCGCCGGTGCTGTCGCGGTTCAAGGCCGAGCGGCTGCCCGACGAGGCGTTCGGTGACTTCTGCGACCGCATCGGGATCGAGCAACTCGCGCCGGTCGCGGCGGAGCCCGAGCCGAACCCGATCCTCTGATCGGTCCACCCCGACGACCGGCCGGTCCCCCCTGGCACGGCCGGTTCCCCGGAGTAAGCTGGCCGGTACGTCTGCCCCCGGCCGCCGTCGCCCCCGGCGACGGGCCGCGGGGAGTCCCGGGCTGCCGCCGCTCTCCGCCGGTGTAGGGGGACGTTGCCATGGCGATCGAGGTGCTCTGCGTCTGCGGGCAGTTCCTGAAGGCGAAGGACGAGTTCGCCGGCAAGCGCATCAAGTGCCCCCACTGCGGGGCCGGGCTCCAGGTGCCGGGCACCCCAGCCCCGGCCCCGGCCCCTGGCCCGGCCGCGCGGGAGGCGATTGCGCTGGGCGACGGCCCGATTCCCTTCGAGCTGCCCACCGCCCGGGTCTCCGAGCCTTCGGCCCCGATGCCGACCGCGCCCGCCACCGCGGCGACGGCGGCCGTGACCGCGCCGGTCGCGACGGCCCCGCAGGCGGGCGCCCGCCAGGGGCTCGAGTACAAGGTGATCATGCACAAGGACATGGGGTTCACGACCCGGTTCGACCCGGCCAAGCTCGAGGACGCGCTGAACCGCTTCAGCGCCGAGGGCTGGGGGGTCCGTTCGGCGGTCGTGCTGAACCTGCCGGGGCACGCCGGGGCGCACGACGAGCTGGTCGTGATCCTGGAGCGCTAGGGCCAAATCGGCGCGGCGAGCGTCCGGGGCTCCAACTCCGGCTTCGCGCCGACCGATCCCTGTTTTACACTCCCGCGCCAGTCGGCCGGAGTCGCCGAGGGGGTACCGGGTCAGGTCGTCGCCGCGACCGACCGGGGCCTCGATTGCCAGGGAGGGAACCCGTCCATGCGCCGGATCGCGATCCTCAACCAGAAGGGGGGCGTGGGGAAGACCACGACCACCGTCAACCTCGCCGCCGCGCTGGCCAATCTGGGGTTCCGGACCCTGGTGCTCGACCTCGACCCGCAGGCGCACGCCACCCTGCACCTGGGCCTGCTGCCGGGCCGCTCGGGGCCGTCGCTCTACGACGTGCTGACCCAGGGCATGCCGCTCAACGAGATCCGCCACCAGGTGGCCCCGAACCTCCACGTCTGCGGCAGCCACATCGACCTGGCCGCCGCCGAGGTCGAGCTGATCGGCACCGTCGGCCGCGAGATGATCCTCCGCGACCAGCTCGACGCCGAGCTCGAATCGTACGACTACGTGCTGATGGACTGCCCGCCGTCGCTGGGCATCCTCACGCTCAACGCCCTGTGCGCCGCCAAGGAGGTGCTCATCCCCTTGCAGGCGCACTTCCTGGCCCTGCACGGGCTCTCGAAGCTGCTGGAGACGATCCACCTGGTCTCCAAGCGGGTCAACCGCGACCTCAAGGTGGCCGGCGTGGTGCTCTGCCTCTACGAATCGGGCACCCGACTCGGCGGCGAGGTGATCGACGACCTGGAGACGTACTTCACCGGACCCAAGCGGGCCAACGCCCCCTGGGCGCACGCCCGGCTGTTCCAGACCCGGATCCGCCGCAACATCCGGCTCGCCGAGTGCCCGAGCTTCGGCCAGTCGATCTTCCAGTACGCCCCCACCAGCCGTGGCGCCGAGGACTACGCCGCCCTGGCCCAGGAACTCGACGGTCGCACCCAGTCGGAGTCCTGGACCACCGCCGCGGCCCCGGAGCCGGAGCCCACGCCCGCGCCCAAGCCAGCCCCGCCCAAGCCGGCC
>CAZUZD010000476.1:0-3849 GCA_964624465.1 uncultured Isosphaeraceae bacterium
CAGGGCGCGCCCACCATTCGTGGGGAAGGTCAATCCGCCGGGCCGGGTCCGGAGGCCGTCCTCTTGGCGGGTGTGGGCCGCGGCCGGGCGACCGCTCAGCGATCGCGGCCGTCGGGGCCGCGGCTCGGGACGTCGGGACCCGGGCCAGGCCCTGGGCCGGCGCCCTGGGGGGCGCGGGCGGGGCCGCCGGGGCCGGGGGTGGGGCCGATCAGGCCGTCGAGCCGGCCGAAGATCATCCGGCCGGCGCTGGTCTGGAGCACGCTGGTGACGGTCATCCGGGCCATCTCGCCCAGGTGGTGCACCCCCTGCTCGACGACGACCATCGTGCCGTCGTCGAGGTAGCCGACGCCCTGCCCCGGCTCCTCGCCGCGGCGGATCAGCTTCACGATCAGGTTCTCGCCCGGCAGCACCACCGGCTTGAGGGCGTTGGCCAGGTCGTTGAGGTTGATCACCTCGACGCCCTGGAGCTTGGCGACCTTGTTCAGGTTGTAGTCGTTGGTGACCACCTTGCCGCCGAGGTGCTTGGCCAGCACGACCAGGCGCTGGTCGACCTCGCGGATGCCGGCCAGCTCGGGGATGTCCCCCTCGTGGATCTTGACGTCGATGCCGGGCGCCTTCTGGATCCGGTTCAGGATGTCGAGGCCGCGGCGGCCGCGGTTGCGGCGGAGCTTGTCGGCGCTGTCGGCGATCGCCTGGAGCTCCAGGAGCACGAACCGCGGCACCACGATCGGCTGGTCGATGATCCGGGTGTCGGCCACGTCGGCGATCCGGCCGTCGATGACCACCGAGGTGTCCAGCACCAGCGGGTGGGCGCCCTTGACCTCGCGGGCGAACTCGACGTACGGGATGATGAACCGGAAGTCGTCCTTGGTCTGGAGCAGCAGGCTCACGCAGACGTAGCAGATGGCGATCGTCAGCAGGCCGATGACCACCGAGCGGACGCCGCTGAGCGTGTTGCCCTCCAGCAGCGCCAGGGTCGGCTCGATGGCCGTCTGGAGCAGGCTGCTGAGGATCAGCCCCACGATCAGGCCGAAGTAGACCGCCGAGATCGTCTGGATCTTCTTGCGGGGGGTGATCAGGTCGAAGATGACGACCAGCACGGCCGCCACCATGATGCCGACGAAGATCAGGGCCGGATTGACCGTGGTGCTGCCGCCGAGGAGCTTGGCCATCCGGGCGGCGAGGCCCGACGCCACCAGGATGAACAGGGCCCGGATGATGGAGATGAGCATGCAACCGACCTTTATAGCGATCTACTAGTGCGCGACGGGAGTCCAGACTCGCCACCGGCCGCCCGCGTCGCGGGTCGCGACGCCAGGACGGCGGCCCGGGGCGTCATCCCGGTCCGATGAGCTCATCCCGAAATCGATCATAAAAGCCTTCGAGGCTCTCCACAATCACCTTGGTGCCGCCGAGTACGGGCATGAAGTTCGTGTCGCCGTCCCAGCGGGGCACGATGTGCCAGTGCAGGTGGCCGGGCAGGCCGGCGCCGGCCGACCTGCCGAGGTTCAGGCCCACGTTGTACCCCTGGGGCCGCAGCAGGCGGTCGAGCGCGGCCACGCAGAGCCGCACCGTCTCGAGCGGCTCGGCCAGCGCCCGGCCCTCCAGCTCCCCCAGGGTGCCGTGGTGCACCAGCGGGGCCACCAGCAGGTGCCCGTTGTTGTAGGGGTACCGGTTCAGGAACACCGCCGAGGCCTCCCGGCGCCAGACCAGCAGGTTGGCCCGGTCGTCGGCCGGGTCGGCCGCCAGGCCGCGGCAGAGGAAGCAGCCGGGGTCGCCCGGCCGGGGGCCCGACGACTCCTGGATGTACTGCGCGCGCCAGGGGGCCCAGATCTGGTCCATCGCCGTGGGGGTCTCACCGCCGCGTCCCGGGCCGTGCCCGCCGCGGCCGGCCCCCGACGCTCCGGGGCGGCTCCGCGGGGCCGAGCCCATCTTGAGACCTGATCGTACCGCGATCGGGCGCCGGCGTGACCCCGCCACCCCACGAAATCGGCCCAGCCCCCCGAACCCCCGGGCGGAGGCGAGCGTTGTAAGGAATGGAGCGATTGCGCGGGGCCGCCGCCTGAGCTTGAACCCCTGGCGGGAGTCTGATAGGATGTGACGCTCGCGCGATCCGGCCCCCTGGGCTCTCCCCCACTTGCGCCGCCCATCGCGACCCTGGCGAGGTTGATCGCTCGCCCAGGGCCCGGCACCCCACGGTGCGCTCCCCCGGTGTGACGACCCCCGAGACCTCCGCAATCCCGGCGGTGACGGCCGGTCGCTCGCCCCCCCGGCGTGACTCCCGACGTACTCCGACTCGCTCCGCCCGACTGGACCCCGACACGGGCCCAATCCCGGCCCCTGTTCCCTTCTTGAGCCCCACCAATCCGATGGAAGACCTTCGTTTCGTCCGCAACATCGGGATCTCGGCCCACATCGACTCGGGCAAGACGACCCTGACCGAGCGGGTCCTCTACTACTCGGGGAAGATCCACTCCGTCAAGGAGGTCCGGGGCGAAGGCGCGACCATGGACCACATGGAGCTGGAGAAGGAGCGCGGGATCACGATCACCTCGGCGGCCACCACCGTCGCCTGGGATGACACCAAGATCAACATCATCGACACCCCCGGCCACGTCGACTTCACCGTCGAGGTCGAGCGCTCGCTCCGCGTCCTCGACGGCGCCGTGCTGGTCCTCTGCGCCGTCGCCGGCGTGCAGTCGCAGTCGATCACCGTCGACCGCCAGATGAAGCGGTACAACGTGCCCCGGCTGGCGTTCATCAACAAGATGGACCGCACCGGCGCCAACCCGAACAACGTCATCAGCCAGCTCGAGAGCAAGCTCGGCCTGACGACCGTCCCGATCCAGATCCAGATCGGCAGCGAGGCCAACTTCGAGGGCGTCGTCGACCTGATCACCCGCGAGGCCGTCTACTTCGACGGCGAGAAGGGCGACAAGGTCCGCCGCGAGCCGATCCCGGCCCACCTCCAGGAGGCCGCCGACCGCGCCCGCCAGGGCATGCTCGAGGCCCTCTCGATGGTCTCCGACGAGATCATGGAGCTCTTGCTCGAGGAGCAGGAAGTGCCCCTGGAGCTGATCCACAAGACGCTCCGCGAGGGCACGATCGCCAGTTCGATCTGCCCCGTGCTCGTCGGCTCGGCCTACAAGAACAAGGGCGTGCAGTGCCTGCTCGACGCCGTCACCCGCTACCTGCCCAGCCCGCTGGACCGCAACATCACGGCCAAGGACAACAGCGACGGCATGGCGGAGACGCCGCTGTCGGCTGACCCCAAGGAGCCGCTGGTGGCCATGGCCTTCAAGCTCGTCGAGGAGCCGTTCGGCCAGATCACCTACGTGCGGATCTACCAGGGCACCCTCGAGAAGGGCAAGTTCTACTACAACAGCCGCCAGCGCAAGAAGGGCCGCATCAGCCGGATCCTGCGCGTGCACGCCGACGACAAGGAAGACATCGACTCGGCCGGCGCCGGCGACATCGTCGCCGTCATGGGCATCGAGCCGGCCACCGGCGACACCTACTGCGACGAGTCGATCAATTACTCGCTCGAGAGCATCTTCGCCCCCGAGCCGGTCATCGACCTGGCCATCAGCCCGACCAAGCGGGCCGACCAGGACAAGCTCGCCAAGGCGCTGAGCCGGTTCATGCGGGAAGACCCGACCTTCCGCGTCCACCAGGACAAGGAAACCTCCGAGACGATCATCTCGGGCATGGGCGAGCTGCACCTGGAGATCTACGTCGAGCGCATCAAGCGCGAGTACAAGGTCGAGTGCCAGGTCGGCATGCCCAAGGTCAGCTACCGCGAGGCCCCGACCAAGGCGACCGAGTACAACTACAAGCACAAGAAGCAGA
>CAZUZD010000477.1:0-3847 GCA_964624465.1 uncultured Isosphaeraceae bacterium
CGGACGCCGAAGGGATCACGGTCGAGGGGACCGCCGGCCGCGTCGTCGTACCTGGTGCTCTCGCGGCACCCCGAGACGCTGGGCGCCCGGCCCTCGACGGAGGACGTGCCCCCCGGCCCGCCCGACCCCGACGCGACGCACGAGCTGACCCCGCTCCGCGCCCGCTCGAACGCCGCCTGGCTCGACCTCTGACCCGCGGCCCGGCCCCCCGCCGGCCGCCCCTCGACGCCGTCCGGCCGCCCGTCGCGCAGGCCCCGACTCGCCCTGCGCGCCGGCCCCGGCCTGCGCCCGTGTTCGCCATGATCCTGCCCCGGAACCCCGACCCTGGAGCCCGCGACCCATGACCGATGATCGTCGTCCCCCCGCCCCGCGCGGCCCGCTCGCCGTCGCCCTGGCCGGCCTGCTGGCCCTGTCGCTGCTGAGCCCACCCGCCCACGCCCAGCGGCTGAGCCAGCTCAACCGCACGGGCAAGACGTTTGAGCCGCTGGCGATCACCCTCAGCCCCGCCGCCGCCCCGAGGCCGGCGCTGGCCTACCGCCTGCTGCCGCTGGAGCCCGACCGCAACCCCGGCGACGCGGCGCCCATTTATCTGCGGCTGGTCTGGGAGATGAAGGACGAGGCGCTCGCCGGGATTGTCAAGGGCTCCGAATGGCTCGAGAAGCCGCTGGACGAGTTCCCGAAGGCCGAGGCCCGCCAGCTCGTCGACCAGTGGTCCGGCCGGCTCGCCCTGCTCGACATTGCCGCCCTGCGAGCCGAGTGCGACTGGGCGTATCCGTGGGCCGAGCAGCGCGAGAACGCCGTCGAGATCCTGCTGCCTGACGCGCAGGGGCTGCGGACGTGGGCGAACCTGCTCGCCATCAAGGCGCGGCTGGAGATCGTCGAGGGGCAGACCGACGCCGCCGTCCGCACCATCCGCACCGGTCTGGCCATGGCCCGCCACCTGGGCCAGGGCCCGTTCCTGATCAACCAGCTCGTGGCCGCCGCCGTGGCGCAGCTGATGCTCAACCGGGTCGACGAGCTGATCTCGCGGCCCGACGCCCCCAACCTCTACTGGGCCCTCACCGCGCTGCCGACCCACTTCATCGACTTCCGCAATGCCCTGGAGCTGGAGCAGCGGATTGGCGAGTGGATGCTCCCCGAGCTGGCCGACCTCGACCGCGAGCGCACACCCGCCGAGTGGGACGCGCTGCTGGCCCGGCTCTTCGAGCGGATGCGGAAGGTCGAGCGGAAGCTCAACCAGTTCCAGCCCGACTCGAAGTCGCAGCTCGACGGCCTCGACCTGGAGGGCTTCCGCGACGCCCTGCGGGCCGAGGCCAGCGACGAGGCGGCGATCCCGGCCAGCCTGCCCGAGTCGCAGCGGCTGGTGCTGCTGGTCTCGTACCGCTACCGCACCGCCCGCGACACCGTCTTCCGGTGGGCGTACCTGCCGTATGACCAGTCCCGCACCCGCGGCGAGGCCGAGGCGAAGGCCGTGCTGGAGCCCCTGAAGACCGGCCCCCTGAGCATGCTGGCCGAGCTGCTCCCCGCCGTCCAGGGCGCCCGCGCCGCCGAGGCCCGTCTGATGCGGCGCATCGGCACCCTGCGGATCCTGGAGGCCCTCCGCCTCACCGCAGCCGAGACGGGCCGGTTCCCCGAGTCGCTCGACGGCCTCGTCGTGCCGATCCCCACCGACCCGATGACCGGCCAGCCGTACACCCTCAAGCGTGAGGGCCAGGTGCTCCTCCTCTCCGCCCCCGACGCCGGCGCCGCCGCCGACCCGAACCGCGTCTACCGCATCACCCCCGACGCCCGCTGAGCCGGACCTGGCATTTCGTCGGCCGATCCGTGCAGCGTCCTCCGCCCGATACCCACCGCAGCAACACCGAGGGGCCGGGTTCCGTGCGCGGCGTCCGGCCTCTCAGCATTGGCCTCGATCCTGGCCATTGTCTGTGTGCCGGCGACGATGGATCGAGGTCCGGTCCCGTAGGTCGGATGAGCGGAGCGAAATCCGACGGCCTCGGAGGCGCCCGCCGGTCGACCAGCCGATCGGGCTCCTGCGGCGGGTCTTGACGATCCGGCCCTGGCTCCAGCCCGTCGGATTTCGCTCCGCTCATCCGACCTACGGGAGGGGAACAATCGGGATGCCCTGGCTCCGTCCCCGGACCGGGAATTCCAGTCATTTGGATGCTCGGGATCCGTTCCGCCGTCGGGCGGAACAACCCGGGGCGCAGGCAAACGACCGACCGCCCGCCGGGCTGGGCCTGGCGGGCGATCGGTCGTTGTGGCTTGGCGGGCGTGCTGGCTCGGGGACCCGTTCCGATCAGATCGGGAAGAGGGTCTTGAGCTCGGCGCGGGCCTTGGCGCTGCCGCGGGAGGCCTTGATCAGCGGGAAGGTCTTGAGCTTCCCGTCGACCTCGAGGGTGAGCACGCCGGTGCGGATGACCGAGGTGGCGACGCGGACCCAGCGGGTGGTGCCGTTGGGCAGCCAGACGTGGATGTGCTGCAGGTTCGGCTCGAAGGTCCGCCGGCTCAGGCCGGTGATCTTCTTGCCGACGCCGCCGAGGTACTTGGCCTTACCGCGGTAGGTCTTGTTGTTGCCGAACGACGTCTTCTTGCCGCTGACTTCGCAATGCTTGCCCATCGAAACTCTCCTTGCACCCTGCTCGGACGACCGCGGCCGCAGGTTCGGATCGGCGCAACGGGTCGGGATGGATCACGCGAACGGTTGCCCGATCGGTCGGACGAACGGCGGACTCGGCGGGACGCCGGGCCGGGTTCTCAGCTCTTGGCTTCGGCGGCCAGCGGGTTGTGCGGCTTGCTCCGCTGGATGTTGCCGCACTGCTCGACCAGCTCGCAGACCTTGTGCGGGGGCACGGCCTTCTTGCACTGGGGGCAGATGTTCAGGGCCGGCGCCGTGAGGGCATCATGGCTGCGCCGCTTGCCCTTGGCCGACTTCGATTTCCGACGCTTTGGTACAGCCACGAGACGCTCTCCGTCATGCACCCCGAGCCAGACCGGGGCTGGGGTGATCCTGGAAAAGAGAAAACTTTATCGCACCTGCCCCTCGCGTTTCAAGCCCAAGGCGATCCTCCGGCCGGCCTTTCCGCGCCGGAGCCGGCCGGGGGCTGGGGTGGCGACGGGGCGACGGGGGCTGGGTAAGATGGCCGCTCGGACGCCGGAGGGCCCGGCAGTCCGTCTGATCGAGAGGAGGTCGCCGGTGGCGAGCGCGGGCAATCGGCGGTGGGGATTCATCGGGGCCGGGCAGATGGCGACGGCCCTGGCGCGGGGGCTGATCGGCGCCGGCACGACCGGGGCGGAGGGGCTGGTCGCCAGCGACCCGTCGGAGGCCGCCCGCGAGGCGTGGACCAAGGCCACGGGGGCGACCGCGGTGGCGTCGAGCGAGGCGGTGGTGGCCGCCAGCGACGTGGTCGTGCTGGCCGTCAAGCCGCAGATCCTGCCCGAGGCGATGGCAACCCTGAAGCCCGTGCTCACGGCCGAGCACCTGGTCGTCTCGGTCGTCGCCGGCGTCACCACCGCCGCCCTGGCCGAGGGGCTCGGCTCCGCGTGCCGGATCATCCGGGTGATGCCGAACACGCCGGCCCTGGTCGGCGCGGGGGCGGCCGGGTACTGCCTGGGCCCGAATGCGACGGCCGACGACGAGGCGGTGGTCCGCGGCGGCCTGGAGGCCACCGGGGTGGCGCGGCGGGTCAGCGAGCCCCTGCTCGACGCCGTCACGGGCCTCTCCGGCAGCGGGCCGGCGTTCGTGTACGTCATGATCGAGGCCCTCTCCGACGGCGGCGTCCGCGCCGGCCTGCCCCGCGACGTGGCCACGGCCCTGGCTGCCCAGACCGTCGCCGGGGCCGCCCAG
>CAZUZD010000478.1:0-3844 GCA_964624465.1 uncultured Isosphaeraceae bacterium
CCGGCGGCGCGCGACCCGCACGCGCGGGCCTGCGCCCGCCAGGCCGACCGGTTCCGCACCTTCAGCCTGGCCGCCACCGTCAGCGCCCTGGAGCTGATCGCCCGGGCCAAGGCCGACGTGGCCCAGGTCCGCGTGCCGACCCTGATCCTCCAGGGCCGCCGCGACTCCGTCGTCGAGCCCCAGGGCGCCGCCTGGCTGCACGCACACCTCGGCTCGGCCGACCGCCGCCTGGTCTGGCTCGACCGCTCCGACCACCTCGTCGCCCTTGACCACGACCGCGACCAGCTCGTCGCCGCCGTCCTCGCCTTCCTCGCCGAGCCCCTCGCCCCCCCGGCCCCAGCCCCACCCGACCGGGCCGACGCGGCGGGCGGCCCCGTGGCCGGAACCCGGGCACCCGGCGGTGCTCCCGATTTGTAGGGCGGATCAGCGCAGCGTCATCCGCCGGGCCGGGTCAGGAACCGGACACGCGACCGGCCCGTCGGGCCAATCGAGGACCTGGGCTCCGGGCGCGGCGGATGACGCTGCGCTGATCCGCCCTACGAGACACCGGGCCCGCCAGGGTCCGAGGTCGGCGCGCGTCAGTCGCCGGTGGGCAGGGAGCGCAGGAGGGGGCGGATGGCGGTCCAGAACTGCTGCTTGAGGGCGACGGCCGGCGGGTTGCTCAGGCGCTCGGGCGCGGCGCCCCGCTCGGCCTCGGGGGCGATCACGCCGATGGTCAGCTCGCCGTCGGTGTAGTACGGGTCGCCGCCGCCGTTGCGGCCGAGCAGCGTGGCGCCCACGCCGGTGACCTGATACAGCTGCACCAGCCAGCCGTGCTCGGAGAGCCCGGCCATGAGGTCGTCGCGCTCGCGGTCGACGTCGGGGCCGATGTGGTGGGTGATCTGGCCGGTGGTGTGGCTCAGGCCCACGCTGCGGTCGAACGTGATGGCGCCGATCCAGAGCGGCGCCCCGGTGCGGCCCAGGCCGGGCACCTCCCAGAACCGCACGTGGTGCCGCTGCTTCGGGCTGGCCCCGGCCGGCCGCTCGAAGGCCAGGTCCTGCTGGCGCCCGAAGACGAACAGGGGGCTCACCGGCGCGTCGGGATACGGCTTGTCGCGGAGCACGCTGCCGGCGATCTCCAGGCTGGTGCGCAGGGTCACCGGGTCGGCCGGGTCCCAGCCCGAGGCGGTGAGCGCCCGCACCACGGCCGCCCGCGACCCGACCAGGCCGACGTTCAGCGGGTCGCCCGGGATGCCCGACCCGGTCACCGTCGTCTTGGGCGCATCGACCAGCCCCGGCTGGTGCTCGTAGTGCCGCCAGAGCGCCGGCAGCACGACGTACGCCGCCAGCACCCAGACCGCCAGCACCGACAGCAGCACCCAGCCCACCCGGCGCACCCGTCGCGGCCAGCGCCGCGATCCGGCCGGCGCCGCGCCCGGGTCGGAGCCAGGGCCAGGAGCGGGAGTGGCCCCCGGATCGGACGGACCCGCCGCGGTGCCCTCGGGTTTCGGGCCCATCGGTGTCGCTCCCTCTGCCGGTGTGCGGGTCGGTGTGCGGGTCCGGGACGCGATCTCCGGGGTTGCCCCCGGCCCCGGGCGCAGCGAGCCCGCCCACGCCCACGACCGGGGCGTGCGGGCCGGCCACCTCCCATGGTATCCTCTGCCGCCGGCCCCTGGCATCGCGGGGCCCCCGATTTTCCCACGACGGCGGCCGGCCGCCCCCGCGCGGCCCGATCCCGGGTCGACCGCGCCCGGCATCGGGTTCGCAACGGAGCCACTGCTCGCAACCACGGCCCCGGGGGGCGTTTCCCGCTCATGCGACCGTGGCGGCGAGCCGAAAGAGAAGATCGGGCTCCGAATCCAGGGCCCGCGATCCCCGGCCGTACCGGCCGCTCCCCTGGCCACGGGTCCGCCGTCCAGTCCTGGCGGGCCGCCTCGGTCCCCATCCCCCCGCCCCGATCGGTCAACGGCTTCCGGCCCGTCAGCGCCTCCAGAACCAGGCGTCCGGGTGGCCGGGGCGTGTGCGGGCCGGTCGACCGCCCCTGAACGGGAGCGTTGCCGCCATGTTCGACCCGCTCGATCCCCGCGACCCGGTGAGCACCTGGACCCACGGCCTGGGGTTCCTGGCGGCGCTGGTGGTGCTGCCCTGGCTCTGGCGGCTCGGTCGCGGCGACCGGATCCGGCAGCTGGCGCTGCTGCCGTTCGGCGTCGGCCTGGTCGCCTGCTACGGCGCCAGCATGCTGGCCCACGGCGCGCGGCTGCCCGACGGCGCGGCGGTGCCGGCCCTGTCGCGGATCGACCTGGTGGGCATCTACCTGCTGATCGCCGGCAGCTACACCCCGCTGGCGGCCGTGCTGCTGCGGGGCGCCTGGCGCGCGGGGGCGCTGGCCTGGGCCTGGACGATCGCGGGGGTCGCCTCGGCGTGGATCCTCTCCGGCGCCACGCCGCCGAAGCCCGTCTCGACGGGCCTGTACCTGGCGATGGGCTGGGGGTGCGTCGTGCTGCTGGTCGAGGTCGCCCCGGTCGTCGGGCGGCGGGGCCTGACCTGGCTGGTCCTGGGCGGGCTCAGCTACACCGTCGGCGCGGTGCTCGACCTGGCGCACTGGCCGACGCTCGTGCCGGGCTGGGTCGGCCCGCACGAGGTCTTCCACCTGTTCGTCCTCGGCGGCAGCGCCTGCCACCTGAGGTTCATGGTGCGGGAGGTCGTCCCGTACCGCGCCCCGGCCCTGGTCTCGGATCCGGACCCGGCCTGGGTCGCCGACGGGGCCGCCGGCCCCTCGTCAGGGGCCCACGTGGGCCCGCACCGCCGGGCGGGGCGCCCGGCCTCGGGGCGGGATCTCAGCCGCGCCGGCTCCGCCGCAGGCCGACGCCCGGCCGGCTCTTGATCTTCTTGCCCTCGGCGTCGTGCCGCACGAACCGCGCCTGCCGGAACAGGTCGCTGTTGTCCAGCACCACGACCTCCAGCTGCGAGTCGCTCATCTCCAGCCCCGTGAGGCGTCGGATATAGTCGTAGCTGTGCGGCCGTTCGGCCACCGCCTTGGCCAGGATCTCGACCACACCCATGGGTTGGCTCCACGCTCTTGAACGCATTTTGAGTTTTAGACACGACTCATCATTGTAACCAGTTCAGGCCGTCACCGCAACCGACGGCCCGCTACGACCGCTCCAGCCCGCGAAACCCGACCGTCACGGCACACCAGTTGCACCAGGCCCTGACATGGGACCCGAACGCCACGGATCGCGCCTCCGGCGCGGCCCCGGTGGTCCCCCCCGGGCCGGGGGGCCCGACCCCGATGAGCACCCCCCCGCCCCGCGACCCCAGGCCCCCGGCTGCCCCCCCCGCGCCGGAGCCCGCCGGCACCCCCACCACCCCGGTCGAGCGCGGCGGCACCATCGACATCGAGGGCCCGGCCGAGGACTCCGTCGATGAGAGCGGCGAGGAATCCTTCCCCGCCAGCGACCCGCCCTCGTTCAGCCCCGGCACCGGCGGCCCCCCCGACGACCGCTCCCCGCCCGGGACCAAACCCAGGCCCACCGGCTGAGCCCACCACCCCGCTCCGCAGTTCTTGTAGGTCGGATGAGCGCGAGCGAAATCCGACGGCCTCGGAAGCGCTCGCCTGTCGGCCCGCCGACCCGGCTCCTGCGGCAGGTTGGCAACCGGCCCTTGCCCCGGCCCGGGGGATTTAAGAGGGCAAAGGAGACCAGAAGGTTTGGTGACCGCGGGGGGCCCCGGGTGGGCGCCCGCGCGGTGCTCTACCCAGGGGCCTACGTGGGGGAGGGCGCCTCGGTGGGCGAGGACACGGTGCTCGCGCCCCACGTGGCGGTGATGGACGGCTGCGTGGTGGGCGCGCGGTGCCTGGTGCACG
>CAZUZD010000479.1:0-3823 GCA_964624465.1 uncultured Isosphaeraceae bacterium
GATGGGCACGACGCTGCGCGACATCATCGAGGTGATCGGCGGCGGCATCCCGGGCGGCAAGGCGTTCAAGGCGGTGCAGACCGGCGGGCCGTCGGGCGGGTGCGTTCCCGCGCCGCAACTCGACATCCCGGTCGACTACGACAGCCTGAAGGCGCTCGGCACGATCATGGGCTCCGGCGGCATGATCGTGATGGACCAGGACGACGACATGGTCGACGTCGCCAAGTTCTTCATGGAGTTCTGCATGGAGGAGTCGTGCGGCAAGTGCGTCCCCTGCCGCGCCGGCACCGTGCAGATGCACCGGCTCCTGGGCCGCCTCAGCGCCGGCACCGGCACGGCCTCGGACCTGAAGCAGCTCGAGGACCTCTGCGGCATGGTCAAGGTCGCCAGCCTCTGCGGCCTGGGCCAGTCGGCGCCGAACCCCGTGCTCAGCACCCTGCGGTACTTCCGCGGCGAGTACGAGGCCCGCATCGCCCGCGCCGAGGCCAACGGCCACGCCCCGCCCCTGCACTACATCGGAAGTGCTCCGACCCGGCCCGACGAGGGCTAACCCCGATCGACCGGCGGGGCGGCCCCCCAGGGTGACCGGGGTCCGCCATCGTCAGAGGCCAGCGCCCCGGGGTCTCGTCCCGAGACCCCGGCCACCCACCCGAACGAAGACCCTCCGGGGTGGCTGGGGTCCGCCTGGCGGACCCCGGTTCCCCGGCCAACCGGACCAGGCCGCTGGCCGGTCTTCCGATGGATCGGCCCGAGAGCC
Source organism: uncultured Isosphaeraceae bacterium (assembly GCA_964624465.1). Lineage (GTDB taxonomy): Bacteria > Planctomycetota > Planctomycetia > Isosphaerales > Isosphaeraceae > CAZUZD01. The sequence continues at coordinate 758 of CAZUZD010000479.1, forward strand.
CGACCCGACAACCCCCGCGACCCGACCCGAGCCGCGCCCGAATAGCCCGAGAGGTGGAACCTTCAGTCATGGCGGTCAACACGCTCAAGATCGACGGCCAGGACGTCAGCGCCCGCGAGGGGCAGACGATCCTCGAGGCCGCCCGCGAGGCGGGGGTCGCGATCCCGACCCTCTGCCAGCTCGAAGGGGTCAGCGACGCCGGCGCCTGCCGGGTCTGCCTGGTCGAGGTCGGGCCGGCCGGCAAGCTCGTGCCCTCGTGCGTCACCAAGGTGACCGAGGGCATGGAGGTGCAGACGGAGAACCCCCGGCTGCACGAGTACCGCAAGATGATCGTCGAGCTGCTCTTCGCCGAGCGGAACCACGTCTGCGCCGTCTGCGTGGCCAACGGCCACTGCGAGCTGCAGAGCCTGGCCGTGCGGCTGGGCATCGACCACATCCGCTACGACTACCTGAACCCCGACTGCGGCGTGGACGTGAGCCACGGCCGCTACGGGGTCGACCACAACCGCTGCATCCTCTGCACCCGCTGCGTGCGGGTCTGCGACGAGATCGAGGGCGCCCACACCTGGGACATCGCCTACCGCGGCATCGCCGCCCGGGTGATCACCGACCTGAACCAGGCGTGGGGCACGGCCAGCACCTGCACCTCGTGCGGCAAGTGCGTGATGGCCTGCCCGACCGGCGCGCTGTTCCACCAGGGGGATACCGTCGCCGAGCTCGAACACGACCGGGCCAAGCTCGGGTTCCTGGTCAACGCCCGGGAGAAGAAGCAATGGAACGTCTGAAACTGGCCACCGTCTGGCTCGGCGGCTGCTCGGGCTGCCATATGTCGTTCCTCGACCTCGACGAGTTCCTGTTCCAGGTCAACGACCTGGCCGACTTCGTCTACACCCCGTTCATCGACGCCAAGGTCTACCCCGAGGGCGTCGACGTGGCGCTCATCGAGGGGGCGGTCTGCAACGTCGAGAACTTCGAGATGGCCCGGCTGGTGCGCGCCCGCACCAAGGTCATCGTCTCGTTCGGCGACTGCGCCGTCACCGGCAACGTCACCGCGATGCGCAACCCCCTGGGCAAGGCCCTGCCGGTGCTGGAGCGGTCGTACCTGGAGAACACCGACGGCCCGCTGTCGATCCCGCACGCGCCCGGCATCGTGCCCGAGCTGCTGGACACGGTGCTGCCGCTGCACCAGGTGATCCCGGTCGACATCTACCTGCCGGGCTGCCCGCCGTCGGGCCCGAAGATCCGCGAGCTGATGGAGCAGGTGCTCGCCGGCACCGTCCCGAAGCTCGCCGGCGAGATCATCAAGTTCGGCTGAGGCCCCCTCCCGGGCCCGCCGGATCGCACCCGAACCGACCGCCAGACACGAGCCGAGACGCGCCCAGGGGCGCCAGAAAGAGGGGCAGGCCATGGCCCAGCGGATCACGATCGAGCCGGTGACGCGGATCGAGGGGCACGCCAAGATCACGGTGTACCTCGACGACGCCGGCGGGGTCTCGGACGCGCGGTTCCACGTCGTGGAATTCCGCGGCTTCGAGCGGATGTGCGAGGGCCGCCCGCTCTGGGAGATGCCCGCGATCACCGGGCGGGTCTGCGGCATCTGCCCGGTCAGCCACCTGCTCGCCTCGGCCAAGGCCGGCGACGCCATCCTCGCCGTCACCATCCCGCCGCCGGCCGAGAAGCTCCGGCGCCTGATGAACCTGGGGCAGATCACCCAGTCGCACGCGCTGAGCTTCTTCCACCTCAGCGGCCCCGACCTCTTCATGGGGTTCGACTCCGACCCGGCGAAGCGCAACGTCTTCGGCCTGATGCGGGCCGAGCCCGAGGTCGCCCGCCGCGGTATCCGGCTGCGGCAGTTCGGCCAGGAGATCATCGAGACGCTCGGCGGCAAAAAGATCCACCCGGCCTGGTCGGTCCCCGGCGGCGTCCGCGAGGGCCTGACCCCCGCGAAGCGCGACCACCTCCGTGCCTGGGTGCCCGAGGCCCGCGAGACGGCGCAGCTCGGCCTGTCCCTGTTCAAGGGCCTGCTCGACAAGTTCCAGGAGGAGTCCGACTGCTTCGGCAACTTCCCCGCGCTCTCGATGGGCCTGGTGGCCGAGAGCGGCGACTGGGAACATTACGGCGGCCACGTCCGCTTCGGCGACGCCGACGGCAAGATCATCGACTCGGGCCCGGCGGCGCAGATCTATCACGAGAAGATCGGCGAGGTGATCCAGACCGACAGCTACCTGAAGTCGCCGTACTACCGGCCGCTGGGGGTCGAGGCGGGCATGTACCGCGTCGGGCCGCTGGCCCGGCTGAACGTCTGCGAGCGGATGGGCACGCCCCTGGCCCAGGCCGAGCTGGAGGAGTACCGCCAGCGCGGGGGCCGCACCAACCACCGCTCGTTCTGGTACCACTACGCCCGCCTGATCGAGATCCTGGCCTGCACCGAGCACATCGAGCGACTGCTGGCCGACGACGACCTGCTCTCCGACCACCTCCGCGCCGACGCCGGCATCAACTGCCTCGAAGGCGTGGGCGTGAGCGAGGCCCCGCGCGGCACGCTGTTCCACCACTACCGCGTCGACGAGCGCGGCAAGATCCTCAAGGTCAACCTGGTCATCGCCACCGGCCAGAACAACCTGCCCATGAACCGGACGATGGTCCAGATCGCCCGGCACTACATCAAGGGCCCGACCATCCCCGAGGGGGTGCTGAACCGGATGGAGGCGGGCATCCGCTGCTACGATCCGTGCCTGAGCTGCTCGACCCACGCCTACGGCCAGATGCCGCTGCACGTGCAGCTCGTCGGGCCCGACGGCACACTCCTGGACGAGGCGCGCCGCGATTGAACCCGCACGAGGCCGCCACGTTCCCGTTCGACCCGCTCCTGTGCCCCGCCGCGACCGGCACCCTGGTCATCGGCTACGGCAACAGCCTGCGCAGGGATGACGGGGCGGGCCCGCTGGCGGCGGCGGCCGTCGCGGCCTGGGACCGCGCCGGGGTGCGGGTGCACGCGGTGCATCAGCTCGTGCCCGAGCTGGCCGCCGACCTGGCGAGTGCCCGGCGGGCGATCTTCCTGGACGC
>CAZUZD010000480.1:0-3805 GCA_964624465.1 uncultured Isosphaeraceae bacterium
GACGGCATCGACACACTTTTTCACGTCGCCGCCGTCTTCGCAACAACCGAGCCCGGCCGCGATGCCGAAGTCCTGCGCACCGCGATCGAAGGCACAGAGGCGTCGCTGAGGGCGGCCCGCGACGGCCAGCCGCCGGTCGCCGCGCTGCGGCCCGAGTCGCTCCGCGAGGTCGAGGAGATCGCGCTGCGGCAGGAGGCCGATCAGCGGGCCAACCCGCGGATCTACGACTCGACCGGCCGGGCCGGCCGGGGCGCCAGCGACCCGAACCCCGCCGGCGGCCGGGCCGACGTGCCCCGCGCCCCCAGCCCGACCGAGGCGCGGCCGATCAAGCCGATCCCCGTGCCGGAGGAGTTCGTGCCCCTGGAGCAGCGGGTCTTCGCCCCCAGCCGCAAGTACTGGGCGGCCCCGGGCAACTGCCACATGCCGCTGTACTTCCAGGATGCGGTCCTGGAGCGCTACGGCCAGAGCGTCGAGCAGGCGATGGGCCCGGTTGGCCGGTTCGCCAGCTACCCGCTGGACGACCCCAAGGAGTCGAGTGCCCGGATGCAGCTCCTGCAGCCGTTCTACTCGGCGGGCATGTTCGCCCTGCAGATCGCGGCCCTGCCGTACAACGTGCTGATGGACCCGCCCTGGGAGGAGCAGTACGACCTGGGCTACCACCGCCCCGGCGATCCGATCCCGCCCGACACGTACTACCTGCCCCGCACCGGCCTGGGACCGGCGCTGCGCGGGAACAAGTACTGAGCCACCGGCCCGGGACGCCCCGATTCGCCCCACGGCCTCCGGCCCCGCCCCTTCCGGCGGGGCGCGGAGGCCGTGGCCCGCGCCGGCAGAGGCTGGCCCGGCATTTGCGGCGCCGGTGCCTGATGAGGGTTCCGTGAGCGGAACATGAACGCCGCATGAAGTTTCGGCAGAATCGGGGGTATGCCCCGTTGTCAACTGGCCCGCGGGCCTCTAGAGTGCCATCAAATGGAGTGCGAGCACTCCGCCATGCTGGGCGGGCCGGCAGACTTCAGGACGAACGTGGCGGTCACCGCCGGCACCGATCGGGAGAGACGCGGGATGCAAGCAGCCGACGGCGGGGGCCCGGGCTCGGGCGGGGACTGGGATCGCGACCGGGTGGCCGTGGGCCGGCACTTCGTGCGCGACATGGAGCGGCTCTGGGAGCAGATCCTCAAGCTGGCCGCCGTGGTCGAGACGGCGCTGACGACCAGCGTGCGCGCCCTGATCGACGGCCGCCCCGAGCTGGTGGCCGACGTCCGCGGCGACGAGGCGGACATCAACGCCTGGGAAGTCCAGATCGAGCTCGACTGCCTCAAGATGCTGGCGCTGCACAACCCGGTGGCGAGCGACCTGCGGCGGGTCGCCGCGGTGCTCAAGATCAACAGCGACCTGGAGCGGATCGGCGACCTGGCCAACCACATCGCCAACCGGGTCCGCAAGCTGAGCCGCGAGCCCAACGCCGTGCCGCTGCCGCCCCGGATGGAGGAGCTGGCGACGGCCGCCCTGGCCGAGGTGCACGACGCGCTCGACGCCCTGGCCCGCAGCGACGTCGACCTGGCCCGTGCCGTCATCGAGGCCGACCGCGGCGTCGACAAGCACCGGCGCGCCGTCCAGAAGGATCTCAAGGCCCAGCTCAAGGCCGACCCCGAGCGGCTCGACGGCTGGCTCCGGCTGATCAACACCGCCCGCAACCTGGAGCGGGTCTCCGACCACGCCACCAACATCGCCGAGGCGGTCGTCTACCTCAAGGAAGGCCGCATCATCCGCCACGACCGCAGCCGGCCCACCCCGGCCTGATCCGGGGCCCCTGGCCGTCAGTCCCGCCGGTCGCCGGGCACGGCGCCCAGGCTGGCGGCGGGAGGCGGCAGGATCCGCAGGTGCACGGCGCGGCAGTCGAAGGCGGCGAAGCCGGCGCGGCGGTAGAGCGTGACCGCCGGCGTGTTGCGGGTGTCGACGGCCAGCTCCAGGCGATCGGTGTGGGGCCTGGCCAGATCGAAGGCGTGCGCCAGGGCCGCCTGGCCCAGGCCACGGCCGCGGGCCTCGGGGGTCAGGCCCAGGTACGTGACCTCCCAGACCGAGCGCTCGGGCTGGTCGGACAGCAGCACCAGCGCCGCGGCCCCGGGCTCGCCCGGCACGCGGCCGAGCTGCCAGCGCCCGGGCGCGAACCGACCGCCGGCGCGCTGGCTGGCCAGCACGTCGTCGAGCGAGCGGACGCCCTCGAGCTCGGGCATGTCGAGGCTGCCCTCGTAGGTCCGCTCCAGCACGGCGCGGAAGTCGGCGTCGGTGTCGGGCCCGTAGGGGATCCAGTCGAGCACCGGCCGGGTCCGGCCCGGGGGCGGCTCGAGCGGGCGGGTGTCGCGGCCCTGGTACAGCAGCCCGGTGACGCGCGGCAACCCGCCCCGGGTCAGGTCGGCGGCCGCCTCGCGCGAGGTCGACGGGTCGAGCAGCGCCTGGGCCACCCGGATGCCCCGGCGCTGGAGGCCCTCCAGGGCCGCCCGCACCAGCGCCTCGGCGGCGACCCGGCGGCCCCAGGAGGCGTGGATCTGGGGCGCCCAGACGGCCGCCGCCCGGCCGGCGAGGGTCTGGGTCAGCAGGGCCCCGATCGGCCGGTCGTTGCGCAGCGCCAGCCACAGGCCCGAGAGGTCGACCCGCCCGGCGTCGGCGTCGGCCAGCGCCTCGGCCATCAGCTGGGCGCGCACGGGGGCGCTGGCGTGCTGGTACAGCAGTCGCAGGGCCTCGTCCCGCCGCTCGGGCGGGCAGGCCAGGATCCGGAGGGTCCGCAACGACAGCGTCGGCATCGTCCCCCCCAGCCCCGCTCGGGCGCCCCACCCGGGGTCCCGCAAAAAACTTCCAACGCGACTCGATCCGTCGCACGTATCATACTACGCCCCAGGAGGGCTCGGCGATGAGCGAGTTGCCCGAAGGAATTCCCAGTGCTCCGCTTCGGTCTGCCGACGCTGGCCCGGCCAGCCGCCCGGGACCGGACTCGCGGCCGACGGTCGCCGCCGAGGAGCAGGGCGATGCCCGGCTCGTCGAGCGGGCCCGGCTGGGGGACGAGGCGGCCTTCGGCACCCTGGTGCTCCGCTACGAGCGCAAGCTGATCCGGGTCCTGGCCCGCCTGGTCCAGGACGAGGAGCTGGCCCGCGACCTGGCGCAGGAGACGTTCTGGAAGGTGTACACCCGGCTCGATCGGTTCGACACGGCGCGACGCTTCGGCCCCTGGCTGTTCCGGATCGGGGTGCGCCTGGGTCTGGACCAGCTCCGCCGCGGCGGGCCGGCCCCGCTGTCGATCGACCGGCCCCGCACCGACGGCCAGCGGGCCGCCGAGCTGCCCGACCCCGACCCCCGCGCCGAGATCGAGCTGGCGCAGGAGGTCCGCTTCGTGCTGGAGAAGCTGCCCCCGGAGTACCGCACCGTGCTGGTGCTGCGGGACCTGGAAGGCTTCAGCACCGCCGAGGTCGCCGCGATCGTCGAGCGCCAGGAGGCGACCGTCCGCTGGCGACTGGCCAAGGCCCGCGAGCAATTCCGCCAGCACTGGGACCGCCGCCAGGGTCCGGACACCGGCCGCGATCGGCCGCGACGAGAGGGGGCCCCCGATGTCGATGCCTGAGCACCCGGCCCACACCGACCCCTGCCGACGCGTCGCCGGCTGGCTGCCCCTGCTCGTCGGGGGTGAGCTCCGCGGCGACGAGCGCCGGCGGGCCGAACGCCACCTGATCGGCTGCCCCGACTGCCGCGGCGCCCTGGCCGCGCACCGGCGCGCCCTGGCCGCCCTGCACGCCGCCGGCCAGGTCGAGCCGTT
>CAZUZD010000481.1:0-3769 GCA_964624465.1 uncultured Isosphaeraceae bacterium
ACCCTCCCGCCCCCCCCCCGCCCCCGTCTCCCGCCGCCGGGCCTATCCCCCCGACGAAAATCGGCCGATCGAACTCAGAGCTGGCCGTCGACGCCGAGCTGGTGGAAGTAGTGCTCGACGCTGTCCTGGTTCTCCAGCAGCCAGTCGATGGACGGCTCGTTCCGCATCGCCTTGCGGATGACCTTGGCGGTCGCCTCGCGGTGCACGGCGAACAGGGCCTGGTGGTCGAGGTTCTCGACCCCGGTGACGGCCGGGTCGAGCCAGACCGAGTAGATGATGCCCAGGTTGTTCACCTGATCGCGGGGGATGTCGCCGGCGCGCACCGCGTCGAGCACGCCGTGGGCGATGCCGGCCTGGACGGTGCCCATGAGGATGTTCGTGTACTTCGCGTCCTTGACCGTCACCTTGCTGACCATGACGGTCGCCGGCTTGACCTGCACGTCGCTGTTCAGGATCGCGAAGACCCGCGTGTGTCCCTTCACCTGGTCGCCGATCAGGTTCGCCAGCGCCTGCCCCACCGGCCCGTCCAGCGCCCCGATGACGATCTCCGGCTCCGCCGCCATGTAATCCTCGGGCCCCTCGACCAGCGCCTCGCCGGTCCGCAGCACAATCCGCTCGCTCATGGTCAGGTTCGCTTCCCTGGGACTGGGTCGATCGTGAGTCCGAGCCGACCGCCCGTGCCGGTCAGCTCCTCCCGACCCTCAGGATAGCCGCGCCGACCCCGGCTGTCGCGGGGCCGTCGAGCGCCCCGGCGGCACGCCGGTCGCGGCGCACCCGCGACGTGGTCCGGGGCACCGCGTCCGGTGAGCCGTCGACGCGATCACTCGTCGGGATCGACCTTCAGCGACTTCAGGAACGCCTGGGCTTTGGCGCCCCGGGCCCAGTCGGCGGGTCCGGAGACCGTGATCGACACCGTCCGCTGGCCCGTCAGCACCACGCGGGACCAGTAGACGCCGCCATCGGCGAGGACGAACTCGTAGTAGCGCGAGGGGAGCTTGTCGGGGCCCCACGCTTCCGACTTGACCTGCGAGGGCTTGGTGCCGAGCGAGTTGCGGAGGCCGCGTTCCACCGTGTCCAGGGCCCGCTTGACCTGGGCTGCGTCGGTGATGTCGACCCGCCCACTTGGCGCGAAGTAGGCGATGCCCAGGACGTACCCGTGGCGGTCCTGGTTCTCGCCGAGGATGTAGGTGTCCGACCCGCGCGAGGAGTCGAGGCTGGGCTTGCCCGGGAAGGTCGCGCCCGCCTTGCCTTTCTCGCTGTAGATCTTGCCGGCGGCCGGGGCATTCTGAGCCCGGGCCACCATCGGCAGGAGCAGCATGATGGCGAGCATGTGCAAGTATCGCATGCGCGGATCCCCTGAGACGGTCAGATGACGTGTCAGACCCTGCAACTGGCCGTTGACGTGGGAGGCCGGTGCCCCGAACCGCCTGGCCTTCTCGCCGTGTGCGAATACTTCGCCACGTGCGATTGCAATGATTAAAATCATCAGTTTCGGCGTCGTCAACCACCCGAATACGCAAGTCCCGTAGGGTCCGCTGTGCGGACCGATCCGATGACCCGGTCCGCACGGCGGCCCCGACCTGACGGGATCAGGTCGACGAGGGGTGGTCGGATGGGAGCTGCGAAGGGCTTCGCAGGGTCCGTGCGAACCGGGCCGCTGTGAGAGCGACGACGCTTGCCGGCACGGCCACGAGGAGGCGCAGGAACACGCCGGCGGGGTGGTCGTCGGGGTCGCCGTGGATCAGGAAGAGGAGGCTGGCGGCTACGAAGGCGAGGAGGACGAGGGCGCAACGCCGGATCGTGCGCAGGCGCCGCACGGCGTCCGGGGGGAAGGGGCGGTCCGGGCCGACGGACGCGGCCAGCGGGAACGCCTGATAGAGCAGGACGAAGAACGGGATGGAAGCGGTGTAGGCGAAGAGGACGAACGGGTCGAGGTACGCTCCCAGGAGCGTGGCGTGCGCGTTCACGCCCTCGACCTGAGGTTCCCAGAGCAGGAAGGCCAGGGCGCCGCCGCCCAGGGCCACGAGGAGGGCTTGCAGCAGGATCGCGGGAATTCTGCGCATGGTTGCGGCCCTTCGTCAGGAGTGTTCGTCCCGTAGGGTCCGCTGTGCGGACCAGTCCCGATTCGGTCCGCACAGCGGCCCCGACAAGACAGTGATGCTGCGGACAACTCAGGGGTTTGTGATGGCGGCGAACGCGACGGTGGCCTTCTCGATCCGGGCGCGATTGGCCTCACCCGTCCCGATCACCAGGCGGTAGCGGAGGGTGACGCTCTGGCCGGCGGGGATGGTCCAGGCGCCGGGGCGGCTGGGGGCGGGGCCGAGTCCGAGCTGGTCGTCGACGCGCCAGGTGGCGGGGTGACGGGGATTGGCCGGGTGGTCGAGGATGGCGATCCGGCCGGGGTCGGCGGGGTCGCGGCCGGGGATCGGGACGGCGACCTCGGCCCAGGGGGCGCGCTGGCCCTCGGCGGCGGGGCCGGTCTGGCCGGCGCTGTTGGTGGCGTTGCCGCCGGTGGCGGCGGTCCAGGGCATGCGCAGGAACAGGCCGCCGTACTCGTGCTGGGCGAAGGTCACGTCGGCCGAGCCGGCGGTGCCGGTCCAGGTCAGGTCGAGGACGTACGCCGAGCCGTCGTCGTGCAGGTGCCAGCGCTGGGTCTCGGTCAGCACGGTGCCGCCCTGGGCGTCGAGCCAGCGGTAACGGGTGGTCCAGCGGGCGTCGTGGCCGGCGGCGGTGGCGTCGTCGACGGGGGCGACGCGGGCGTAGTGGTCGGCGCCGCGGTTGTGGAAGTAGTCGCGGCCGTTGACCTTGAGGAAGCCGACGTAGAGGCCGGTCTGGTGCTTGTGGTGGCCGGGGGAAAATTCGGTCAGCGCGCCGCGGCCGTCGGGGGCGACGATCGGGTGCGTGTAGGGGCGGCCGTCGGCGGGGGCGTGGAAGACGAGCAGGGGCTGGTCCTGGCCCTGGCGGACGACGGCGATGGCGTCGGTCCCCTCGGGGCGGAGGGACAGGGCGCCGGGTTCGTCGGGCGGAGCGAGGCTCGCCAGGGCGAGCAGCAGGGGGGCTGCGAGGAGGGGCACGGGTCGGGCTCCCGGGTTCGGTGCGAGAGGGGGGCGCGGCGCCGGGGCGGGCCATCGACGGGGCTCGATCCGACGTGGGGGCGAGCCTATCCGAGCGGGGGCAGCGGGACAACCGGGGGCGCGGTCGGGGCCTCGGCTGGCACGAGCGATCGGACGACCGTATCCTGGCAGCCGTCGAGGGGCCCGCGGTGTACGAGGGCCCGGCGCCTGGGCCCTGGAGAGCGTGCCGCGATGGATCTGGAACTGAAGGGTCAGGTGGCCGTGGTCGTGGGCGGCGCCCGGGGGCTGGGGCTCGCGATCGCCGAGGCGTTCGCCGCCGAGGGGGCGAACGTGGCGCTGATCGACCGCGAGGCGCAGGTCGTGGCCGCCGCCGGCCGGCTGGCCGCCGAGCGGCACGTGCAGGCCGTGCCGATCCTGGCCGATGTGACCGACTGGGCCGCCATGCAGGCCGCCGCCGCCACGGTGGTGGCCGACCTCGGACGCTGCGATCACGTCGTGTTCGCGGCCGCCGTCGGGTCGGGCAAGTTCGGGTTCCCGTTCTGGAACCTGGAGCCCGGCGACTGGGGCCGGGTGATGGCGATCAACGTGCAGGGCGCGGTGCACACCGCGCACGCGTTCGGGCCCGGCATGGCCGAGGCGGGCTCGGGCACGATTCTGTTCCTCGCCAGCGTCGCCGGCCAGATCGGCTCGCAGAC
>CAZUZD010000482.1:0-3769 GCA_964624465.1 uncultured Isosphaeraceae bacterium
GCCACTGCATCCCGGGCGCGGTCCGGGCCCGCAGGCCGCGCACGGGCACGACGCTGTCGACGGCCCGCAGCAGCGTCCGGCCCGGCGCCTCGACGTCGATCCGCTCCAGCACGGTCGACTCCAGGCCCGCGACCTCGATCGCCGCACTCCCACCGCCGAGCTGGCAATCGACGACCCGCCCGCGGCCCACGCGCCCCAGCCGTGCGGTGCCGAGGCCGGCGAACCCACCGACGGCCCGCACGCCGACGATCGAGAAGTCGTCGACCCGCCCGAGCACGATCGCCGTGCCCAGGCCGGGCGTCGTGGCGCCGGCCCTGACGGTGAGGTCGCGGACGTGCAGGTTCCGCGCGACCGCGCGCGGGTCGGCGTGGCCGGCGCCGTCGAGCCACCACCCCGTCGAGCCGCCGGCCGGGGAACCGATCCGCACGGCGCGGTCACGGGCCAGGGCCCCGGGCGGGTCGTCGAGCGCCAGCGCGGCCAGGTCGCGGGCGGGGTCGTCGCAGCGGAAGTAACGGCCCAGGTCGTCGCGGTCGGCGGGGTCGAGGGGGACCATCGGCCGGCCGGGCCCGTCGGCGCGGTAGCGGAGCCCGCGCGTGAGCTTCAGGCCGTAGACGCCGAAGTCGCCCGCCTGGCCCGTCTCGCGGTCGCCGATCCGGGCCGAGGGCCCGCACGAGCCGATCCCGAAGACGGACATCCCGCTCCCTGCGAGCCGGGAGCCGGGCGGCAGCCGGCCCTCCAGCACGGTGGCCGCCACCTGGCGGCCGTCGACGAACGCGGCCACCGCGCCGGCGTCGAGGTCGAGCTGGAGCGCCAGGTCGTTGATCCCGGCGCGGGCCAGCGGCACGGCGAGCACGCATCGGCCGGTGGCCACGCCTCCGGCCTCGTCGGCCAGGCCCAGCTCGGCGAACAGCAGCGGCGGTCCGCCCTGGATCAGGGCGCTCAGCCGCCACGGGGCCGGCCGGCCGCCGGCGTCGGTGAGGCCGGCGATCGGGAACATCGCGCCGGGCGGGTTCGGGAACGACAGGTCGAGCTTGAGCGTGAGCGTGACCTGCGCCAGGCCTGGCCAGTCCCCGCCGCCGGCCGCATCGAGCCCGGCGCCCCGGCAGACGAGGTGATGGTGCCCGAGGGTCCGCAGCCCGAACCGCACCCCCGGCGCCGGGGCCGCCGTGGCGTCGACGAGGCCGAACAGGTCGACCGCGTGCGACGACGAGGGCACCGCGCCGCCGCTGCCGCCGGCGGTGGCCGCGATCACCGGCACCCGGCGCGCGACGCCGAGCACCAGCGCGTGGTGCCCCTCGACGGCCACGAGCTGAGAGGCCGGCCCGTCGCCGACCAGATGCAGGCCGGGCGTGCCGGCCAGGTCGGCGTCGAGGCTCAGCGGGCGGGCGACGGTCCAGGTGCCGGCGGGCACGCGCACGATCGCCCCGGGGCCCGTCGCGGCGTGCGCGGCGGCCGCGTCGAGCACCTGCTGGATCCGCAGGCCGTTGGCCCGCGCGGCGTCGACGTCCAGCGCGCCCGGGCGGGCGCCGGCGTCGCGGAGGTCAAACTGGTGCGCGCCCCGCTCCAGCACGCGGGGCGACGATCCGATGGCGGCCATGGGGCAGGGCTCCCGGAACTGGGATCGGGATGGGTGGAACGACGCGGGGACGGGGCCGGTCGTTCAGCGCTCGATCCGGGTCAGGCGGCGGGGCCGGCCGCTGGCGTCGGGGTGCGTGAGCAGGCGGCCGAGCCGGGCATCGCGCTCGGCCTGGAACTCGCGGGCGCGGGCGGCGAATGGGTCGCCGGGGTCGGCGGTCGCGTGCGACAGGGCGCGGTACTGGCGCGCCAGCACGGTGACGACGACCAGCTCGCGACGCCCGGAATCGGCCGCCACGCCGGGGCCGCCCAGCAGGCGGTCCAGCTCGCGGCCGGCGATGGCGATCTGGGGCGCGAGCGTGCCGACCAGGAACTCGACCCCGGTGCGACCGCCGGCCGGAGCGGGCGGCTGGCCGACGCCGGGCCCGTGCCCCAGGCGCCGGAGCCGCACGGCCGCGCCGACGGTCTCGGCCACCACGAACAGGGTCATCGGGCCGTCAGCGCCGGTCGGGCAGAGCAGCACGTGGCCCGGCCCGACGCCCTGCGCGGCGAAGTCGACCGTGGCGGAGGCGAGCATCCAGCGGTCGGCGGCGGCGAGGGTGCCGTCGGTGCCGACGGCGAGCCGCTGCGCGGCCGGGACCAGCAGCGCGAAGTCGGCCGGGGCCCGCAGGGCGAGGTCCTCGTCGGTGGCGGCCAGGGGCCGGAGGCTGGGCATCGGGGACGCTCCAGGAGGTGGAGGAACAGAGATCCGGAAACGCCGACAGCCCGGCCGCGCCTGGGGCGCGGCCGGGCCGTTGAGGAACGTGCTCGATCAGCCGGCGGTGAAGGCGGTGATGCCCTCGACCCAGGCGTGGTGCGACTCGTTCTGGACCTCGAGGGCGCCCTCGGCGACCCAGTCGCCCTCGAAGGCGTCGCCGCGCGGGCCGCGGGGGCTCCAGAACTCGTTGCGCTTCATCCGCAGCCGGACCTCCGAGGAGGTCAGGGCCACGGCGGTGAACGGCCTGAGCAGCGGGGCCTCGATCAGCGTGACGCCGCCCAGGAACGGCGCCTCGAAGACCTCGATGGGCACGCCGAAGACATTCGTGCCGGCGTCGATCCGCTGCGCCGCGTGACCCCAGACGGCCAGGCCGGTCATGAAGTTCGAGGCCACCAGCAGCACGTCGGGATCGCCGCCGTTGCGGCGGCACTTCTCGAACGTGTCGCGGATCAGGTCGCTCGGCTTGTACGCCCCGGCGTTGGCCGGCGCGGTGGTGCGGTTGCTCGTCAGCATCGACCGCAGGCCGCGCTGCTTGGGCCGGGCGGCGACGGCGGGGTCCTCGCCCAGGCCGTAGTACGAGGTGAACTCCATGTCGTCGACGAGGTTCCGCAGCGCCTCCATGCGAACCTGATCGAGCGGGCTCCGCAGGCCGGGGTCGGTCTGGTAGCCGGCCGTCGCCTGCAAGGCGCCGGCGACCTGCACCGGGTGCTGCCAGGTCTGGCAGAACTGCGACGTGCCGGTCGGCCGCGCGGCGACGCCGACCTGATCGACCTCGCCGCCGGTGCGGCTGTTGCCGATGAGCAGGACCTCGGCGCCCGAGGCGGCCGTGGCCGGCGTGGTCCCCTCGGCGCCGCGGCGGACAGCCACCGTGTTGGCCAGCGGGTTCGGGGCGGCGGTCAACTCGACCCGCTCGCCCGAGGGCAGCTCCAGCACGTCGCCGTTCATGAACGCGCTGGCGTCGACCAGGCTCAGGCTCGTGTCGCCGGCGGCGACGGCGGCGGCCAGGGTGGCGCGGCGGGTCCGGTTGGCGCGGTTGATAACCGTGAAGGTCGTCGAGGCCACCGGCACGCGGGGGATGCGGGTGACCAGCGGGCAGCGGTTGACGAACCAGTTGATCGCCACCACGCTCACGTCGTTGCGGATCTGGGGCTGGTTGTCCAGCACGCCCTGGATCCCCTGCAGATAGGCGTTCGGCATCGCGAGGCACTCCGGGGTGATTCGGGTGGGTAAGAAACAGGGAGCCGCCGGCGGGCCTCAGCGCGGTCGTCGCAGGCCGGGGGCGGGATCGGTCCGCGCGCCGTGGGGCTCGTGGCGCTGCCACTGGTGCAGCAGGGCCTCGCCGAGCGTGCGAGGGGCCGGATCGGGGGCGGCCGGGCGGGCGCGGGAGCCGCCGGGGGCGGCCGTGCCGCCGTGGGTGCCGGGCCGGCAGAAGTGGGC
>CAZUZD010000483.1:0-3766 GCA_964624465.1 uncultured Isosphaeraceae bacterium
GGGCCGGGGCGCCGGGCCGTCGGCCGGCCCGGTGACGCCGGCGTCGGCCGCCTTGAGCGCCGCGGGCACCGCCGGCATCGGGGCGACCACGGAGGACGCCGCCGGCCGGGCGCCCGCGGCCCCCGGCTCCAGGTTCAGCAGGAAGATCAGGCCCACGCCCCCCAGGATCAGGGCGGTCAGGGCAGGTCCGGCCCATCGGTTCATCGGTCGGCTCGCTGGCGAGGGGGAGGGGCGGCGGATCGGCCCCGGCGGTTCAGACCACGGAGGCTCGCGGCCCGGTCGGGACGGGGCGGCTCAGGCGTGCGCCTCGGCCGGCACCGGCTCGGGCGCCGGGGGCGCGATTGTCGCGGGGGTGGGGGGGGGGGTGGGGGTCGGGGTGGCCTCGGGCCGGCCGCTCCGCAGGACGACGAAGGCGAGCACCGCGCCCAGCAGCAGCAGGCCCTGCACGGCGACGCCCTGGGTCGTGGGGTGCAGGCCCAGCCAGGGCACGCCCGCGTCGAGCGCCGGCAGGGGCGTCGTCTTGAGCACGCCGGCGACCTGCAGCTCCAGCACGGCGTTGCCGGCGAAGATCACGGCCATGGCGAACAGCAGGCAGCCGGTGACCTGGAAGAACGCCCGCATCGGCAACCGCACCGAGGTCACCCGCAGCGCCACGGCCAGCACCGCCAGCAGCACCACGCCCAGGCCGACGCCGGCGACGATGCCCGCCACGCCCGAGGGCGACTGGTTGGCCAGCAGGGCCTGGTACATCAGGGTCGTCTCGGCCCCCTCGCGGAAGACCGCCAGAAACGCCGCCAGGCCCAGCGTCAGATAGCCCCGACCGCCGGCCCCCTGCTCGGCCTGACGCTTCAGGAAGTTCAGCCAGCGCTTCGACTCGCTCTGCGAGATCAGCCAGTAGCTCACGTAGAACAGCACGCCGGCGGCGGCCAGCATGACCAGGCCTTCGAGGATCTCGCCGGTGCGGCCGCGGCTGGAGGCCACCAGCCGGTTGAGCGCGAACGCCGTGGCGCCGCTGGCCACGACCGCCAGGCCCACGCCCCACCAGAGCGCGGCCATCGCCCCGCGGGGGCGGCCGGCCTTCACGATCAGGGTCATCAGCATCGTCAGCAGCAGGATCACCTCGACGCCCTCGCGAAGCGCGATCCAGAGCGACGCGGCGAAGCCCAGGCCGAACGCCGAGGCGGTGGCCGTGCCGGCGCCGGCCTGCGCCAGGGCCCGGCTGATGTCGGCATGCAGGCCGTCCAGGTCGGCCGACAGCTCGGGCGGCTTCGCACCCGCCTCGATCCGGCCCCGCACCGCGGCGAACCGGGCCTCCAGGGGCTGCACGCTGGCAGGGTTCCGCAGGTTCAGGGTCCGCTCCAGCGGCTCGAACTCGTCGAAGTACGCCGTCACCAGGTCCGAGGCCGCCTCGCGGGCCTGACCCGCCTCGGCCTGCGCCACCACCCGGCCGAACGCCACCCGGAGCGCCGCCAGCTGGGCGGCCTGATCGCCGGCGGTCGCGGCCGTGTCGGCGGCCGGCGCGGGCCCGGAGCCGGGGCCCTTGCCGGCGAGGACCTTCGAGCGGTCGGTGATCCCCTTGGCGTTGAGCTCGCCGGCGGCCTTCGAGAGGTCGGCCAGCAGGGCCCGCACCGAGTTGCCCAGCGCCGCGGCGCCGAGCTTGCCGCCGGCGGCCTGACGCGCCTCGCGCCTCAGGGTCCGGAACCGGGCCTCGATGGCGATCGAGCGGTCGTAGCCCAGGCTCGACCGCACCGCCGTCTCCATGTCCGAGCCCTCGAAGATCGCCAGGTACGCGTCGTCGACCCGGCCCACGGCGCGGACGGCCGCGTCATCCCCCTTGCGGGCGGCGGCATCGAGGGCGCCGGCCAGGGCCACCGACACGCGGTCGATGACCTCCGACCACGGCTCGACCTTCGCCGCCACCGCGCCCGTGCCGGTCGACTCCGGGCCGCTGAGCGTCAGGGTGCCGAGGTCATTGGCGCCGGCCCCGACGGTGACCTCGCGGACCAGCGGGTCGCCGAGCTCGTGCCAGACGTGCAGCGTGTACGTGCCCTCGGGCACGCCGCGGAGCCGGAACTTGCCGGTGCGGTCGCACACCGCCACCCAGGGCGACGCGCTCACGACCACGTACGCCCGCATGTGGCTGTGGATGTCGCAGAAGACCCGGATCAGGCCGGGCCCTTGCGGCGTGAAGTCGACGACCTCGCCGGGGCCGATCGTGCGGCTGAAGTTGACCCCGGGCCCTTGCAGGTGAACGTTGTGCTGCTCGCTGTCGGCGTTGGTGAACTTCAGCGGCTGGCCCACCGTGCCGCCCAGCACCCGGGGCCGGAACTGCAGCAGCTTCTGGTTGACCACCAGCGCCACCTCGGCCGCCGCCGGCCCACCCGCCGCCGGCTTCGCGCCGGCGGCCGGCTCCAGCCGCACCACCGCCGGGCTCACCCCGGGATCGCAGGCCGCCGGCAGCTCGACCCGGCCCGTCACGTCGGCCGACCGGGCCGTCGCGGCCCCGCCCAGGCCGGCGACAACCAGCAGGGCACCCCATCGTGCGGCAGTCAGCCAGACGCCCATGCCCCGGACTCCCTTCCCCCACCCCCTCGCGGCCTGGGCCGGACGGTCGCGGGAGCGGATTGAGATTCAGTCTCAGCAGCCACGAGGATTATAGTCCGGCGGCGGGGGGAGCGTCAAAGGGCTGGCGTGGGGGCGGGCGCCGATTTCGGGGCGATCGGGACGGGTCGGACGCGGTCGCCGGGGTGGGGGCGGTCCTGGCGGTTCGGGTAAGATCGCCTCGCGGGCGGCGCAGGCGGCCGTCGACCCCGTGTGCCCGCCGCCGATGGACCCGAGAGCCCGGACCGCCGCCATGGACCCGACGCCGACCCTGCCGCCCGCCGACCTCCGGGACGATGGCCCGACCGTGACCCGGACGCTGGCCCCCGGCGGCCGGCCGGTCCGGGTCGTGATGCCGGCCGATCCCGACCGGCTGCTGGACGATCCCGGGGTGCTGGCGCGCAACGCCCTCGACGGGTTCATGCCGTACTGGGCGTACCTCTGGCCAGGGGCGTTCGTGCTGGCCGAGGCCGTGGCGCGGCAGGCCTGGGCGCCGGGGACGAGGGCGCTGGAGCTCGGCTGCGGCCTGGGCCTGGCCGGTTTGGCGGGGGTGGCCGCCGGGCTGGACGTGACCTTCAGCGAGTACGACGATGCCCCGCTGCGGTTCGTGGCGCGGAGCCTGGCCGCCAACGGCTTCGGCCCCGAGCGGGCCCGCACCGCGCGGCTGGACTGGAACGACCCGCCGGCCGACTGGTACGGCCTGATCCTGGGCGCCGACGTGCTCTACGAGCGGTCGCACATCGAGCCGATCGCGCGGCTGCTCGGCCGCCTGCTCGCCCCCGGCGGCCGGGCCCTCTTCGGCGGCACGTACCGGATCGCCGCTGAGGCCTTCCCCGAGGCGCTCCGCCCCCACGGCCTGCGATGCACGACCGAGCCCCTGGCTCTCCGGGACCCCCAGGGCCGCCCGATCGACGGCACCCTCTGGCACGTCCGCCGGCTCGACCTGGCCGGCTGAGCCCCGGCGTCTGGCCGGCGCAACCCCGAAACGCCACCGGCCGCCCGGCTCGCGGGATCGCGAGGCGGGGCGGCCGGGGGGTTTTGGCCTGGGACGGCGGGCGACGGCCGGGGCCGCCGCGGGGGCCCGTCGGCGCGCCGCCGGCCGGGGGGGCGGGGGCCGCGGCGCGGCAGGTGGGGCCGCGGGGGGCGGGGGCGATCGGCAGAGCGG
>CAZUZD010000484.1:0-3759 GCA_964624465.1 uncultured Isosphaeraceae bacterium
CGCAGGGGGGCCCGGCCGCCGGGGGGGATCGGGCCGACGGCCTGCTCGGTGCCGGGCACGGGCACGCCGTCGAGGACCAGCCGCGCGGTGCGGGCCAGCGGGCCGGGGCCGGCGTTGGTGATGGTCGTGGCCACGGTCAGGGGGAGCCCGGCGGGGACCAGGCCGCGGCCGACCTCGATCGGGCCGACCGAGCCGTCGGCCCCCTCGGGGCCGGCGGCGGGGCGGAGGTCGACGGCCCAGAGCCGGGGGGCGATCGAGCGACGGCGGGCGGTCTCGGCGTGCAGCGATCGGAGCAGATCCCAGCGGGCGGGCTCGCCCGGCCGCCAGGCGCGGCGCTGGCCGTCGGAGAGGAGGACCACCTCGCGGCCGGGGTTCTTGCCCGCCTCCAGCACGCGGAGCGCCTCGGCCACGGCGGCGGCCAGGTCGGAGGTGCCGCGCGGCTCGGGCAGCTCGGCGAGCACGCGGTCGACGCGGCCGAGGTCGGGGCTGGGCGGGTCGACCAGGGCGCGGACGCGGTCGCGGGCCTCGATCACGCTGACGGCGCTGCCGGCCGGCAACCGCGCCACGAGGGCGCGGGCCCAGGCGATCGCCCGCTCGCGGGCCGTGGTGCCGCCGGCGCGCCGGGCCATGCTCTCGGAGCCGTCGAGCACCAGCGCCACGTCCACCGGCGGCCCCGTGCCCCGCGCCGGCCAGGCGGCCCCGGGATTGGCGGCGAGGGCGGCGGCCCCGGCCGCGTCGGGCGCCGTGGGGGCTGCCGGCGCCAGGAAGGGGCGGGCGACGGCCAGGGCGACGACGGCCAGCAGGAGCATGCGGCCGAGCAGCAGCAGCAGCTCGGTCAGCTCCAGCCGCCGGCGGGCGCGGGGGCCGAGGTCGAGGAACTGCATGGCGCCCCAGTCGACGACCGTGGCGCGGCGACGGTTCAGGAGGTGGATCAGGACCGGGATCGCCGCGGCCAGCAGGCCCCAGAGCATCCCGGGCGCGGCCGCCCGCACCAGCCAGCCGCCGAGGTCCATGGCTCAGGCCCCCCGCCGGGCGCGCGCGGCCAGGTAGTCCAGCAGGGTGCGGTCGGCGGGCACCGCCAGCGACGCCCGGTGGTAGTCGGCGCCCATGCCCAGGAGCGCCTCCTTGAGGCCGGCGCAATGGGCCTCGAACCGCTCCAGGTACTGCGCCCGCAGGGCGGCCGGGTCGACCCGCAGCGTGTGCTCGGGGGCCTCCAGGTTCCGGAACCGCGCCGGCTGGCGGAACGGGAACTGCTCCTCCTCGGGGGCGAGCACCTGCAAGAACAGGACCTCGTGCTTGCGGTGCCGCAGGTGCCGCAGCGCGGTGGTGAGCCGGCCCAGGTCGTCGAAGCCGTCGGAGAGGATGACGACCAGGCCACGGCGCCAGATCCGCCCGGCGATGGCGTCGAGCACGCCGGAGAGCGGCGCCTCGCCGCCGGGTTTGGCCCGCTCCAGGGCCGCGCAGAGCACGGAGAGGTGGCCGGGGGCGGAGCGCGGGGGGATCTGGGCGCGGACGTCGGTGTCGGCGGTGAACAGGCCCACGGCGTCGCGCTGGCGGATCATCAGCGACGCCAGCGCCGCGGCCAGCACCCGGGCATGGTCGAGCTTGGGCCCGTGGCCGCCGCTGTAGCCCATGCTGCCGGAGGTGTCGACGACCAGGTGCACCCGCAGGTTCGTCTCCTCCTCGTACTCCTTGACGAAGTAGCGGTCGGTCTTGCCGAAGGCCCGCCAGTCGATGCGGCGGATCTCGTCGCCGGGGCCGTACTGGCGGTGCTCGGCGAACTCGACCGAGAAGCCCTTGAACGGGCTCTTGTGCAGGCCGGTCATGACCCCCTCGACGACCAGGCGCGCCAGCAGCTCGAGCCGGCCGAAGCGGGCCAGCGCGGTCGGGTCCAGCGTCGGTTCGGTCGGCTCGGTGGGCATCGGCGGGCGGGGTCCCGGGAGCGGCGGCGAGGCGAATCGCGGCGGGCGGTCAGGCGCCCACGAGCCGGCTGGCGGCGCGCTCAGGCGGGGCGGGGATCGCCTCGATCAGGCGGCCGATCACGGCGTCGGTGTCGATGCCCTCGGCCTCGGCGTGGAAGGTGGTCACGATCCGGTGCCGGAGCACGGGCCGGGCCACGTGCCGCACGTCCTCGACCCGCGCGTGCACCTGGCCGTCGAGCAGCGCCCGGGCCTTGGCGCAGAGGATCAAGGCCTGGCCGGCGCGCGGGCCGGCGCCCCAGGCGACGTGCTTCTTGACGAACTCGGGCGCCTCGGGCTCGCCGGGGCGGCTGGCGCGGACCAGGTCGCGGGCGTAGGCGAAGACGTGGTCGGCCACCGGCACCCGCCGCACCAGCCCCTGCACGGCGCGGATCTGCTCGGCCGAGAGCACGATCTGGGGGGCCGGTCCCGCCTCGCCGGTCGTGGCCCGCAGGATCGCGAGCTCCTCGTCGGCCGTCGGGTACGGCACCTTGACGTTGAGCATGAACCGGTCGAGCTGGGCCTCGGGCAGCGGGTACGTGCCCTCCTGCTCGATGGGGTTCTGGGTGGCGAGCACAAAGAAGGGGTCGGGCAGCTCGTAGGTGCGGCCGCCGGCGGTGACGTGCCGCTCCTGCATCGCCTCCAGGAGCGCGGCCTGGGTCTTGGGGGGCGTGCGGTTGATCTCGTCGGCCAGGATCATGTGCGCGAAGACCGGCCCCTCGATGAACCGGAACTGGCGGCGGCCGGTCTCGGGGTCGTCCTGGAGGATGTCGGTGCCGGTGATGTCCGACGGCATCATGTCGGGCGTGAACTGGATCCGACGGAAGCTCAGGCTCAGGATCCGCGCCACGGTGCTGACCAGCAGCGTCTTGGCCAGGCCCGGCACGCCGACCAGGAGCACGTGGCCGCGGGCCATCAGGCCGATGAGCAGCTGCTCGACGGCGGCGTCCTGCCCGACGATGACCTTGCCGATCTCGGCGCGGAGGCGGCGGTAGTCGTCGGCCAGCGCCGTGACGGCGGCCAGGTCGTTGCGGGCGGTTTCGGCGGTGGCCATGAGGCGGGGGCTCCCGGGAGCGGGGCGGGCGGGCGGTTCGGCGGGCGATCGGGCGGGCCGGGAGCGGCGCCCGCCGGAGAGAGGGGGGGCAGGGATTCCGGTCCGGGCTCAGCCGCCGGGGCCGCCGCCGGCCGGGGCCTTGCCGATCTTGATGGCCAGCCCGACCTCGTTGGCGGCGTCGTAGGCGAGCACGGCGTTGCGGTGCGGGGTGGCCAGGTCGGCCATCAGCAGCATGGCGGTGCGGCCCGAGGCCTCGCGGGCGGCGCGGAGCTTGGGGGCCAGGGCCTCGGGGCGGATCGCCTCGTGGTCGACCAGGATCTGCCCCTTGGCGTCGATCTCGACCAGGATGTTCGACTCCTCCAGGTCCTTCAGGTCGCGGGGCGCCTGGCGGGCGGCAGCGGCCTGGGCCTTGTCGGGGTCGGGCGGCGGGATCTCCAGGCTCCGGAAGAAGACCACCGCCGAGGTGACCAGGAAGAACATGACCAGCTGCATGGCGATGTCGACCATGGCGGCCAGGTCGAGGTCCTCCATCTCCTCGTGGCGGCTGCCGGAGAGCGTGAAGTCCTCGGCCTCCTCGTCCTCGGCCACGGCCCGCGCCACGGGGACGAAGCCGTCGAGGGGGCCCGCGCCGCCGGGATCGGCCGCGCCGGCCGTCGCGGCCGGGCGGCGGGTCTCCGGGGTCCGGAGCCGCGCCAGCGCCTCGGGGTCGAGCAACACGGCCTCGGGAACCGCCGCGGCCGGGGGGGC
>CAZUZD010000485.1:0-3756 GCA_964624465.1 uncultured Isosphaeraceae bacterium
GTGCTTGCGGCCGGTGGCCCGGATGCCGCCGGAGACGCTGATCAGCCCGATGACCAGCTGCTGGATCGAACGGTACCACGCCAGCCCGCCCGGCGAGCGGTCGCGGCCGACGCCGGCCGGGGGGCGGGATCGGCCGGGGCGGCGGGCGGCTCCGGGGGCCGGGGCGGGGTCGGCGGCGGGTGCGGTCGGGTGCGGGTCGGTTGGCGTCATGGGGGCGAGATGCCGGGTGGAGTGGCGGGCCGGTCTCGGGCCCGCCGGTGCCGCCGTCGCGGCTCGATTCGGTTCGGGTCAGTTCCGTTCAGCATCGTGGCGCCCGAGGAACGCCGGGCCCCGGTCCGCCGAGGACACCGGCGCGGCCGCCGTCGACGGTGGCCGCACGCTCGGCGTCCTCGCGGGTGGCGCCGACGGCGACCAGCCGGCCGGAGCCGGGGTCGCGCAGGCCGCAGAGCCCATCGAGGGCGGAGGCGGCCGCCAGGTCCGCGTCGTGCGCCGCCCAGGCCTGGGTGCAGCGGTCGGCGAGGAGGTCGACGATCCGGTCCAGGGCCAGGCCGCTGGTGTCGACGATCAGGGCGTCGGGGGCCGGTCGCATCGGGCTGGTGGCGCGGTTGCGGTCGCGGTCGTCGCGCTCGATCTGCTCGGCCAGCACGGTCGCCAGCGGCACGGCGTGCCCGCGGGTCGCCAGCTCGGCGTGGCGGCGGCGGGCGCGGACCTCGGGGCTGGCGGTGAGGAAGATCTTGCAGGGGCTGTCGGGGAAGACGACCGTGCCCTGGTCGCGGCCCTCGGTCACGGTGTCGAAGTGCGCGGCGAAGTCGCGCTGCCACTCCACCAGCGCGGCCCGGACGCCGGGCGCGGCGGCCACCCGGCTGGCGGCCTGCGAGACCTCCGGGGTGCGGATCGCCTCGGTCACGTCCTCGTGATCGAGCCGCACGCCGCCCGGCGGCAGGGTCACGCTCAGCCGGGCGGCCAGCGTCGCCAGCGCAGCCTGGTCGGTCGGGTCGATCCCCTCGCGGAGCGCGGCCAGCGCCACCGCGCGGTACATGGCGCCGGTGTCCAGCAACCGCCAGCCCAGGCGGTCGGCCAGGGTGCGGGCCACGGTGCTCTTGCCCGCCCCGGCCGGCCCATCGATCGTGACCACGCGACGCATCCGACGCCCCCTCTGACCTGCCCGATCCCGCCGCCGACCTTCGCGACCGATGCCAGTGTAGCGATGCGTCGGCGCCGGGGACATGGCGCGGGCCGGGCTCAGGCGTCGGCGGGGTCGCCCGACTGGTACGCGGTGTACTTGTCGGGCCGGCCGTACGCCCGGTCGATCGGGTACTTGGCCGCCGCCAGCACGAGCTTCTCGCGGAGGCTCTCCGAGAGGTCGACCGCGCAGACGTCGGCCAGCCGCAGGATCAGCCAGAGGCAGTCGGCCAGCTCGTGCGCCACCTCGCGGTGCGCCGCCGGCTCGGCCAGGGTGGCGGCGATCTGCTCGTGGGTGCGGTAGCGGAAGTGCTCCAGCAGCTCCCCCACCTCGCAGGCCAGGGCGACGCCCAGGTCCTTGGGGTGGTGGAACTGCTCCCAGTCCCGCTCCTGGCTGAACTTCAGCACCCAGGCCTTCAGCTCGGCGACGGTCACCTGCGCGTCGGCCATCGGCGATCCTCGGGGCGGCCCGGTCGGTCCGGTCAGATCAGATCTCGTACGACGAGCCGAGCTCGGGGATGATGACCTCGCTGAGCACGTGCGGCTGGAGCAACGGCTTGAGCGCGGCCATCGAGTCGGGCTCGCCGTGCACCAGGAACGCCTTCTCGATGTTGCCCCCGGTCTGCTCGTACCACCACGCCAGGTCGTTGCGGTCGGCGTGGCCCGAGAAGCCGTCGAGCACGTACACCGCGGCGTTCAGGTCGTGCCACTGGTCCATGATCTTGATCTGCTCGGCGCCCTCGGCGATCTGCCGGCCCAGGGTGCCCTCGGCCTGGTAGCTGACGATCACGATCGCGTTGTCGGGGTCGCTCACCGCGTGCCGCAGGTGGTGGCGGATGCGGCCCGCCTCGCACATGCCGCTGCTGGCGATCACGATCATCGGGCCGCTGAGGTAGTTCAACCGCCGCGACTCGTCCCAGCTGCCGCAGAAGTGCACGTACTCGGCGTCGAAGAGCTGCTCCCCCTTCATCACCTTGCGGGCGAGCTTGGTGTACCCCTCGGGGTGCTCGCGGTGGATGTCGGTGAGCCGCGAGGCCAGCGGGCTGTCGACGTAGACCGGGATCGGCGGCACCTTGTGGAGCTCGAACAGCTCCTGGAAGCAGTAGACCATGCGCTGGGTGCGGCCCAGGCTGAACGCCGGCACGATGATCTTGCTGCCGAGCCGCGCCGCGCGGGCGACGATGGCGTGCAGCTGCTTGATCAGCCGGTCGTAGGGGTCCAGCTCCTTGCTGCCGTAGGTGCTCTCGCTCACCAGCACGTCGATGCCCTGGACCACCGTCGGGTCGGGCAGCAGGCCCATGGCGCGGCGACCGAGGTCGCCGGTGAAGACGAACCGGCGCTTGTCCCCCGAGCCCGGCTCGACGACGTCGAGCTGCACGATGGCCGAGCCGAGGATGTGGCCGGCATCGCGGTAGGTGAGGGTCACGCCCTCGCAGATCTCGATCGGCTGATCGTACGGGGTGCGGTTGAGGTGCTCGACGACCCACTCGACGTCATGCAGCTCGAAGAGCGGCTCGCTGGGCCCCTCGACCACGGCCGCCGGCGTGCCCGTGTCGTCGACCACCCGGCGCAGGGTGGCGTTGCGGGCGTCCTCGCGCTGGATCCGGGCGCTGTCGCGGAGCATGACGTTGAGGATGTCGGCGGTGGCCGGGGTGGCGTAGATCGGGCCCCGGTAGCCGGCGCGGGTCAGGCAGGGCAGGCGGCCGATGTGGTCGTTGTGCGCGTGCGAGATGATGACCGCGTCGAGCGACTGCGGGTCGAAGGTGAACCGGCGGTTCGGGCTGTCCGGGCTGACCCGGTCGGAGTCGAACAGGCCGCAGTCGAGCAGGATGCGACGGTCGCCGACCTCGATCAGGTGGGCACTGCCGGTGACCTGCCGGGCCGCGCCGTGGAATGTGATGCGCACCGTCGGACCTCCTGCCGCGGTCCCGGGGGCGTGGACGCCCCTCGGCCGACAGCCTATGAAAGAGGACCGGCGAGGCGAGGAACGGTGTCGGAGCACCGCGCGAGCCCTGGCGGGGCCCGGGCGGGTCCCGGGGCGGGTGCCAAACGGCCCCAGACCGGAGGCGCAGGTCGGAACCCGGACCGGCCGCAGCGCGGCGCGGGTCGGCGAATCTCGACCGAAACTCGGATCAGACAGGCTGTTCGGCGGCCAGCACCCCTAACACCGGGACCTCCCGGTCGTGTGTGTTCTTTCCCATTGTTGCCCGAGACCCCCCGCGGTTCAAGGGTGCCACCCCGCAACCCGGGCCCCGCCGGCCCGGAACCGACGGCTTGAGCCGCCCGCCCCCCCGGCCTATGATGCTGTACGGGTATACCGGGCCCGACCGGTGCGGCCCCGGCCGCCCCGGCCGGCACGCCACCCCGGGCGCGAAGGAGTGGCCGAGCATGCCCGAGACCGCGACGGCCCCCGAGCCCGAGCCTGCCCCCCGACCGCCGGCCGTCGCGACCTCCCCCACCCCCCTGCCGGGGGCCGCCCCCCTGCTGATCGCGCTGGCCCTGGCGCTGATCGCCGGCGGCGCGGGCACCGGCCGCCGCGACCCGGACCCCGACCCGGCCGCCGCCGGCCCGGCG
>CAZUZD010000486.1:0-3750 GCA_964624465.1 uncultured Isosphaeraceae bacterium
GCCGGCCGGATCGCCGCCGGCGGCGCGGGCCAGGGCGATCCGGGCCAGGGGCTGGCCCCGCAGGGTCGGGCTGGCGACCGGCTCGAGCTGCGTCTCGGCCAGGCCCAGCAGGCGGTTGGCGTCGACCGGCCGCCCGACGCCGGCGAGGGCATCGGCCAGGTCGATCAGCAGGCCGGCGCGGGCGGCGTGCGCCTGGTCGGGCGAGAGCGGGCCGGCCTCCGGCAGCGCGTTGACGAGCTGCTCGGCGGCCTCGAACCGGCCGCGCCGGGCCTCGGCGACCGCCCGGGCCTGCTCGGCCGCCTGGCGGGCCAGCGGGTCGGCCAGGTGGATCGCCGCCGAGCGGGCCACCTCCAGGGGCGGCCGCAGGTCCGGACCCGGCGCGCCGCCGGGCCCGGTCGCGCCGAGCGCCAGGGCGGCCAGGCGGCCGAGCACCTCGGCGCGCTCGAAGTCGTGCTCGGGTCCGGGCGGCACGAGCTTCAGGCGTCGCATCAGGTCGGCCGGGTCGTCGGGGTCGCCCAGGAAGCTGCCGAGCGCGGGTCCCTGGAGCTGCCGCACGGCGGGCTCGCGGCTGGTCTCGATCAGGCGGAGCATCTCACCGCGGAGCGTCCGCGCCCGATCGGCCTCGCCGAGCGCCGTCCAGGCGGCGCGCAGGGCCTGCAGGGCCAGGAGCCTGGGGAAGTCGCCGGGGCACTGCAGCGCGGCGTCGTGGGCCCGCTCCAGGGTGGCGCGGGCGATCTGCGGCTCGCCCAGCCGGGACTGGGCCACGGCGATGGCGGCCAGCAGCGCGCCGGCGCCGGCCGGGCAGGCGCCCGGCGGCTCGGTGACGGCGGCGACGGCCTGGTCCCAGGCGTCGTGGGCGCCGCGGTGGTCGCCGGCGCGGGCCAGGAGCTTGGCGGCCCAGTCCAGCGCGGTGCTCCGCTCCTCGGGGTCGCGGAGCTTCGGGGCCAGCTCGACCAGGCGTCGGGCCACGGCCGCCAGGGCCCGGGGCTGCGGCCGCGCCCGGCCATCGCGTCCGACGACGGTGGCCTCGGCGGGGACCGCGGGGGCGAGGACGCCGACCACTGCCAGCAGGGCCAGACCGAGGGCTCGGCCGCGCCAGGGGCGGGCGGCGGGGGCCGGCGACGACCAGGGGCCGCGGGGTCGAGACATGGGCCGATCCTCCTCCATCGGGGCGTGCCGGGGTGCGGTCGACGCGGCGGGGCCGGCGGGTTGCCGGACCTCGGGGTCATTTGGCGTGCCCACGGGCCGACCCTCCCGCCGGGGAGGCGGGGCGCGGGGGCCGTCGGGCGGGGATCGGGGCAGGCGGGGCGGGGCCGCGGGGGCGCGGCGGGTCGGGGCAGGGGGAACCGGTCGACTCAATCGGGGCGGGTGGCGGCGCGGGCCTTCGAGGAGCGCTGGGCGACGGCCTTGAGGATCGCGGCCTCGGCGTCGGGCGTCTTGCAGTCGGTGGCGCCGTGGTCGACCTCGACGCGGCCCAGCTCGCGGGCGATGGCGACGGCGGCCGATTGCAGCGTGTCGTCCCGCAGCCCGAGCGCGATCAGGGCCCCGTTCATCGCGTGCCGCACGCGGTTCGGGGCGCCGGGCAGCTCGGTGCGGATGGTCTCGAGGATCTCACGGCAGTCCGACTCGCTGAGGTCGCTGCGGGAGTCGGCGGCGCGGTGGGCGAGCAGGTTCCAGCCAGCGGCGGCGACCCACTCCGAGTCGCTGGCCCGCCAGCGGTCGGTGAGGGTGGCGGCGTGCGGCGAGCGGGCGGCCAGGCCGGCCAGCGCGTCGGCCAGCACGCCGTTGGTCAGGTCGGCCGTCCAGCCGTCGAGCACCGCGCTGGCGATCCGGCGGGGGTCGGCGACCATCGTCGCCAGGATCCGGGCCTCGTGCACGCCGCTGGCCCAGAGGCCCAGCGCCAGCGCCTGGTCCACCTTGATCTGCCGGGCCAGGGCCTTCATCTCGGCGTAGGGCACGCCGTAGCAGGCCTCATCCGCGCCGTGGCGGCGGTAGATGGCCCGGGTCTTGTCGCGTCCCTGCTGCCGCAGCGCGGCGAGAACGGCGGCCAGCTCCATCATCCGAGGCGCCTCCGTGACCAGCCCTGGTGCGGCCCGGCCGCCGGGCGGCGGGGCCTTCGCTCCGTTGGTGAGGGCGGATTGTAACGGCCGGCTCCCGCCGGCGTCGATGCCCTGCCTGCCCGGTTTCCCGATCCCCTGGCCCCGTGATGACTTCGGGTCTAAATCTTGCCCAGATCCCCCAGCCTCCGGTGGTGCCGGTGTGGGGGAGGTGGTGGATGGACAATCGGGGTGGGAATGTCCACAATGAGCCGCGGACCAGCAGCGGCGGGGTGCCGCGGGATGTCGCGGTTGCGCGGCATCCGGGGGGCCGGACCAGGACGGTCGGGCGCCCCGCAACCCCGGGCCGCTTTCGCCTCGCAGTTGACGCCCATCGGCCTGCCATGACCCAGCCCCCTGAGCCCGCCCGCGGCAGCCTGACCGAGTACCTCGGCGCGGCGCGGCGGCGGGTCGACGATGCCCTGGTCCGCTACCTGCCCGCGGCCGACGCCACGGCACCGGTCCCGGCTGCGTGCCCGCCCCGGCTGGCCGAGGCGATGGCGTACAGCCTGCTGGCCGGCGGCAAGCGGCTCCGGCCCGTGCTGGCCCTGATGGCCGCCGAGGCCTGCGGCGCCGACCCGGACGCGGCGCTGCCGGCGGCCTGCGCCCTGGAGATGGTGCACACGTATTCGTTGATCCACGACGACCTGCCGGCGATGGACGACGACGACCTGCGGCGGGGCCGGCCCACCTGCCACAAGGCGTTCGACGAGGCGACGGCGATCCTGGCCGGCGACGGCCTGCTGACCCTGGCCTTCGAGGTGGTCGCCCGTCACACCCGGCCCGCCGCGGCGGCGCTGGCGTGCGTGCGGGAGCTGGCCGAGGCCGCCGGGCCGGCGGGCATGGTCGGCGGTCAGATGGCCGACCTGGAGGGGGAGCAGAGCCCCGACATCAACGTCGAGGGCCTGGAGTCGATCCACCGCCGCAAGACCGGCGCCCTGCTGCGGGCCCCCCTGCGGATGGGGGCCCTGGTCGCCGGCGCGCCCGAGGCCGAGCTGGCGGCGCTCGACGCCTACGGCCGGGCCCTGGGCCTGGCCTTCCAGGTGGTGGACGACCTGCTGGACGTCGAGGGTGACGCGGAGAAGATGGGCAAGCGGACGCAGAAGGACGCGGGCCTGGGCAAGTGGACGTACCCCGGCCTGCTGGGCGTCGAGGGCAGCCGCCGCAAGGCGGAGGCCCTGGCCCAGGAGGCCGTGGCGGCCCTGGAACCGCTGGGGGGACGGGCCGACCGGCTCCGGGACCTGGCCTGGCAACTCTTGGAAAGGGATCGTTGATGAGCAACAGTGGCGCCATCCTGCCCCGGATCAGCGGTCCGGCCGACCTCAAGACCCTGTCCGAGCCCGAGCTCCAGCAGCTCGCCGGGGAGATGCGCGACCGGCTCATCGACGTCGTGGGCCGCCGCTCGGCGCACTTCGCCAGCAATCTCGGCGTCGTCGAGCTCTGCCTGGCGCTGCACATCGCCTTCGACTTCACCCAGGACCGGATCATCTGGGACACCGGCCACCAGATCTACCCGCACAAGCTGATCACCGGCCGCGCCGAGGAGCTCAAGACGATCCGGACCAAGGGCGGCCTGATGGGCTACCCGAACCCGGCCGAGAGCGAGTACGACCTGTTCATGACCGGCCACGCCGGCTGCGCCCCCAGCACCGCG
>CAZUZD010000487.1:0-3740 GCA_964624465.1 uncultured Isosphaeraceae bacterium
GGGGGCGACGGGGCCGTCGCGGCGGGTGGAATAGCCGCGATCCTTCTGGATCTCGGTGCGGAGCTGCTCCAGGTCCTTGCGGATCGCCTCCCGCTTCTGCGGGTCCCGCTCGGCCAGGTACTTGTTGTAGAGCGTCTCGAGCTGGTCGCGGCCGCCGTAGTACTTGTTGTCGGCCTCTTCGTTGGGGTTGTAGAGGCGGCCCAGCGGGGCGTCGAACCGGCGGTAGGCGGCGGTGTACGGGATGTACCGCCCGCCGGTGGCGTTGAAGAACCGGGCGTCGAGCGGGCCGGTCGGGCCGGCGATCGAGGCGCCACCCAGGCCCGAGGAGCCCAGGCCCACGTCCAGCGGCGACAGGCCGCTGTCGAGGTTCGAGGCGAACCCGAACTCGCCCGACCGCACCCGGGCGGCGTTGGGCACCGCGCCGTTGGTCGGGGCCACCGGGTAGACGTACGACTGGTACGCCCCGCCCCAGGGGTTGAACGGGATCGAGCCGGCGTACTGGGCCCGAGCCTCGCCACCCCAGGCGGCCAGCAGCACGGCGGCGCCGAGCCAGCGGGCGGCGAGCCGTCGCCGGCGGAACAGGCTGCGCGGAATCGCGATGCTCATCGGCGTCATCTCCCGGTCCTGCCGTGCCGTGCCGTGCCGTGCCGTGCCCTGCCCTCGCCACGGATCGAGTCGTGGCCGCGGCGGACCCCCTGGCCCGGACGCTGCCCCCCCTGATCCGGGGCCGGCCCGCTCCCTCACCGGGATTCTATCGCGCGGGTCGAGAGCGCCCCAAGGAGGAATCGGCCGGCACGCGGCCCGGGGTTGCGGCCGATTGGCCGTGCGGACCGGCCGGCCCCCGGTGCAACCCGTGCACCCGGTGTGCCAGGCGCCTCAGTGGGGACCAGGGGGCCGACGCGGCGGGACGTGCCACGGCCGCCAGCTCGGCCTGGAGCTGATCCACCCGCGCCTCGGCGGTCGCCAGCCGGGCGAGCAGCACCTCGGGCGGTTCGGCCCAGGCCCGGTCGGGCTCGTAGCTGCGGGCCACCAGCCACGCGCCGGCCACGTCGGCCAGCGCCCGCCGCTGGGCCGGGGTGGCGTCGTCGCGCCAGCCGCCGACCCGCCCCTGCCGCAGGTGGTTCCAGTGCAGCAGCGAGTGCGGGTCGTACTGGAGCGCATTGGCCGGGTCGGTCAGGTCGATCCCCCGCGCGCTCAGGGCTCTGGCCAGGGCATCGGTGCGGCCCCGGTTGGCCTCCAGCGAGTACTCGGCGGCGATGGCCCCCGCCTCGCCGGCCGCCAGCGGGAGCCCCAGATGCGCGGCGATCTGCGCGACCGCCCGCGGCGGGTCGGCCACGATCCGCTCGTACCGCTGCACCAGCACGCCGGGACATCCGGTCCATGCGGCGTCGTTGGCCAGCAGCACGTCCAGGAACCGCCGGCGGCCCACCACGTCGTCGAAGTCGCTGGCCAGCTTGGCGATCAGCGAGTAGACGACGTCGCGCACGTCGCGGTAGGCGTAGAGCCCGAGCGCCCGGCCCGCGCCGAGCGCGGCCATCAGCCGCTCGTCGCGGTCGTGCGACTTGAGCACGAATCGCCGACCGGGCTCGTCGGCCCCGGCCGTCGCCCGGTGGGCGGCGTAGCCGTCGCCGGTGAGGAACCCCAGCCGCCGGCCCGACCCCTCGCGCTCCACCAGGTGGCAGGCCACCTCGTATTGCCAGGTCGAGCAGGCCCGGTACATGCCGACGCACAGGATGTCCAAGCACGCCGCTCCTGGTTCCGGGGGCCGCGGACGGTCCGTTCCGGAATAAGCGTCGGCCCGGGGGTGAGCGGCTCTTGAGGATTCGCGGCCGGGACGCCTCAGCGGCGGAGCACCAGCACCACCCCCAGCACCAGCAGGGCGGCCCCCAGCAGCCGCGTCGGGCCGATCGTCTGGCGGGTGAACCCGATCAGGCCGAAGTGGTCCAGGACCAGCGACGTGAGCACCTGGCCGGTGATGATCGCCGCCAGCCAGCCGGTGGCGCCCAGCTTCTCGGCGTGGCTGGCCGTGGCGCCGATGTACACGGCCCCCATCAGGCCGCCGAGCCAGCCCCACCACGGCACCTGCGCCAGCACCGGCCGGGTGGGGACCGACACCCCCGTGGCCAGGGCCAGCCCGAGCAGGCAGCCCAGGCCGACCACGAAGTTCGTGATCGCCGCCGGCAGCGGGTGCCCGAACCGGCTCCGGAGCTGGCCGTTGAACCCCACCTGGAGCGCCATGCCGACCCCGCAACCCAGGGCCAGCAGGACATACGGCCACTTCGCCATGACGACTCGTACTCGGCCAGGGAGGGGCGGGACCTCCGCCGGCGCCCCGGGGTCCGGTCCGGCGCCCAGCCTAGGCCCCCCGCCCGGCCCGACGCAACCCGTCGCCGCCCGGCCCCCGTTCCCCGATGGGCGGGAACGGGGCCGGTGTCGCGTGCGGTTGTGGCCCCCGGCGGGTTCGGCTAAGCTCGGGACGATTGGCTCCCACGCGGCGGCCACCCGGTGGGATCCGGGGGGATGCGGGCCGGGCGTGGGGCCGGGACGCCCCGGGGAGGCTTGCCACGTTGCGAGTGCCGCCGTCGCCGACCTCGACCTGGGTGCGCCGCGATGCCCGCCGGGTCCGCAGGGGGCTGGGCCTCGGCCTGCGCGGGCTGCTGGGGCTGGGGCTCTGGCCCGCGACCCTGCTCGCCCAGGAGGCGGGCCGGGGACCGGTCGAGCCGTACCAGAGCTGGCTGGTGCGGAACCTGATCACGCTGGTGATCCTGGGCCTGTCGTTCTACCTGGTGGCCCTGGTCGTCTGGCTGGGCTTCGAGTACCGGCGGGCCGTGGCCCTGCCGCCCGAGCTGGTGCGCACGCTCACCGACCTGGCCGCGCGCCGGCGGTTCGACGAGGCGCAGGGGCGGCTGGCCGGCGACCCCTCGTTCCTGGCCCGCGTGCTGGGCGCCGGCCTGCGGCGGCTGCCCGCCGGGGTGCCGGCGGCGCAGCGGGCGCTGGAGCTGGCCAACGAGGACGTGACGATGGAGATGGAGCATCGCACGACCTACCTGGCCACCGTCGGTACCCTGGGCCCGATGATCGGCCTGCTGGGCACCGTCTACGGCATGATCCAGAGCTTCGGCGTGATCGCCACCGCCGGCCAGTCGCCCGAGGCCGGCGCGCTGGCCGCCGGCATCTCGACGGCGCTGCTGGCGACCCTGGAGGGCATCGGCCTGTCGGTGCCGGCGATCGCCTGCTACGCGGTGTTCCGCAACCGGATCGCCCGGCTGTCGCTGGAGGTGGCCATGACCGCCGAGAGCCTGCTCGACCAGTTCGCCCCCGCGCTGCGGAGCCCGCACCCGCTGGCGGCCAACCTGCCGGGCACCCCGTCGCGGCCGGCCTTGCCGCCGGGCCGGCCCGAGTGACCCCCCGCCCCCCGGAGCGCCGCCCCCCATGCCGCAGCGCGGACGAGGCCGGGCCCGACGGCCGGCCGACGGCACCTTCGAGCCGAACCTCACGCCCCTGCTCGACGTGGTGCTGCAACTGATCACGTTCTTCATGATGCTGGTGCACTTCGGCACCCAGGTCGACGGCGACGCCCGCTCGGTGCGGCTGCCCGTGGCCCCGGCGGCGCTGCCGACCGGCACGCTCACGCTCGAACGGCTGGTCGTGGTCCTCGACGCCGACGGCACCCTGACGGCCGGCGACGGCCTGGCCCGCGACCCCGGCGCCGCCGCCGCCTGGTGGCGCGACCAGGCCCG
>CAZUZD010000488.1:0-3725 GCA_964624465.1 uncultured Isosphaeraceae bacterium
AGCTACTCGAACGTGTCGCAGGCCCTGCAGCTCATCGGTGGCGCCACCGTCATCGGAAATCTCCGCGACGAAAACGGCCGCATGGCCACCCTGGCCAAGAGCGACAAGAGCCCGGAGCAGATCACGAAGGAGCTGTACCTGATCGCCCTGGGCCGCGAGCCGAACGCCACCGAGACGGCCGCCGCGCTCAAGCACCTCTCCGAGGCCAAGGACCGCCGCCAGGCCGTCGAGGACCTGGGCTGGGTGCTGATCAACACCAAGGAGTTCCTGTTCCGCCATTGATCGGCGAGTGACAGGCAGTCCGAATTCCGGCGGCCCGGGGCGCGACGCAACGTCGGCCCCGGGCCGTTCTCGTTTCCCACCGCCCGGAGACCGCGCCGTGAGCCAGTCGATCGCCGCCGTGAGCCTGCTCGTCCGCGACTACGACGAGGCGATTGCCTACTACACGGGCACGCTCGGCTTCGCGCTCGTCGAGGACCGGCCGGCCGGCGAGGGCAAGCGGTTCGTCGTCGTCCGCCCGCCGGGTGCCACCGGCGCGGGGCTCGTGCTGGCGCGGGCCGCGAAGCCCGAGCAGGTGGCCCGCGTCGGCGACCAGACCGGCGGCCGGGTGTTCCTGTTCCTGGAGACCGACGATTTTTCCCGCGATCACGCTGCCTACACGGCGCGCGGGGTCGTGTTCGTCGAGGGGCCGCGAGCCGTCGACTTCGGCACCGTCGGCGTGTTCCTCGACCTCTACGGCAACCGCTGGGACCTGATCGGGCGGCACCCGGCCTGAGCGGTGCCAGGGGGCTCCCGACTGGTCGCCGGGCTCGAAACGGCGTACACCAGGATCGTGGGGATCCGGGCGTCATCGGCGCCCCGGGCCCGGACGGACGGACGGCGGGGCGATCGGGACACCGGAGGATCGGGCCAATGACGCTGCGACGGCGGATGCTGCTGCTGGGGCTGGCGACCGTGCTGCTGACGGGTGGGACGGCCGGGATCGGGCGGGCCCAGGAGCCGGGCGGGGCACCGGCCGGCGGCGAGACCACGAAGGGGGACGCGCCGGCGCCGGAGCCGAAACCGTCGGCCACGCCCAGATCCCGCCGCGACAAGGCCGCCGAGGCCAAGGCGGAGGAGACCGCGAAGGCCGGCGCCGAGGCCGCCGCCGGGACGGATGCGGCCGTCGGCCCGCAGAAGGGGAAGGCGCGGCTTCAGCAGGCCGTGCTGGGCGGCGGCTGCTTCTGGTGCCTGGAGGCCGTCTTCGAGCGCGTCCCGGGGGTCAAGAACGTCGTCTCGGGCTACGCCGGCGGCCTCCACCCCCGGCCCACCTACGAGCAGGTCTCGGGTGGCGAGACCGGCCACGCCGAGGTCGTGCTCATCGAGTTCGACCCGGTCGTCGTGAGCTTCGAGCAGCTCCTGGAGATCTTCTTCGCCACCCACGACCCGACGACCCCGAACCGTCAGGGCCCCGACTTCGGCACCCAGTACCGCTCGATCATCCTCTACCAGAACGAGGCCCAGCGCCAGGCGGCCCTGAAGGTCTACCAGGACCTCACCGCCGCGCGGGCCTTCGGCGCCCCGATCGTCACCGAGCTGGAGCCCTTGAAGAAGTTCTTCCCCGCCGAGAAGTACCACCAGGACTACTTCCGCAAGCACCCGAATGAGCCCTACTGCCAGGCCCAGATCGTCCCCAAGCTCATGAAGCTGCGGGCCAAGCTCAACGCGGGCAAGTGACGGCGGGGGGCGGATCGACTCGCCTTTGAGCGAATCGGGGGGTGTGGTAGAGTCCCGCCCGCGTGCCGGGGACGGTCCGCCGCCTCGGCGGCCGGGTCGGGTTCCGGGCCCGGGGCGAAGGCTCCGGGACGGAGGGCGGGGGCCGGGAAGGATGCCGGCTGCTCGACCGTCGGGCGCACTCGTCGGGGACCGGATCGTCGGGCGCGAGGGCCTTCGGGCCGCGTGGCCGCTGGCGGTGATCCGGGCTCCCTGCTTGGCCGGCACCATGAGACGCGACACGACAGGGAGGTCGTGGCCATGCCCATGCCCCAGTGGCCGATCCGCACCAAGCTCTACGTGGGCCTGAGCGTCGTCCTGCTGATGATGCTGACCCTCATGGGCGGCTCGTTCTTCGGGCTGCGCTCGTTCCACCTCAGCAACATCACGCTCACCGACCAGCTCCGCGAGCTGGGGGCCAGCACCCGGCTGCTCCGCACCGTGGTCCAGATCGATGCGCTC
The DNA here is from genome assembly GCA_964624465.1 of uncultured Isosphaeraceae bacterium. GTDB lineage: Bacteria > Planctomycetota > Planctomycetia > Isosphaerales > Isosphaeraceae > CAZUZD01. The sequence continues at coordinate 2,215 of CAZUZD010000488.1, forward strand.
CGCGAGGAGAGCGCCGAGGAGCGCGCCGAGCTGAAGCGCCGGGTCGTCGAGGCCCGTTCGGCGCTGGGCAAGTACTGCGAGGAGCTGCGCGGGAACACCAGCCGCGGCCACCGCCAGGACTTCCGCGACGAGCTGGGCCTGGCCTTCCAGATCGACCACGAGCTGTCGGCGATCCTCGCCGAGCTCGCCCCGGCCGAGGCGGTCGAGCCGATCCTGCCCGGCACCCAGCGCTACATGAACGAGCACCCCGAGCTCCGCCAGGACGCCGGCGACGCCCGCCCCGAGCAGCTCGAGGCCCGCATCGACCGCCTGAACCGCCGGGTGATGGCCCTGCCCGACGTGCTCTACCGCGACTTCTTCGCCGTGCTCACCGAGTCGAAGGGCCAGTACGAATCCAGCCGCGTGATCGTCTGGGTCTCGGCCTTTGCCGTGCTCGGGATGCTGCTGGGCCTCTCGATGCTGTTCCACCGCTGGGTGCTCGACCCGGTGCGGCTGCTGCATCGCGGGGTGCGGCGGGTGGCGCGCGGGGCGTTCGACTACAAGATCAAGCTCCAGAGCGGCGACGAGATGCAGGCGCTGGCCGAGGCGTTCAACGACATGACCGCCCAGCTCAGCACGACATACGCCGACCTGGAGCGCCAGGTCAACGAGCGGAGCCGGCAGCTCGTGCGCTCCGAGCGCCTCGCCGGCGTCGGCTTCCTGGCCGCGGGCGTGGCCCACGAGATCAACAACCCGCTGGCCTCGATCGCCTTCTGCTCCGAGGCGCTCGAGAGCCGCCTGCGACCGATGCTCGATGCCCCCGCCGGCGCCGGCGAGCCCGAGCGGAGTCGCCCCGGCGGCCGGGCCCCGGCGGCGATCGACCCCAAGGTGGTGGGCAACTACCTGCGGATGATCCAGGACGAGGCGTTCCGCTGCAAGCGGATCACCGAGAAGCTGCTCGACTTCTCGCGCTGCGGCGAGATCCAGCGCAGCCGGACCGACCTGGGCGAGCTGGTGCGGAGCGTCGCCGAGATGGTCCAGCACATGGGCAAGTACCGCCAGAAGCACGTGGTGGTGCACCAGCGCGAGGCGGTCTTCGCGCACGTCGACCCGCAGGAGATCAAGCAGGTCGTCCTGAACCTGGTCGTCAATGCGCTCGACAGCATGGAGGCCGGCGGCACGCTCCGCATCGAGCTGCGACCGGCCGGCCGGATGGCCGAGCTGGCGTTCCTCGACGACGGCTGCGGCATGGCGCCCGACGTGCTGGAGAACATTTTTGAGCCGTTCTTCACCCGCCGCAAGGTGGGCAAGGGGACCGGCCTGGGCCTGTCGATCACGCACCGGATCGTGTGCCAGCACTCGGGCGAGATCCACGCCACCAGCCCCGGCGAGGGCCTGGGCTCGACGTTCCTCGTGCGCCTGCCCGTCCGCCCGCCCGAGCCGGTCGCGGGCCTGGCGTCGTCCTCCTCGCCATCCTCGACGACGACCCCGGCGCTGGCTCCGGGCGACGCCCGCCCCGTGCCCGCCCTGGT
>CAZUZD010000489.1:0-3651 GCA_964624465.1 uncultured Isosphaeraceae bacterium
CCCGACCCCCGCCGGCGGCGCCGTCGCCCCGTCGGCGGCCGACGCCAGCCCGCCGACGTCCCTGACCTCGACCCCCGCCCCGGCGCCTGCCGCCGCCCCCGTCGCCACGGCCCCGCCGCCGGAGACGGAGGTCATCGGGGGCCGGCTCGAACCGGTGACCCACGTCGTGCAGCGCGGCGAGAACTTCTGGACCATCTCGCGGCGCTACTACGGCACGGGCCGGTTCTACAAGGCGCTCTGGCAGGCGAACCTCGACCGCGTGCCGCGGATCGACGACCTGTACATCGGCACGACGATCCTGATCCCCGCGCCCGAGGACCTCGATCGCGCCCACATCGACCCGGCCCGCCCGGCGCAGGTGGCTTCGCCCACCGGCGTCCGCCGCGACGACCGCACCGAGCGCACCAGCCGCACGCCCGAGGGGCCGACCTCGCGCAGCTCGAAGCCCGCCGAGGAACGCCCCGTGTTCGTCCCCGAGGGCGCCGTGCTCTCCTCGGGCCGCGACCCGGCCACCGTCCGCGCCAGCCGCTCGACCCCCGTCGACGAGGCCCCCGTCCGGGCCCCGGCGCCGGACGCTGCCCCCCGGCGGTCGGCCGACGGGCCCCGGTTCCACGTCGTGCAGTCGTACGAGACCCTGCGGAGCATCGCCAAGAAGACCCTTGGCGACTCGAAGCGCGCCCGGGAACTCTATGACCTGAATACCGACGTCATCGACGACCCCTCCGAGCTCACCGTCGGCACCCGCCTCCGCCTGCCCGATTGAGGTCGAGCCTCCGAGTTTCGAACCCACGCCCGCCCCGGCCGGTCCTCCGCGACCCGCCGGGGCGGTCGTCGTCTGGTCCCGGATCTCCAGCCTCGGACCGAGCTGCCGTGTGCCCTGGCCACGCCGACGCTTCGGAGGCCCCGCAGCCGGGCTCCGCACGCGGAACCCGGACACACGGAAGATCCCCCGGGGTCCCGAGGCCGGGGTGCCCGGGGTCGGGGCGCACCCGACCCCGGACACGGCTGCCGGGTCGGTCAGTCGGCGCGGGGGACGAAGCGGACGCAGACGGGACGGGGGACCTCGAAGGTGGTCACGGGGCCGCTGGTGAGGCGGCCGGTGGCCGGGTCGATGGGCATCACGACGACGGTGCCGGTGTCCTGGTTGGCGGCGAAGACGGACTTGCCCGAGGGATCGATGGCGAAGTTGCGCGGGGTCTTGCCGCCGGTGGGCAGGTGGCCGTCGGCGGTGAGCTTGCCGGTGGCCGGGTCGATGGTGAACAGCGCCAGGGTGTCGTGGCCACGGTTGGAGGCGTAGAGGAACTTGCCCGAGGGGTGCACGCGGATCTCGGCCGTGTAGCTGGCGCCGGTGAAGCCCGGCGGCAGGGTGCCGATGGTCTGGATGGCCTCGAGGCGGCCGCCGTCGGGCTGGTAGGTCAGGGCGGTGACGGTGTTGGCCAGCTCGTTGACGACGTAGGCGTGCTTGCCGTCGGGGTGGAAGGCGAAGTGCCGCGGCCCGGAGCCGGGGGCGATGCCCAGGGTGGCGGGCATGTGGGGTTCCAGGGTGCGGGCCTCGGGGTCGAAGCGGTAGACGATCAGCTCGTCGGTGCCGAGGTCGGCGGCGACGGCGTACCGGTTGGCGGCGTCGAGGTTGATCGAGTGCGCGTGCGGCTCCGACTGCCGGTCCTTCTGGACGCTCGACCCGTGGTGCTGGCAGACGCTCGTGGCGGCTCCCAGCTTGCCGTCGGGCCCGATCGGCAGCGCGGCCACGCTGCCGCCGCCGTAGTTGGCCACGACGACGGCGCGGCCGGTGGCATCCACGTTCAGGTGGCACGGGCCGGTGCCGCCCGAGCTCACGGCGTTCAACAGCGTCAGGCCGCCGGTCTTGGGGTCGACCGCATAGGCGCTGACGCTGCCGGTCGGCTGGCCGTCGAACTGGCTCACCTCGTTCACGGCGTAGAGGAACTTGCCGGTCGGGTGCACGGCCAGGAACGACGGGCTGGGCGTCTCGATCGCCAGCTCCGGGGCCCCGAGGGCGCCGGTGGCCGGGTCGAAGCTCAGCCGGTAGATGCCCTTGCTCGCGGCGTCGGTGTAGGTGCCGATGTACACCCAGTAGCGCTCGGCGGCCGCGGGGCGGGCCAGACCGGTGAGGCCGAGGGCCAGGGCGGCGAGCAGGGTCGCGAGCGGACGACACATGGACGGAGGCTCCTGGAGCGAGGGTGCGGGCTGGGGAGTGCAGTGGTCGGGGTGCGGCTCAGGTCTGGCAGCCGATCTCAGGGCGTGGGTCGACCGGGTTAGCGGCTGGCCCTGAGGAACGTGATCAGGTCGGCAAGCTCCTGCTTGGTGAGCTGCTGGTCGAGGCCGGCGGGCATGACCGAGACGCTGCCGGGCTCCAGGCTCTCGATCTCGGCGCGGGGGACGCGCACCTCCTGGTCGGCGCCCGTGACGAGCACGACGGCGTCGGCGGCGTCGCTCTTGAGCAGGCCGGTCAGGACGCGGCCGTCGAGCGTGGCCACGGCGACGGGCTCGTAGCTGCGGACGAAGCTGGCGCTGGGGTAGACGATCGCCTCCAGCAGGTCGCGGTCGGAGCGGATCGAGCCGATGCGGGTCAGGTCGGGGCCGACCTTGCCGCCCTGGTAGCCGATGGCGTGGCAGCTCACGCACGCGGCCTTGGTGCCGTTGAACACCTCCTGGCCACGGCGGAGGTCGCCGGCCGGCAACTCGGCCTGGAGCGCCTCCAGGCGGGCCGACTGATCGGCGTGGCTGGCGGCGATGGCCGCCTCCAGCTTCGCGACCTCGGGCTCCAGGCCGGCGCCGAACTTCGCCAGCACCGGGCGGTACGTCTCGGCCCGCAGCGACGCCAGCGCCGGCGACCGCTGCAGCGCGGCGACCAGCGCCGCGCCCACGGCGGCGTCCGACGCGCGGCCGAAGGCGGGCAGGAGCCGGTCGACATCCAGCGGCCCGGCGGTGGCGACGGCGTCGGTCAGGGCCCGCAACTGCCCGGGCGTCAGCGCCGCGCGGGCGAGGACGTCGGCCGCGGCCAGCCGCTCGGAGACCGGTCGCTCGGGAGCCAGGCGGTCCCTGAGGAACGCGAAGGCGGCCGGATCCACCGGGTCGAGCCCGCCCGGCACGGCGGCCAGGGCCTCCAGGCGCGCCGGATCGGGCTGACCGGCGTCGGCGGCCAGGGCCGTGAGTCGCACGGCCAGCGGACCGCCGGCGGCGCGGGGGACCTCCAGCGCGCGGGCGGTGGCGACGGCCTGCCGCACGATCGCCGGGTCGGCATCCCCCAGGGCCCCGGCCAGCGCCTCGACCCAGGCGGCCGGCACCGCGTCGCGGCGCACGTCCGACCCGCCCATGACCCGCAGCGCCGTCAGCCGGGTGGCGCGGGAGACGGCCGCGTCGCGGGCCCGATCGGCGAGCGTCTGCTGCAGGGCCTTCGAGCCGCTGAAGCGGGCCAGGTTCGCCTCCAGCTCGGCGCGGGCGGCGTCGGTGGCGGCGCCGCGGTCGAGCCGGGAGCCGAAGGTGTCGGCCAGGGCGTCGGCCCACTCGGGGTGCCGGCCCAGGATCCAGGCGGCGGTGCCGCGGAGGTCCGCGTCGGGATCGTCGAGCCCGGCGGCGACGGCCTTCGGGTCGAGCGCCTGGGCGCCGAGCTGGTCGAGCGCGATCAGCGCC
>CAZUZD010000490.1:0-3634 GCA_964624465.1 uncultured Isosphaeraceae bacterium
GACCCTGATGGTCACCGCCCGCGGGCCCTCGTGTGCGTCCGTCGGAGATCGGGCTCCGCCGCCCTGGCCCGGGCCGCCCCCCGATGCGGGGCGGCACGCTGGCCGTCGACCCGGCTCAGGTGCCGAATTCGGGCCGACGGCTGGAGAGCTGCGACTGGAGCCGCTGGATGATGGCCGAGTGCATCTGCGAGACCCGCGACTCGCTCAGGTCGAGCGTGGCGCCGATCTCCTTCATGGTCAGCTCTTCGTAATAGTACAGGATGATGATCAGGCGCTCGTTGCGGTTGAGGCCCCGCGTCACCATGCGCATCAGGTCCTTGCGCTGGAGTCGCCGGGTGGGGTCCTCACCCTTCTTGTCCTCGAGGATGTCGATCTCGCGGACGTCCTTGTACGAGTCGGTCTCGTACCACTTCTTGTTCAGCGAGATGAGCCCGACGGCGTTGGCGTCGGAGGCCATCTTCTCGAACTCTTCCATGGGGATGCCGAGCTGCTCGGCGAGTTCGAGGTCGGTGGGCGGGCGGCCGTGCTTGGCCTCGAGGGCCTTGCGGGCCTCCTCCATCTTGGTCGCCTTGGAGCGGACCAGGCGGGGCACCCAGTCCATGGTCCGCAGCTCGTCGAGCATGGCGCCCCGGATCCGCGGGACGCAGTACGTCTCGAACTTGACGCCGCGCGTCAGGTCGAAGGCGTCGATGGCGTCCATCAGGCCGAAGACCCCGGCGGAGATGAGATCGTCGAGATCCACCCCCTCCGGCAGCCGCTGCCAGATCCGCTCGGCGTTGTACTTGACCAGCGGGAGGTAGCGCTCGACGAGGCGGTTGCGCAGCTCGGTGGTGGGCTGCTCTTTGAACTCGCGCCAGAGCTCGCTCACGTCCACGTCCGTCTTGGTCGGCATCCTGACCTCCTTGTCCGTTGGCGAGGGGCCCGGCGCATCCTGCGTCCGGGTCCAAGGGGCTCGGGGGGCATCGTCGGCCCACGGGCCGGCTCGAGTTCCGTCGAGGCCTTGGTTCCAGGGCATCCCGGGTCCTGCCAGAGCGGCCGGTCGGGCGTCCTGTCCCCTCCTCACGCGGTCCAGGGAACCTCGTTAAACTTTCTATCGGGCGGCCGGCACAACCGGCTTGAGCCCCACAATCGGAATAGTTTGCCGGCCTCGCCACACGAGACCGCATCTCGACCCGAGGCGACCACTTGCGTCGCCTCAGCCGGCCGCACCGCCCGGAGACCACCGGGCGGCCAGCGCCCGGAAGAAGCCGGGGCGACGCCCTCGGGGCCGTCGCTCCGCGATCAGGGTCCGCGCCAGCCGTCGCACGCCCTGGGCCGCTCGGCCCCGGGGATACGCCGTCAGGAGCGGCTCCCGCCGCCGCACCGCCAGGGGCACGTTCGGATCCATCCGCACGGCGCCCAGCGGCGTGACCACCAGACCCAGGAACTGCCGGCTGCTGGCGACCAGGTCGCTCAGGCACCCGGCCGCCTCGGCCGCCGATCGCGCCTGGTTGACCACCAGCCGCAGGGCCGGCGGTCCCGAGGACCCCGCCCGCTTCAGTCGCCCCAGCGCGGCGTGGGCGTCAGCCACCGAGGTGGGCTCGGGGGTCGTCACCAGCACCACCTGATCGGCGGCCGAGGCGATCGTGGCGATCGCGGGGTTCAGCCCGCTGCCGGCGTCGATCAGCAGGAAGTCGGCGTCGGCTTCCAGCGCGGCCAGCTCGGAAGCCAGTCGCGCCGGGGCCTCGGCCAGGCACGCCGGCAACGTACGCGATCCGTGAGCTCCCGGCAACACACGAATCTCGCCGGGCCCCGCGACCAGCGCGTCGGCCAGCGGACGGTCGCCCGCCAGCACGTCGCCGAGGTCGCACGCCGGCGCCAGCCCGCAGAGCAGGTCGAGGTTCGCCAGGCCCAGGTCGGCGTCGACGAGCACGACCCGCTGGCCGTACTCGCCGAGCGCGATCGCCAGGTTCAGCGCCAGGTTCGACGTGCCCACGCCGCCCTTGCCGCTGGTGAAGACCAGCGAGCGGGCCGCGGGCGGGGCGGGCCCGGCGGGCTCGGTCCGGGCGGTCGCCTCGGGGCGAGCCCGGACCAGCAGCCGCAGGGCGTCGGCTTGATCGGCCATGGACGGTGGCTCCTGGGGCCGGGGATCCCGGCCGGTCGACTTCGACCGGCGATCCGGGAGGAGAGGGACGGACTCGACCACGCGCCGATCGCTCAGGGATTGAGCGTCGGCGGCTCGGGATGGAGCGCGGTGTTCAGCCGCTCGACGCGGCCCCGCAACGACCGCGCGTGCCGCCGCGCCTCGGCGGCCTCGACCGGCTCGCGGAACTCGGTCAGGAGGTACTCCTCGCGGCCCAGCAGGCCGCGGCGCCTGACGGCGTAGAACTCGTAGATGAGCTGGCCGTCGCGCTCGTGCACGGTCGCCCGCGCCAGGGTCGCGTCCTCGGCCTGCGCCATCCGCCGCAGCGCGGTCCGGGCGCCGGCGGGCAGCGTCAGCAGCGGGACAGCCCGCACCGGGCCCGCCACCCCGGCCGCCGCCACCGGCGGCGCGGACGCGACGTCGGGAACGGTGGCGTCGTCGTCGGCCGCGGTCGCGGCCCAGGCCGGCAGCGAGCCGGCCAGCAGGAAGATCGGCGCCAGCCGGCGCACCAGGAATCGGGGGCTCATGACAGCACCTCCTGGCCCAGGATCAGGCGGGCGAGCCGGCGGCGGTCGGCCGGCTCGATGTCGTCGGGGACGGCCTGGCCGGTCGTCAGGTAGCTGACCGGCAGGTTCGCCTGGCCGATGCCGGCGAGGATGCCGCCCAGGCCATCGGCCTCGTCGAGCTTCGTGAGGATCAGGCGATCGGCCCGCGCCGCGGCGAACCGCTCGACGGCCGATCGCAGGCTCCGCTCGGCCGAGGTGGCGCTCAGGACGAGATGCACCTCGTCGGGGCGCGCCTCGGCGAGGAAGTCGGCCAGCTCGCGGATCTTGACCTCGTCGCGGGGGCTGCGGCCGGCGGTGTCGATCAGTACCAGGTCGACGCTGCCCAGCTCGTCGAGCGCCCGCCGCATCTCGCCGGGCGCGTTGGCCACCGCCAGCGGCAGGTCGATGATCTCGGCGTAGGTCCGCAGCTGCTCGACGGCGGCGATCCGGTACGTGTCGACCGTCACCAGCCCGAGCCGCAGGCCGTGCACCAGCTTGAAGTTGGCGGCCAGCTTGGCCACCGTCGTCGTCTTGCCCACGCCGGTCGGGCCGACGAGCGCGACCACGCGGCGGGTGCCGGGGAGCGTCGCGATCGGCGGGGCGATCGGCAGGCAGCCCTCGACGGCCTCGCGGAGCGCCTCGCGCATCGCGTCGGGGTCATCGAGGTCTTCGGGCTCGATCGACTCGGCCACCAGCCGGACCAGGCGGCGGGCGAGGACCTCGGGGACGTCGGCCTCGAGCAGGGTGGCGTAGGTGGGCACCAGCTCCGAGGGCAGGTCGGGCAGCAGGTGTTCGAGCCGGCCGTGGCGGCTGAGCTCGGTGACCATGGCGTGCAGCCGGCCCAGCCGCTCGCCGAACTGGGCCTCCAGCGACACGGTCGGGGCCGCCGGCGCGGCCGGCCGATCGGTCGTCGAGCGTGCGGGCGCCGGCGGGGGTGCGTGGCCGGCGTCGACGCGCACCGCGCCCG
>CAZUZD010000491.1:0-3631 GCA_964624465.1 uncultured Isosphaeraceae bacterium
AGTACTTGGTATTGGCGTCGATCATCTCGGCCGGCAGGACCGGCAGGATCACCTGGTCCTTGATGAACTGCCGGATCACGTCGATGTCGATGTCGGCCGTCTGGGTCGAGACGACCACGGCGTCGATCCGCTTGGGCTTGCCGCCCTCGTACTCGACGGTCACCTGGCTCTTGCTGTCGGGGCGGAGCCAGTCGACCACGCCCCCCTGCCGGACCTCGGTGAGGCGGTGCAGGATGCGGTGCGACAGGGCGATCGGCATCGGCATCAGCTCGGGCGTCTCGTTCGACGCGTAGCCGAACATGAGGCCCCGGTCGCCGGCGCCGATGTCCTTGCCCTTGTCCTGGTCCTCGTTGACGCCCATGGCGATGTCGGGCGACTGCTTGCCGATGGCGATCATGACACCGCAGGTCTCGGCGTCGAAGCCCATGTCGCTCGAGGTGTAGCCGATCTCGCGGACGATCTGGCGGACCACGCTCGGGTAGTCGACGTTGGCCTTGGTCGTGATCTCGCCGGCGACGACGATCAGGCCGGTCGTCAGCAGCGTCTCGCAGGCGACCCGCGAGTACGGGTCCTGGCGGAAGATGGCGTCGAGGATGCCGTCGGAGATCTGATCGGCCATCTTGTCGGGATGGCCCATCGACACCGACTCACTCGTGAACAAGAAGCGGTTGCCGTGCGACACGGAAAGGGGTCTCCTGCGGCTGCGCTGCGGGACATGGCCCGGGGCCCGGTGCGGCGATGCGCCGGACCATTGCTGAGTTCGACTGGGACGGATCCGGATCCGGTCCCGACCGCCCCGCGAGGGCCGGTAGTGGGAACCGGGCGTGACCGCGTGGGCGCGGCCCCCCTGGAAGGGCGTCCCTGCCCCGTCTGGCCCGCCGACCCAACCGGGGCGTGATTGAGCCTTCAAGTCTAGCAACCGTCCGCCCGGCCTGTAAAGCGCGCCGCCGCCGGGTGTCGCCCCCCGGCCACGGCCGCCGGGCGCGGCCGGACCGCCCCCGGGCGGGGCCCGGGGACGGACCCTGGCCGGGGGGCGGGGGACCTGGGAAGATGGCCCGACGCAATCGACCGGCTCCCGCGACCCGAACCGCCCAGGTTTCGCCATGAGTGACGCCCCGACGAACGGCCTCGAACCGGCGACCGGACCGGCCCCGCGGCTGGTGCTGGAGCAGATCTGCAAGAGCTTCGGCGGCGTGCACGCGCTGCGGGGCGTCACCGTCGAGGCGTTCGCCGGCGAGGTGCTGGCGCTCTGCGGCGAGAACGGGGCGGGCAAGAGCACGCTCATGAAGATCCTCGCCGGCGCCATCACCGCCTACGAGGGCCAGATCCTGCTCGACGGCCGGCCCTTGCGGTTCGCCGGCCCGCGCGCCGCCGAGGACGCCGGGGTGCGGATCATCTACCAGGAGCTGAACCTGGTCCCCGACCTCTCCGTCGCCGCCAACATCTTCCTGGGCCGCGAGCCGAGGAACTGGCTGGGCCTGATCGACGACGGCGCCATGGAGCGCCAGGCGCGGCAGATGTTCGGCCGCCTGGGGGCCCCGATCGACCCCCAGGCCCGCGTCGGCGACCTCCGCATCGGCGACCAGCAGATGGTCGAGATCGCCAAGGCGCTGATGTTCGAGGCGTCGATCGTGATCATGGACGAGCCGACCTCGGCGCTCTCCGATGCCGAGGTCGAGCGGCTCTTCCGGGTCATCGACGACCTGCGGGCCTCGGGCGTGGCCGTCGTGTACATCTCGCACAAGATGAACGAGGTCTTCACCCTGGCCGACCGCGTGACCGTGCTCCGCGATGGGCAGTTCGTCGCCACCGCCACCCGCGCCGAGACGAGGCCCGAGCAGGTGGTGCGGTGGATGGTCGGCCGCGAGATCGCCGCGCTGAAGTTCGACGCCGAGCCGGTGCGGGGCGAGCCGGTGCTGCGGGTCGAGGGCCTGCACCTGCCGGCGGCCCCCGACAGCGGCCGGCCGTCGCTCCGCGATGTGGGGTTCACGCTACACCGCGGCGAGATCCTTGGCGTCGCCGGCCTGCTGGGGGCCGGCCGCACCGAGCTGCTGGAGGCCCTCTTCGGCGCCGGCACCGCGCTGCCCACCGGCACGATCGAGCTGGAGGGCCGGCCCGCGCGGTTCCGCACCCCCGGCGAGGCGATCGCCACCGGCGTGGCGCTGGTGACCGAGGACCGCAAGAACCTGGGCCTGTTCGCCGAGCTGTCCGTGGGCCAGAACATCACCCTGGTCGACCTGGAGCGGCTGGCGACCCTGGGCGTAGTCAATCCCCGGACCGAGGCCCACGCCATCGCCGGCTCCATCGAGCGGCTGGGCGTCAAGACCGACGGCCCCGAGGCGCTGATCACCAGCCTCTCGGGCGGCAACCAGCAGAAGTGCATCATCGCCCGCTGGCTGCTGAGCGGCCCGAAGGTGCTCCTGCTCGACGAGCCGACCCGCGGCATCGACGTGGGGGCCAAGGCGGAGATCTACCTGCTGATGAAGCGGCTGGCGGCGCAGGGCATGGCGATCATCATGACCTCCAGCGAGCTGCCCGAGCTGCTGGCCGTCAGCGACCGCATCCTCGTGCTCTGCGAGGGCCGGCTCACCGCCGTGCTGCCGCGGTCGGAGGCGACCGAGGAGTCGATCATGCACGCCGCCACCGCCTTCCTCGACCGCGCCCCGGCCCGCGCCTCCTGAGCGACCCGGGCCCCATCGGCGGCACGGCAATTGCCGACTGGGACGGCCATTCCCGAGTGGTACGCACCCGGTCCGGGCCGCCCGCCCCGTCGCGCCCCGCGACGCCCGCGGCCCGGCCGGTCGCAGGAGGGGCCCTGGCCATGGCAACCGTCGAGCAGATTCGCAGCAGTGAGCAGCGCCGTCGCGATTGGGACGCCGAGCAGCGCCAGCGGCGCGGCGATCCCGCACCGGTCAATGTCGGGCAATCCGAGCGGATGGCCTCGAACCTCGGCGGCGGCATGCTGCTGGCCGTCGGCCTGACGAAGCGCGGGCTCACCGGCCTGACGCTCGCCGGCGTGGGGGCCGCCCTGCTGTACCGCGGCCTCACCGGCCACTGCTCGCTCTACGCCGCCCTGGGCGCCGACACCGCGCAGGGCGAGGGCAGCGCCACCGCCTACGGCGTGAAGTCGGGGGCCGGCGTGCGGGTCGAGGAGGCGATCACGATCAACCGCTCGCCGCAGGCGCTCTACGACTACTGGCGCGACCACGCCAACCTGCCGAGGTTCATGCCGTACATCACGGCCGTCACCTCGCCGGACGGCACGCACTCGCACTGGACCCTGGAGACCCCGGTGGGGGCCGAGATCCGCTGGGAGGCCGAGATCCTCACCGACGAGCCCGGCCGGCTGATCAGCTGGGCCTCGACCGGCGGCCAGATGGCGACCGCCGGCTCGGTGCGGTTCACCGCCGCGCCGGGCGACCGCGGCACCGAGGTGCGGCTGAACCAGAAGTACGACCCGCCCGGCGGCAAGCTGGGCGCCGGCCTGGCGAGCCTCGTGGGCCTGGGCCCCGAGTCGCTGAGCCGCGAGACCCTGCGGAACCTCAAGCGGCTGATGGAGGCCGGCGAGCTGCCGACCGTCGCCGGCCAGCCCTCGGGCCGGCTCGCCCGCCGGGGCTGAGCCCGCGCCGTC
>CAZUZD010000492.1:0-3619 GCA_964624465.1 uncultured Isosphaeraceae bacterium
TGCGTCGACCCGGACGGTGGCGTGCTCGCGGGCGTAGGTCTCCAGCCGGCCGCGCATGGCGGTCGTCGGCGGCTCGAGCGCGGCGGTGCGGACGGCCCCCCGGAGGTTGTCCAGCTGGGTGGCCACCTGGTCGCGGTCCTGCTGGTACTGGGCGATCGAGCGCTCGTAGCGGTCGATCGCCTCGTCCTGGGCCCGCAGGCGGCGGGCGTCCTCGACGGCCCGCTGCGCCAGGTCGCGGTTCTGGCTCCGCAGGCCCAGGGCGACGTCGCGGAGCTGCTGGTTCTCGGATTGCAGCCCCTGGATCCGGTTCCGCGCCTCGTTCATCCGGCGGCTGGGCGCCATGGCGCCGCAGCCCGGCGCGGCGACGAGCAAGGCCAGCACCGCCAGCGCCAGCAGGGGGCGCGGGGGCGTCGGCATTCGACCGGTCGATCGGGCCGGGCGGCGGGGCAAGGTTCCGACTCCATTCGAAACCGGGTCCGGGAGACGGACCGCTTCAGGGCCGATCTGAGCCGAATCCGGCCAATCGGGCAACCGCGATTTCCGCGGATCGCCCCCCGGCGGGCTCCTCCCGACCGCGCACCGGCCGCCGGCGCCCGGGGGGGGGCGGCGGCGCCCGGCGGGGTTGCGAGGTGCGGTCGCGGGGCCGGCGTCAGCCCATCAGGCCGGCGATCCAGCTGACCAGGCCCGAGGCCGGGCCGTTGCCGCGGAACTCGTTGAGGTTCACGACCAGGTCGTGGCCCACGAACAGGCCGAGCAGGGCCAGGATGCTGGTGAAGACGACGGCGGCCACCCAGCCGGGGTGCCAGTCGGGGCCGGTCGCCGTCGTGAGCAGGCTGCCGCGGGGGCCGAGCGTGGTGGCACCGGCGGCCGCACCCACGGCCGCACCGGTGGCGGCCGCCGCGGCGGTGGTCGCCACGCCGCCGCCGGTCGTGGCCGGGGTCTCCTCGTCGCTGGAGACGTCGCCCCAGCCGCCGTCGGCGTCGACCTCGCCCGAGCTGCTCTCGGCGAAGGCGTCGTCGTCGAGGGCGGGCGCCGCGCCCAGGGCGGTGGCGGCGTTCTCGTCGACGTCGTCCTCGTCGATGGCGAAGACCTCCGAGGCGCTCTCGGCCTCGTCGATCTCGAAGTCGCTGCCGGTCTCGAGCTGGACCGTGCGGTCGTCGCCGGCCTCGAGGGCGTCGACCTCGAAGTCGGTGTCGTCGAAGATGTCCTTCTCGCCGCCGAGCTTCATCGGCAGGGCCGTGGCGCCGGGGTCGTCGGGCTGGGTCAGTGCCGACTTGGGCGCCGGGCGGGTGACCGACGAGGCGGCCGACGGGCCCTTCTGGGCGGCCGGCTTGGTCGGCGCCTTGGGCGGGGCGAAGTCGTCGTCGTCGAGCGGGGCCAGCTCGATCGAGTCGCCCTGGCCCAGGTCGAGGCTGGGCGCGGCCAGGTTGATGCCCGAGTCACTCGGCCGCATCAGGTTCACGCCCGAGGCCGACGGCTCGACGGCGGTGACGTCCGACTCGCTGGGCGAGAGCCGGCCCGAGGCCGCGGCCGGCCGGCCCTTGGGCGGCGCCGGGATCTCGTCGTCGCTGGAGTCGAGGCTCGTCAGCTCGAAGTCGCTGCCCGAGTCGGGCTGGAGGGCGTCGATGACGCTGGAGGGCGTCAGCTCGAAGTCGCTGTTGCTGTCCGGCAGGTCGCCGCCCACGGTGCTGAGCTCGTCGCTGGAGTCCAGCAGCGGGCTGCGGGCCATGGTCGTGGCGCCGGCGTCGCCGCCGGTCTCGGCCACCGGGGGCCGGGCCGGGGCCCGGGGCGTCGGCGGCACGACCGGGATCTCGACGGAGTCGTCGGCCACCAGGGTCACGTCCGAGTCGCTGCCGCGGGGCTGCGGCCGGGGCGCCGGCGCCAGCCGCACGTCGGAGTCGCTGGCGCTCTTGAGCATCGCGTCGGGCACCAGCTTGATGTCCGAGTCGGTCGGCAGCTTGCCACCGGGCTTCATGCCGATGATCGTCGAGCTCGAGCCGCCCAGCTCGGGGGGCAGCGACAGGTCGTCGATCCGCACGTCCCCCTCGGCGGTGCCGAGCACGCTCTCACCCAGGTCGTCGTGCTCGTCGCTGCCGGTGCTGGCCGCGCCGATCTGGAACTCGCTGAGCAGGTCGAAGTCGTCGGTGCCGCTGCCCGTGCTGGCCACCGGCAGGTCGAGGTCCGAGAGCGACACGTCGGGGTCGCTGCCCAGGCCGCGGCGGCGGGCCAGCTCGTCGACGTCGGCCACCTTGAACTGCCAGGTGCCGCGATCCTGGAACGCCCGGATCTCGCGACTCTGGGCCTTCTGCTTGAGGTCGTCGGGGCTCATGCCCAGAAGCCGGGCCGCCTCGTCGAGGGAGTAGAACTGGGCCATGGACGGGAACTCCTCCGCGCTCGGGATCGGCCCGGGGGGGCCGCTGAAGGTCGGTCGTGAATCGTTCGGTCGGGGCAGGATGATTCGGACGGGCTCGGAGCAGATCAGCACGGAACGCGCGGGATCGGCCAGGTGCGGGGCTCGGGGCGATCCGGTTCCGGTTCGGGACAGCTGGGTCTCGGGGGGCATCCTGCGTGACGGGCGAACGACTCCATTCCTTCACTTCACTGCGATCCCGGCCGCCGCGGCCCCTTCCCGGGGCGGCGACGGCGCTCGGCGGCGGTTCGGGTCCGGCTCAGCGCCGCCCGGGGGTGGCCTCGCGGACCATCGCCTCGATGGTGGCGACCTCCGGAGCCTGGTTGTTGTACTCGGCCATCTCCAGATCCCAGCGGTACTTCCGCACGGCCTCCAGCTTCACCGCCCCCCGCGACTCGTTGGGGTTCACCGAGTAGACGGCGAAGGACTGACCACGCGTATCGATCAGGTAGAGCAGCTGGCCGGTGTGGCCGGGATTCGCGGCGGTGAAGGCGATCGTGCCACCGGCCTGGGCCGGCCCGCCAGGGGCCGCCTGGGCCGCGCCGGGAGGCTGGGCCTGCGCCCGGGGCATCCCCCTGCCGCTGCCCAGCACCGTGGCCAGGGCCAGGCCCACCACCAGGCCCACACCCCCCGCTCGCGCCGCCGGACCGAACCGGAAAGAGCCGGACATGCCGCCCTCCTCCTTGAATCGTACGGGTCCACGCCCCCGAATCCAGCGGGGACGCCCGATCGCGGGGCCCGTTCGGCCCCCGACCGTGTGCGACGGCCAGACGCCCTGACGGCGCCTCCACGTCGCTCCAGTCTAACACACCGCAGCCGACCGAACGGTCGACCCGGCCCGGATGTCGGATTCCGCCCGCAGGCGGCTCCGACCCCGGCCCAGGACCGATCGTCGCGCCCGACCAGCGCCCTTCGTCTATGACGCAACTGGCCCCCTCCAGCAAGGGCAATGACCCGCCCCGACTCCCCCCGCTCCCGAAATTCCGGCCCCGTCCCGCCCCGGTTGACGCATTCCTCATTAGGGAGCTAACGGACACGCACGGGGCCCGTGCGCCCGCGACCGGCCTGTCCAACCCTCGCTCGCCTGCTCCGAAGTCTGAACAATTTCGGAGAGCGGGGCGGGACGCGAGGTACGGGGGGCCCCGACAAGGGTGGGGGACCGCGATGATTCGCACCTGGGTGGGGATGGCCCTGGCGCTGGTGCTGGTC
>CAZUZD010000493.1:0-3614 GCA_964624465.1 uncultured Isosphaeraceae bacterium
TGACCGCGGCCAGCGGCACGTCGGGCTCGGCCAGCCGCCCCCGGGTCACCAGCCAGGCGGTCGTCACCTGCACCAAGCCCGCCAGCCGGCCGATCGCGGGCCCGTACCGCCGGCCCGCCAGCGTCGCCACCACCAGGGCCAGCGCCAGCGCCGCCAGGGCCCCCGGCAGCCGGGCCGCCCAGGGGTCGATCCGGCCGGTCAGGTGCCCGAGGCCGACGATCGCCCAGGTCGCCAGCGGCGGCTTCTCCAGCCAGGGCCGGCCCCCCAGCGTCGGCACCAGCCAGGCGCCCCGGGCCAGCAGCTCGCGGGCCGACTGGGCGGCGATCGCCTCGTGGTAGCTCAGCCGGCCCGAGCCCCCCAGCGCCACCCCGAGCGTCAGCCCCCCGGCCACCGCGGTCCAGCCCAGGGCCGACCCGCCGCCTTCTGGTGCCGGGGCAGGACCCCGCCCGTCGTCGACCGCCGTGGCCATGCCCGCTCGCCTCCGTGCCGGGGGCCGACCCGTGGCCCCGCGAGGGCGGCATCCTAAGCCCCAGCCACCCGTCGTGGCGAGCCGAACCGGCCCCGCGATCGGCCGACTCGCCGCAACCGGCCGGGAGAACCCAGCCGGAAGACTCAAGTCTTACGCACTGCTTACGCGATATCCGTAGGTAGAACGCACGCTCCGCTCACGGTCGAGCGGAGGACTCCCGGACGGATGCCCCCACGGAGCCTCGTCGCCACGGTCGGCGACCCACCCCGCCAGGCCCGGAGCCTGGCCCCGAACCGAGCGCCGCCACGGCGGGTGACGCTCCCTGACCCTCCTGGCGACCGCCCGCATCGGGCCGGCTCGCCGCCACGGACTGGCCCCGACGCCGGCACGACCGGCCCCGGAACCCCCGATTTGCACGCGACTTGCGTCCCCCGGCCGGGCCGACTGCCCGGCTGCGCCCGGGGCGCCGTCGGACTCTGATCTCTGAACACCCGGCAGGGGAAAACCTGTCGAGAACCCGTCGCGCCCTGGCGCAGAACGGGAACATCGGTGACACCCCCGGCCGACCGCGGTCCGGACTCTGCGCCCCTGCGGCGGCGCATGCCGGCTGGCGCGACAGGTCCGTGCACAGGTTTTCCCCCGGTGCACAGGCTCCGAAGCCGGAACGGTTCTCCAGGCCCGGTCAGGGGTTGCGAGGCGACGTCCCCTTTTCTCCACAACGGGTGGTCGCCTCTCCGAAGAAGACGACGAGTTTACTTTCACTCTGGGGGAGGGGACGGGAGCCTCTGGCGAGGCCGGCAAGGCTCGGGCGGGAGGTGGTGGGTGGGGCGATCCGGACCCGGGGGGCCCGCTTTTGGCGATGGGGTGGCGGGCGGTGAGGTAGAGTGACGTGTGGCGTTGTCGGCCGGACCGACCGCCTTCGCACCGATCGACTTCCTTCCGATACCGAGCTCGAGGCCGTCGCCGGCCGGTCGGGTGCCGCCGTCCCTGGCAGTCCAGGGACCCTGGCAGGCCGGCCGGGGGGGCGGGCGAAAAGGGACGCACGCATGAAGGCCCTGTGCAACCGCGAGGGTTTGCTCGACGCGTTCGGGATGGTCGCCGGGGTGGTGCCCGCCCGGAGCCCCAAGCCAATCCTCCAGAACGTCAAGCTGGTGGCCGACGGCGATGAGGGCTCGATCCTCATGGCCACCGACCTCGAGGTCGGCATCCGCTACCGGGTCCTGGGCGTGAAGGTCGACGAGCCCGGCTCGGTGATCCTCCCCACGCAGCGGTTCGGGCAGATCCTCCGCACCAGCCGCGACGAGGAGCTGGCCGTCGAGACCGAGGGGGAGCATCTGGTCGTGCGGAGCCTCTACGCGCAGTTCAAGCTGCCGGCCGAGGACGCGGACCTGTTCCCCGAGGTGCCCGACTTCGCCGCCACCGGCTACCACGTCGTGGCCGCCGCCGACCTGAGGCGGGCGATCCGCCGCACCGTCTTCGCCACCGACGTCGAGAGCACCCGCTACGCCCTGGGCGGGGTGCTGTTCGAGCTCGGCGAGGGGACGCTGACGCTCGTCGGCACCGACGGCCGCCGGCTCGCCCGCCAGGTGATCCCGGTCGAGGCCGAGGGCACCGCCGCCGCCCCCAACGGCCAGCCGGTCGTGCCGGTCAAGGCGCTCAAGCTCCTGGAGCGGAACCTGGCCGACGACGATCCGCCGGTGCACCTGGCCTTCCAGGGCGGCACCGCCGTGCTCGTGCGCACCGACCGCGCCGTGATCTACAGCCGGCTGGTCGAGGGCCGGTTCCCCCGGTACCAGGACGTGTTCCCGGCGAACGTCGAGGTCAAGGTGCCGCTGGAGTCGGGCCCCCTGCTCCGCGCCGTCGAGCAGGCGTCGATCGTCACCAGCGACGAGAGCCGCGGCGTCGACTTCACCTTCGGCGAGGGCCTGCTCAAGATGGCCAGCCAGGCCCCCGAGCACGGCCGCTCCGACGTCGAGCTGCCGATCGGCTACGAGGGCAAGCCGGTCGAGATCACCTTCGACCCCCGCTACCTGACCGACGCCCTCAAGACCCTGGTCGAGACCGCCCCGGTCACCGCCGAGCTCATCGACCACCGCAGCGCGGCCGTCTTCAAGACCGACGACCAGTACACCTACGTCGTCATGCCCCTGACCCGCGAGCGCTGAGGCCCGCCCCTGCCCGCTGGACCGACCCGCTCCCCCGCGACCGCCGCCGGCGGGGGGGCGGCCCGAGGGAGACCTTGAGGCCGGGCCGGGTTTGGGGGACAATGTCCCCCGTCCTGCGGGAACGGGGAGCGCCAGCAGGAACGGCCCTGGGGCGCCTGGGGTTGCGGCGGTCCGGGTCCGGGATGCCTTCGAGCTGAAGGCGTCGTACGGCCTCGACCACGACCCGGGAGTCGTGCTGGTGCTGGAGCCCAACGGGGTCCGGGAACCGAAGTCCCTGGTGGGGCGGAGGATCCGGATCACGACCCCGCAGGGAGCGGAGCGCCTGGCGACGATCGACGCCGTGAGGGATCACGGGCCGACGTTCCGCCTGTTCCTCAAGAATCTGACCCGCGCCGACGTGCCGATCGGGTCGCTGGTGGACCTGGGTTGAGCCGGGCGGCGGCGGGTCGGCGGGCGGGGGGCGCGAGGCGTTGCCTGGGCCGGCTGGTCGTCCTATAATGAAAAGACGTTCATCAGGTCAGGAGCCGTCAGGCGCCCGCCAGGGGCGAGGGGGTCGGTCATGGCGTTGACCGGCGGCCCTTCGAACCCCGAGCGTCGGGGGCCCCGGCCGCTGGGCGATGTGCTGGGCGACCTGTTCGCGGCGCGGGGCTACTCGCGGATCCAGGCGACCGGGGCGCTCGAGGCGGCCTGGGCGACGGCGGTCGGCGAGCCGGCCGCCGGGCGGACCCGGGTGCTGGGCCTGCGGCAGGGGGTGTTGACGGTGGCCGTGGCCCACTCGGCCCTGCTGGAGGAGCTGGCGGCGTTCCGCAAGACCGAGCTGCTGGCCGCCCTGCGAACGGCCCTGCCCGCCGTGCGGCTCCTGGACCTGCGGTTCAAGGTCGGCCCGATCGACGAGCCCAGGCCCCCGACCGCGACGTCCCCGCCGAACCCGACCCCCGCTCCGAACTCGACCCCGCCGGCGGCCCCCGGCGGCAACCGAC
>CAZUZD010000494.1:0-3612 GCA_964624465.1 uncultured Isosphaeraceae bacterium
GACTTCGAGCAGATGAAGGGGCGCGGCGTCCGCACCGTCGGCGTCGACGAGCTCCGCGGCGTCACCCCCGACGCCACGGCCAAGACCCACTTCGTCATCGTCGACGCCGTCGGGGTCTCCGAGCAGGAAAAGTTCGCTCCGCAGCCCCTCGACCGCCAGCCCAGCGTGCCGCTCGACCGGATCCTGGGGCTGGTCGCCAGCGGGGTGGCCACGCCCGAGGTCGTCTCGACCCTGGCCGGCCGCCTGGCCCGGCTCGACCGCCAGCTCAGCGACGACCAGCGCCAGCAGATCACCCAGCAGACCGGCGGCCAGCCGCTGCACGACCTGACCGCCCGCCTGCTCGACAGCCTCGACGCCGACACCCAGGCCGGGCACGCCGCCGAGGTCTTCGCGCTGCCCACGGGCCAGGAGCCGGCCCCCGAGCAGCTCGACAGCGTGCAGGACGACCTGATGCGGGCCGCGCTGAAGCCGCTGCACGACCCGAAGCTCCGCGACCTGCTGCTGAACCTGAAGCGGAGCCACGAGCAGGTCATCGACGAGGTCTCCCGCGACGAGCTGCTCCAGGCCGGCTTCGACGCCGGTGCCCAGGACAAGGCGCGGGCCCTGGTGCAGGACTTCCGGGCGTTCATCGCCGAGCACCGCGACGAGCTCGAGGCCATCCAGATCCTCTACAGCCGGCCGCACCGCGAGGGCCTGCGGTTCCGGCACGTCAAGGAGCTGGCCGCGGCGCTCCGGAACCCGCCGCTGGCCGTCACCCCCGAGCGGGTCTGGCAGGCCTACGAGGCGACCGAGCCGGAGGCCGTGCCCGCCCGCGGCGGCCGCGACCTGGTCGACCTGATCGCCCTGGTGCGGCACGCCCTCGACCCCCGCGTGCCGCTCGTCCCCCACGGCCGCACCGTGCAGGAGCGCTACGACCAGTGGCTCGCCGAGCAGGCCGCCCGGGGCGTGAGCTTCACGGCCGAGCAGCGGCAGTGGCTCGACGCGATCAAGGACCACATCGCCAAGAGCCTGCGGATCGACGAGGACGACTTCGACTACGCCCCCTTCAACACCATCGGCGGCCTGGGCCGGGTCTACGACCTGTTCGGCGACCGCCTGCCGGTGATTCTGGATGAGCTGAACCGGAGGCTGGCGGCGTGAGCAGGAAGCGATCGGATTTCGACGGTACAACCAGCGACGAGTCCCAGGACGAGCTGCCCCCCATCCCGACCGGCTGGTGCTGGACGCCGCTGGATCAGATCAGCCAGATAGCCGGCGGGATCACCAAGGATCAGAAGCGCCGTCAGAGCCCATCCGCCCGCGAGGTTCCTTACCTCCGGGTCGCCAACGTCCAGCGAGGGTTTCTGGACCTGACCGAGCTGAAGACCATCGTGGCCGACGCCGACGAGATCGAGGTCTTGAGACTTCGGCACGGCGACGTGCTTTTCACCGAAGGCGGCGATCGAGACAAGCTGGGACGCGGCTGGGTCTGGAGTGGCGAGCTGGACGAGTGCATCCACCAGAATCACATCTTCCGCGCTCGCCCCAACTCCGAGGTCATCGACCCCAAGTTTCTGTCCTTTCACGGCAATCACTTTGGCCGTGACTGGTTCGCCAGGACCGGCAAGCAGACCACGAACCTGGCGTCGATCAACAAGGGCGTCCTGAGCCGGTTTCCCGTTCCGGTGGCCCCGCTGGCTGAACAGCGGCGGATCGTCGCCAAGATCGAGGAGCTGTTCTCCGACCTCGATGCCGGGGTGGCCGCCCTGGAGCGGGTGCGGGCGAACCTGAAGCGGTATCGAGCCGCCGTGCTCAAGGCCGCCGTCGAAGGCAAGCTCACCGAGGACTGGCGGGCGCAGCACCCCGACACCGAACCCGCCTCTGTCCTTCTCGACCGCATCCTCACCGACCGCCGCCGCCAGTGGGAAGCCGACCAGCTCGCCAAGTTCGCCGAGGCCGGCAAGCAGCCGCCGAAGGGCTGGCAACACAAGATCGATCTTTCATCGTCTCCTGAGGACGGGTTGGGTCTGTCGATCCCGGACTCATGGTGTTGGACCACCGTCTCTTCAGTGGGCGAAGTCCGGCTCGGACGACAGCGGTCCCCGGCTAATCATCAAGGCCCCCACATGCGGCCCTACCTGCGGGTAGCGAACGTCTACGAAGACCGGCTGGATCTCTCCGACGTCATGGAGATGAACTTCTCCCCCAAGGAGTTCGAGACCTACAACCTGAAACCCTGGGATATTCTCCTCAACGAAGGCCAGAGCATCGAGCTTGTCGGCCGCGCAGCGATGTATCGCGGCGAAGTTCCGGGAGCTTGTTTTCAGAACACGCTCGTTCGGTTTCGAGCCCGAGACGAGGTGCTGCCGGAGTTCGCCCTGCTCGTGTTCCGCGCGTACCTTCGCAATCAAAGGTTCCAGCGTATCGCTCGGTGGACGGTCAACATTGCGCACCTCGGCGCTGATCGGTTCTCTAACATGGGATTCCCTCTTCCACCTCTGGCCGAACAGCAGCGTATCGTTGACGAGTTAGAGACCACCCTGACCATCGTGGACAACGTTGAGGCTCAGGTCGCAGCCAACCTGAAGCGTGCCGCCCGCCTCCGCCAGGGCATCCTGAAGCGGGCCTTCGAGGGCCGCCTGGTGCCGCAGGACCCGGCCGACGAGCCGGCCGCCGCGCTCCTGGAACGCCTGCGATCGGCCCCGGCCGTCGGCTCCGGATCCGAGCCCGGCTCCCGCACCCGGCCCCCCCGCTCCCCGGGCCGCCCCGGTCGCCGGCCCCGCGCCCCCGGTGTCCCATCCGACACACCGCTCTTCGACGCGGATCCGCCTGCGGGTGGTGAGCGATGACCCGGGCCACCTCCACCAGGTGATCCCGGGGCCAATGGGACCGGGTAGAATGAGCCGGGATGCGGGCGGAGACCGACGCCCGGGCCCGGGGAGAACGCGCGATGCCACGCACGCTGCCGATGTCCGACGCATTGCCGAGGCTGCCCGAGCTGGTGGCCAGCCTGGGACCGGGCGAGGAGCTTGTCCTCACGACCGACGGCGAGCCGGTCGCCATCGTGACCCGTCCGGCACGCACGAGCTGGCCCTGCCAGCCCGGCACGGCCCGTGATCGGGCATTCTGGATGGCGCCCGATTTTGATGCGCCGCTGGAGGACTTTGCGGAGTACCTGGCGTGACGACGCTGCTGCTCGACACGCACGCTGTCCTCTGGTTCTGGTGGGCCGATGCGCGGCTGAGCCCCCGGGCGACCGCGATGATCTGCGACCCAGCCTGCCGCAAGGTGGTCAGCCCGGCGACCGCCTGGGAGGTCGCCATCAAGGTCAGCCTCGGGAAGCTCGACATCGGCGGCCCGTATCGCGGCTTCTTCCCGGAGCAGATGGAGCGCAACCACTTCGAGTGGCTGCCCATCGCCGACGAGCACCTCGCCACCGTGGCCACCCTGCCGTTTCACCACCGCGACCCGTTCGACCGCCTGCTGGTGGCACAGGCGCTTTGCGAGAACCTCACCCTCGTCAGCGGCGATCCCGCCCTCGACGCCTACGGCATCCACCGAGCCTGGTAACTCATGTCCACCGCCAGCCAGCAGATCGTCCAGAAGGCCTGGAACTTCGCCCACGTCCTGCGG
>CAZUZD010000495.1:0-3578 GCA_964624465.1 uncultured Isosphaeraceae bacterium
AGGGGGCCCTGGGCCTGGAGTGCCGCGCCGACGACGCCGCCACCCGCGCCCTGCTCGCCCCCCTGGACCACCCGGCCACCCACCGCGCCGTCGTCGCCGAGCGCGCCGCCCTGGCCGCCATCGGAGGCGGCTGCGCCGTGCCGCTGGGTGCCTGGGTGACCGGGTCGAATTCCGATCCAGGGGAGTTGATCCTGGAGGTGGTGCTGCTGGACCCCGACGGCCGGGTCCGGATCGACGCGCGCGTGGGCCCCGATGCTGACCCCGCGGCGCTCGGCGCCGAGGCGGCCCGGGTTCTGAAGGCGCAGGGCGGTGATCGCTTGCTCAGGTCCCTGGACGCTCCGGCGCAACCCGAGTGACCCGCGCCGCCGGGCCGACCGCGCGGGGCTTTGCCGCCAGTCGCGTTTCGGGCCGGCCCGATAACGGACGCTGGGGACAGTCAACCGGCTGCCCCAGCCCGGACGGACCCCAGCGGAGCGTCGCTGCGTGCCCAGCGTGCCGACCCACCCATCGCCGATCCGCCCCGAGCCCGCCCTCATGGCCGGCTCGCACGGCCGCCGACCCCGATCCGGGGCGACGACCGCGACGCTGATCGCGCTGGTCGGTCTCACGAGCGTGGCCGTCGGCTCGGTCGCGACCTGGCTCGTCCCGCCTTATCTCGCCCTGATGGCCTGGCTCGTGTTCGCCCCGGCTCGTCCGGAAGCGGACCTCGATCCGGGACCCGAGCAGGACGAGGAGGAGGCGGCGACGTCGGCCACGGTCGAGGCCGCGCAACGGTCGCAACGGACCACGCAGTTCACCTCCGCAGCCGCCGCCACGGCGACCGACGGCCCTGCGCCGCTCGGCCTCCTGGGCGCCGGCACCGCCGCGACCGCCACGATCGATCCGCCGGCGCCGCCGGCCGAAGCCGATGCCACCGCGAAGCCACGGCGTGCCCGTGGCGGCCGGGGGCGCGGCAAGGCCAAGGCGGCGGCCGCGACGACCGAGGCCGTGGCGGTCACCTGGGTCCGGGTGGGTCCTGGCCAGTTCGTGCGAGTCGAGACCCCCGTGACCGACGCCGATGGCGCCGGTTCGGATGCCCTGACCGTCTCCGACCCGGAGGTCGGGGAGCGGCTGGTCGACGTGCCGACGGAGCCCCTCGCGGGCCACCGCCGTCGCGTCGTGCCCGACGCCCCCGCCCGCCCCGAGGTCGCCGGCTGGCGGCTCCCGGACCTCGCCCACGGCCCGTATCCGGGGCATCCCGGCTCAACGAGCCAGGCCTCCGCTGCCGATCCCTTCCCGGTCGTCGAGCCGATCGCCGTCCTGCCCCCGTCCGAGCCCGAGCCGGCCACTCTCATGGCCGAGGTCGAGCCCGTGGCGGAGGCGATGGCGGCGGCGGCCGAGCCGACCGACTTCGAGGTCAGTGTCGCCGGGCCCACCGGCGACCTGGACCCGATCGCCGAGGTGGCTGAAGCGGGGTCCGATCCGGACCTCGTGGACGCTCCCGAGGACGACGCTGTCGCGGAACTGGTCTCCGCTCCCCCGGCCGTGTTGGCCGTGGCGGACGAGACGCCCGAGGAGCCCGAGCCGATCGTCGTGCCCCTGCTCGCCCCCGCCGCCCTGATGGCGGTCGTCGCCGAGCCCGAGCCCGTCGTCATCCGCGAGGATGAGGACACCGTTCTCCCGCAGGCCGGGACCGAGACCGACCCGTTCGAGCCGACCGAGGTGGCACCTGCCGCCGTGGTCGTCGCGGACGAGCCGATCGCGGACCCGGAGTTCGACGAGGAAGCGTTGCGTGCCCGGGCCGCGGCCGACGTGCCGACGGATGTGGTGGTGGAATGCGATCCCGTGGTCGACGAGGAGCCCGAGCCGCTCGCCGCCGAGCCCGCCCCCGAGCCGGCCTTCGTGCCGGACCCGGTGGCGATGATCCGGCCCCTGCTGGGGTCGGATCTGACGCCCGGCGATCTGCGAGCGGCGGCCGCCTCGGAGTGGGTCGTCGAGGGGCCGCCTGTCGGCCCCGGTCGATCGCTCCGACGCTGGCTGGCCCGCTGTGCGTCCGTCCGCCCGGACCTGCTGGTCGAGGGGGTGGTGCCGACCCGCGGCCGACGTCCCCGGGGGCATCGCAGCCTCCCGACGCGACGGCCCAGGCGCTCGCCCGGTCAGCTGCCCCGTGGCGCCTGGCGCTTCGCCTCCCGGGCCCCTCCGGACCCGAAGGGGCGCGACCTCTCGCTCCATCCCAGGCGTCCGCCGGGGGTGGCCGAGGGGCCGAATCGGGGGAACCGGTGCTCCCACGCGGGGCCCGGCGACTTGCGATAAGATGGAGGCCCGGTCGGTCGCCCGCGAGGGAGACTGGCCGGGCCTCTGTCGTTGCGCCTGCCCAGAGCCGTCCGGTCGGCCTCGCCCCGTGCGCCTGCTCCAGCGGCGGGCGCCGTCGATGCCATGGGCTCGCACCGTTGGCTCAGCCGCCCACCCCCGCGTCCGACCGCGAGAGTCCCGCCGCCATGAGACGCCCGACCCGCGCCGCGGCCGCCCTGCTGGGCTGGTCCGCCTGCCTGAGCCCGGCCATCGCCCCGGCTCAGGAGCCCGCCGCTCCCACCACCACCACCAACCCCACCACGCCAGCCACGCCGCCGGCCGTCCGGGGCGCGGTGGTGCCGTTCCCCGAGGGGTATCTGGACCACGACGGCCTGCGGGCGGCGCTGCAAGGCATCGCCGATCGGCACGCCGGCGTGCTGCGACTGACCACGCTGGGCCGCTCCGTCGAGGGCCGGCCGATCTGGCTGGCGACCCTGGCCGCCCGCGACGTCGCCCTGCCCGAGGCCCTGGCCCGGCGGCCCGCGATCCTGATCGTCGCCAACCTCGAGGCCGACCATCTGGTGGGCACCCAGGTCGCCCTCGGGCTGATCGAGCGGCTGGCCGCCGAGCTGGCCGCCGGCGACGCCGACGCGGCGCGACGGCTGGGCCAGGTGACGATCCACGTCGTGCCCCGGCTCAACCCCGACGGCGCCGAGCGGATGCTCGCCCGCGTCGGCACCCGGTTCGACCGCCGCACCAGCCTCCAGCCGGTCGATCGCGACCGCGACGGCCGCGACGGCGAGGACGGGCCGGACGACCTCGACGGCGACGGCCTGGCGCTGCAGATGCGCCTGAAGGACACCGTCGCGACCCTGGTCCCCGACGACAAGGACCCCCGCATCCTCCGCAAGGCCGATCCGGCCAAGGGGGAGCGCGGGGTCTACTCCGAGTACCGCGAGGGGACCGACGAGGACCGCGACGGCCGCATCGACGAGGACGCCCCCGGCGGCGTGAACCTGGCCCGCAACTGGCCGCACGCCTGGGCCGAGTTCGACCCCGAGACCGGCTGGAGCCCCGGCGCCGAGCCCGAGACGCACGGCCTGATCGCCTGGCTGGTCGCGCACCCCGAGGTGGCCGCCGTCTGGACCTTCGGCCTCCAGGACAACCTGGCCGCCGAGCCGAAGAAGCCGGGCTCGACGCTCGACGACGCCGACCTGCCGTACGTCGCCGAGCTCTCGCGCCGGCTCAAGGCCGCGCTCGACGCCGCCCCCGCGCCCAAGCCCCCCGCCGACGCCCCGGCCGCGGCC
>CAZUZD010000496.1:0-3570 GCA_964624465.1 uncultured Isosphaeraceae bacterium
CGCTGGTGACCGTCGCGGCCGACGCCACGGCCCCGGGCAGCTCGCTCGCCGGCGACGCCCCGGCCGACCCGGCCCTCGTGCGCACCGGGGGCGGGGGTGCGGCGACCGGCGACGGGGTCGAGATTCAGGTGCTCCGCCTGGCCGACCCCGGCTCCGGCCCTTGACCCGGCCCGGTCGGCGCCCCAAAGATACAGACTGCCGAACGCGTCCGGGCGGCCCCGAGGCCCCCTCACACCTGACGGCCCCCCCTTCTGGAGTCTGCTTCCGATGATCCAACCGATCCTGGCCGTGCTGGGCCTCCTGGGCCTGGCCGGCGCCCCGACCGGCACCGAGCCGGTGCGGGTCCAGGGCGACTACATCGAGTCCCGCACGGCCGACATCTACACCGGCCCCTGCTTCTCGAACGCCGAGGTCTTCCTCACCGGTCACCAGGCCGTCGTCGCCTGGAAGGTGCGCGAGGGCTCGTGGGACGGCGTTGACCTGGCCGGCCTGACCGTCGCCGCCGCGCTCAAGGGCTCGACGACCTTCTCCAAGGACGACCCGGCCAAGGCCCGCGCCGTCGTGATCGTCGACGGCGATGCCACCCCGGCCCAGCGCGACGCGCTGATCGCCATGGTCCGCGCCCTCGGCGACCGCCGCTTCGAGAACATCGTCGCCGTCAAGACCGCCCACATGAACCTGTTCGTCGAGCACGTCGAGGCCCCCAGCGCCGGCGACGCCTCGGCCGCCGCGCACCATGCGGGCATGATGCCGCACGCCCCCAAGGCCAGCTTCTACGCCCCCGGCCTGGCCGAGATCAGCACCCGGCCGCTCGACGACAGCGACCACCTCTGCGGCAACGAGGTCGTCGCCTACCCGCCGCTCTCCAAGGGCGTCAACGCCCTGCCGGCCTACACCCTGGGCCACTGGTTCAAGGGCCAGGGCCTGAACTCGACCTGGGACGACCACAACTGCCGCGGCAGCTTCGTCGGCCAGTTCGCCTTCTGACCCCCACCGGGGCCAGGCCCGACACACCCCCGGAGCAGATCCCGCCACGGCCGGCGTCCCCGACGCCCGGCCGTGGTCCGTTCTCGGTGCGGCCGCAACAACCGCGGGCGGCCGGCTGGCCGGAGCGGTCCCCGGGCGCTAAACTGGGATGAATCGGTCGATTGGTCCCCTCAGGGATCGCGCTCCGCCGCTGCCGCCCCGCTCCACCCCCCCTGGGAATCGTGCCCATGCTCCGGATTCGCTTCGCCCTGCTGGCCGCGGTGTTCGGGTCGAGCCTGCTCGTGACCGGCCCGGCCCTGGCCCAGTCGTACAAGCTGGAGCCCCTGGCCGAGGCCCCGCCCGACGACCTGGCCGCCCCGGTCAAGGCCGCGCTGGCCGAGACGGGCTACCGGGTGCTGAAGCCCGACGGCAAGCCGCTGCTCGACGTCTGGGTCCCGAAGAACGTGCCGGCGAAGGCCAAGCCCGCCGGGCCCGAGGCCGCCGTCCTGTTCCCGTTCCTGCGCGAGGGCGAGCTGCTGGGCGCCGTCCGGTACGCGGCCGAGGGGGGCGACTACCGCGACCAGGCGATCGAGCCCGGCGTGTACACCCTGCGGTACGGCCTGCAACCGATCAACGGCGACCACCTGGGCGTGAGCCCCTACCGCGACTACGGCCTGCTGCTGCCGGCCAAGACCGACGCCGCGGCCGAGCCGGTCGCCCAGAAGGCCGCCGAGCGGCAGAGCGCCGAGGTCGCCGGCTCGAACCACCCCGCCATCCTGATGCTCGTGCAGGCGCCCGCCGGCGCGGCCGAGGCGAAGGTTCACGAGGACGCGGCCAAGAAGCTCTCGGGCGTCGTGCTGCCGCTGCCCCTGAAGGTCGGCGACGCCGCGATGCCGTTCCCGGTCCAGCTGATCGTCGTGGGCGCCGCGCCGCTCTGAGTGCGGTCCGCCGCACCCGCGCCCGCCCGGCCGCCCCGGCGCCGGGCGGGTCGCGGCCCGGACGCGGGCCGGTGGCGCCGTGGCCATCGTGAGATCGGCGGGCCGCCCGCCACATCCCGGTTCCCGAGTCTGGCGGCCCGCGTCGCCAAGGGCCACGCATGCCGATCCCCCTGCTGATTGCCCTGGTGCTGGCCTTCGGACTCGGCGAGCAGACCGGGTCCGGCCCGCTCCCGCGCGACCTGGCGCTGCGGAACCTGGCGCTGATCGCCGGCGGCGTGCTCGCCCTGCCACTGCTGACCTGGCTGGTCGCCGTCGGGCTCGGCCACTGGTCGGTGCGCCCCGGCGCCGGGTTCGGGCGGCGGCGGCGGGCCCACCGCATCCTGAGCCACGGGCTCGACGTGGTGACGCTCAGCCTGTTCGCGGCCGCGCTGTACCTGCTGGAGTGGCCCCGGCTGCTGGCCTGGAACCTGGGGCTGCGGAACTGGGTGATCGTCGACGAGCTGGCGCAGATCGCGCCGTTCGTGGCCGCCCAGCTCCTGGGCTGGTGGGCGCTGGAGCGGGCCGACCGGACGGTCCTGGGGATTCCCCGGGGGCTGTCGACGTCGGGCCGGGCACTCTGGCTGCGGGCGCGGCAGACGTTCGGGCTGGTCCTGCCGATGTGCCTGATCTACGGCGTCGGCCGCGACGCCCTGCAGCGGGTGATGCCGGGCTCGGCCGACGACCCGATCGGCCAGGTCGCCAGCATGGCGATCATGGGCGCCCTCGTGCTCACCCTCTCCCCCCTGTTCGTCCGGCTCTCCTGGCCGACGAAGCCCCTGCCCCCCGGCCCGCTCCGCGATCGCCTCGAACGGCTCTCCCGGCGCCTGAACTTCCGCTGCACCGACATCCTGGTCTGGGACACCGGCGGCACCCTGGTCAACGCCGGCGTCACCGGCACCCTGCCCGGGTTCCGGTACGTGCTGCTGACCGACCTGATGGTCGAGCTGGTCGAGCCCCGGCAGATCGAGGCGATCTTCGGGCACGAGGTCGGCCACGTGGCGCACCGGCACCTGGCCTACTTCGGGTTCTTCTTCCTCGGCAGCCTCATGCTCATGATCCTCATGGAGCTGGGCATCCGCTCGGGCCTGGACGGCTGGGCCGCCCCCTGGCTCGGCGGCCCGACCGGCCTGGAGATCGCCGAGTGGACCCTGGCGCTGATCGGCGTCGCCCTCTACTTCCTGCTCGTCTTCGGGTTCCTCTCCCGGCGCTTCGAGCGCCAGGCCGACGTCTACGGCGCCCGGGCCGTGTCGTGCGACGGCACCGACTGCCCGCCGCACGTCGACCCGGTCGCCCCGGGACCCGACGGCGCGCTGCCGGCGCTGCGGCCGCCCCCGGCGGGCCCCTGCCCGGCCGGCATCCGGATCTTCGCCGCCGCGCTGGCCGAGGTGGCGATGTTCAACGGCCTGCGGCCCGAGGCGTTCTCGTGGCGGCACGGCAGCATCGCGCGGCGGATCGCCTTCGTCGAGAGCCTCAGCCTGGCGATTTTCGGCATTACGGCGATCTTCGCTGTCGGCATCGTCTTTAGTCAGATATTGCCTCGCCTGGTGCTCAAGCCGAGGCCCCAGCCTGACTTGCAGGAAACGATGGCAGGCGATTAGCAGGCAGGATCGCTGCCTGTAGCCACCTT
>CAZUZD010000497.1:0-3553 GCA_964624465.1 uncultured Isosphaeraceae bacterium
GGTGACAGATGCCAGCGAGTGCAGACGGAGGATTCGTTGGCCCGGAGTTTCACGCGGCCGCAATCAGGATCGTGTAAGCCGCACTGACGGGGCCCAGGTTGCCGGCGGCATCGAGAACGCGGGCCGTCAACGTGTGCAGGCCGTTGGCCAGGGCCGCCGTGGGCGTGAAGCTCCAGGTGCTCTGGCCGCCGGGCACCACCACCACGGTGGCGAGACCGAGCAGCTCGCTGCCGTCGAAGATCCGGAGCGACTCCCCGTCAGCCAGCGAGGCTCCCGCCGTCGCGTGCCCGAGTTTGCCCTCGAGGGTCGGCGTGGCATCGTCGGTGGTCCCGCCGCTCGCCACCACTCCGGTCGTCGCGCCTGCATCGTCGAGGACCTGGACGATGGCCACCGAGGTGGTGGGGGCAGTCGTGTCGACGACGAAGGATCGTGGGCTGCTGGCGACGGCGAGGTTCCCGGCCGCGTCGGCGACCCGCACCGTGATGCTGTGCGGGCCACCGGCCAGCGCCGTCGACGGCGAATACGACCAGCTCTGGCCGGTCACCGTGGCGCTGCCCAGCAGTTTGACGCCGTCGTAGACCCGAAGCGTCTCACCGGCGGCCAGCGGCGCACTCACCCCGCCGGTGATCAGCGGCTTCGCGTCGTTGGTCACCGAGCCCTCGGCCACCGAGCCCGTCAGCGTCCCGACCCGGTCCACCACGTCGCTGATCGCCCCAGTCGTCGCCGGGGCGGTCGTGTCGATGGTCAGCGAGCGGCCGGCGCTCTCCGGACCCAGGTTGCCGGCAGCGTCCACCACCCGCGCCGTCAGCAGAGATGTGCCCTCGGCCAGCGTCGTCGGGGTGAAGCTCCAGGTGGTGGCGCTGGCCGTCGCCTTGCCGAGGAACACGCCGTTGCTGAACACCTGAACCGACTCGCCGGTCGCCAGGACGCCGCCGAGCGTTCCCGAGAGCGTCGGCGTGGTGTCGTCGGTGACGCCGCCGTCGGCGATCACGCCGGTGATCGCGCCGACATTGTCGGTGGCGCTGGTGAGGGCCACGGCCTGACCGGGCGCCGTCACGTCGACGGTGAACGCCCGGGCCGCGCAGGCGGCGCCGGCGTTGCCCACGGCGTCGACCACCCGCGCGGTGATCGAGTGCAGCCCGTCGGACAGCGGGCTGGCGGGGATGAAGCTCCAGGTGCTCTGGCCCCCGGGCACCACGACGACCGTGGCGTTGCCCAGGTAGACCCCGGCATCGAAGACCTGCAGCGTCTCGTCGGCCGCCAGGGCCGTCCCGGCGGTCGCGGTGCCGAGGTTCCCCTGGATTCGCGGATCGTCATCGTTGGTGACACCGTTGACCGGAATCGTCCCCAGCAGTGGCGTCCGGTCGTCCAAAACCGCCGTGATCGCCAACGAAACCGATCTCACCGTGAGATCGACGACGAAGGATCGTGGGCTGCTGGCGACGGCGAGGTTCCCGGCCGCGTCGGCGACCCGCACCGTGATGCTGTGCGGGCCACCGGCCAGCGCCGTCGACGGCGAATACGACCAGCTCTGGCCGGTCACCGTGGCGCTGCCCAGCAGTTTGACGCCGTCGTAGACCCGAAGCGTCTCACCGGCGGCCAGCGGCGCACTCACCCCGCCGGTGATCAGCGGCTTCGCGTCGTTGGTCACCGAGCCCTCGGCCACCGAGCCCGTCAGCGTCCCGACCCGGTCCACCACGTCGCTGATCGCCCCAGTCGTCGCCGGGGCGGTCGTGTCGATGGTCAGCGAGCGGCCGGCGCTCTCCGGACCCAGGTTGCCGGCAGCGTCCACCACCCGCGCCGTCAGCAGAGATGTGCCCTCGGCCAGCGTCGTCGGGGTGAAGCTCCAGGTGGTGGCGCTGGCCGTCGCCTTGCCGAGGAACACGCCGTTGCTGAACACCTGAACCGACTCGCCGGTCGCCAGGACGCCGCCGAGCGTTCCCGAGAGCGTCGGCGTGGTGTCGTCGGTGACGCCGCCGTCGGCGATCACGCCGGTGATCGCGCCGACATTGTCGGTGGCGCTGGTGAGGGCCACGGCCTGACCGGGCGCCGTCACGTCGACGGTGAACGCCCGGGCCGCGCAGGCGGCGCCGGCGTTGCCCACGGCGTCGACCACCCGCGCGGTGATCGAGTGCAGCCCGTCGGACAGCGGGCTGGCGGGGATGAAGCTCCAGGTGCTCTGGCCCCCGGGCACCACGACGACCGTGGCGTTGCCCAGGTAGACCCCGGCATCGAAGACCTGCAGCGTCTCGTCGGCCGCCAGGGCCGTCCCGGCGGTCGCGGTGCCGAGGTTCCCCTGGATTCGCGGATCGTCATCGTTGGTGACACCGTTGACCGGAATCGTC
The DNA here is from genome assembly GCA_964624465.1 of uncultured Isosphaeraceae bacterium. Taxonomy (GTDB): domain Bacteria; phylum Planctomycetota; class Planctomycetia; order Isosphaerales; family Isosphaeraceae; genus CAZUZD01. The sequence continues at coordinate 2,346 of CAZUZD010000497.1, forward strand.
CCCAGCAGTGGCGTCCGGTCGTCCAAAACCGCCGTGACCGACAGGGTGGTGGTGGGCGCGGTCGTGTCGATCGTGAGCAGACGGGCGGCGCTGGCCTGGCCGCGGTTGCCCGCGACGTCGATGACCCGGGCCGTGAGGCTGTGCTGGCCCGAGGCCAGCGCCTTCACCGGATTGAAGGTCCAGCTCCGGCCCGTCACGGTGGCGGCGCCGAGGGGGACAGTCCCATCGAAGAGCTGGAGAGTCTCATCCGGTCCCAGATCGGCGCTCAGCGTGCCGCTGATCCTGGGCAGGGTGTCGTTGGTGGCACCCCCATCGGGAATCGAGCCGGTCACGGTCCCGACGTCGTCGAGCACGTCGCCGATGGTGGCCGTGGTGGTCGGGGCCGTCGTGTCGACCGTCAACGAACGGGCGTCGCTCTCGGGTCCGGGGTTGCCGGCGGCGTCGACCACGCGGACCCGGAAGACCGAAACGCCCTCGGCCAGGGCCGTGGGGGTGAACGTCCAGCTCGTGCCGCTGGCGGCGGCCTTGCCGAGGATCACGCCGTTGCGGAGGACCTGCAAGGTCTGGCCGGTGCCCAGCGCGGCGCCGAGCGTGCCGGAGAGTGTCGGGGTGCTGTCATCGGTCACGGCGCCCTCGGCGATCGTGCCGAGCAGTGTGCCCGCGTTGTCGGTAGCGCCAACGATCGTCGCCGGGGTCGTCGGTGCAGTCAGGTCGACGGTGAAGGTGCGCGCCCAGCTGGCTGGGCCACCATTGCCGGCGGCGTCGACGACGCGGGCGGTGATGCTATGGATCCCCTCCGCCAGGTCGAGCGACGGGGAAAGGGTCCAGGTACTCTGGCCCCCGGCGACGACCGCCACGGTCGCGTCGCCGAGGTAGGTCGTGCCGTCGAAGACCCGGAGCGTCTCACCAGCCGCCAGGCTCGCGCCGGCGGTGGCGGTCCCCAGCGTGCCGGAGAGCGTGGGCGTGGGGTCGTTGGTCTGGCCGCCGCTGACGATCGGGCCCGTCAGCAGGTCGACATCGTCGACGACCGCCGTGAGGGCGACGGCCGTGGTCGGCGCCGTGGTGTCAATGGTGAGGGTGAAGGCCGTGGTGCTCGTGACGACGGTCCCACTGGCGCTGACGACCCTGGCCGTGATCGAGTGGGTGGCCTGGCCCATGGCCGTGGTCGGGGTGAACGTCCAGGTCGTGCCGGTCACCACGGCGGTGCC
>CAZUZD010000498.1:0-3552 GCA_964624465.1 uncultured Isosphaeraceae bacterium
CCCGCGATCGACCCGGCTGCCGGGGCCGGGGCCGGGGATCTGCCGCGCGCCGCCGGGGTGGCCCCGGCCGGGTCCGAGGCGACCCCGCCGGCCGGCGCCACGGTCAACCGCGCGCTGATGCGCTGGCTGGAGCTGGAGGGTGCGCCGGTCCAGGTGTCCGGCTGGCTCCAGAACAGTTACACCGGCACCCCCGGCTTCGAGCCGGCCAACCGCAGCACGGTGACCGTCTTCCCGAACCGGCTGGCCAACGCCTGGCAGGGCAACCAGTACTACCTGATCGCCGAGAACGCCGTCGAGACCGGGGACCGGGCCAACCTGGGCTTCCGGGTCGACACCCTCTTCGGCAACGACTGGCTCTTCACCAAATCGCTGGGCCTCTTCGATGGCGCCTTCACGCCCCGGGGCTTCGCGGGGGTGGATTTCCCCCAGCTCTACGGCCAGCTTTACCTGCCGCTCAACGACCGGCTGACGCTCGACCTCAAGGGCGGCCGGTTCTACTCGCCGGCGGGCTTCGAGGGCGTGCAGGCGGTCAAGCGGCCCTTGCTGTCGGTGCCCTACCTGCTCAACTACACCCCGTTCACGCTCTTCGGCGCCCTGGCGAGCCTCCAGATCGGCGAGCGGTTCACGCTCCTGAACGGGCTCGTCAACGGCGCCGACCGCTGGATCGACAGCAACTACCACTACAGCTACCTGGGCGGCCTGAACTGGAACGCCGCCGACGGTCGGACCACCTTCGCCAGCACGGTGATGGTCGGCCCGAACCAGACCCCCTTCTTCCCGTCGGCCGACCCGCGCCAGATCCCGACCCTGCCGGTGGGCGCCTACACGAGCCCCGAGCTGGCCAACCGCCGCAACCCGTACTACGGCCGCAGCACGCTGGTTTACCTCGACGCCGTCCTGACCCACAGGTGGGGGGCCGAGCGGCGCTGGACGCAGGTCGTCGAGGCGTTCGGCATCACCCAGGGCAACGTGCTGGGCTCCGGCCCCGAGGGGAGCCCCGGGCGGATCAGCTACTACGGCGGGGCGCACTGGCTGCTCTACGAGTTCCGCCCGGAGGTCACCGGCGTGGCGCGGGTGGAGATCTTCCGGGACGAGAACGGCTTCGTGCTGCCGGCCGCCGACACGTACCACGAGATGACCTACGGCCTGATCCTCAAGCCCTGCGCCAACCTCTGGATTCGCCCCGAGATCCGCTACGACTGGGCCCAGTTCACCACCCCCTACGACGACGGCACCCGCTCGGGCCAGATCACCCTGGCCATCGACACGATCCTGCAATTCTGACGGCGGCCCGAACTGACTCATCGGTGCGGCCTGGCCCAGGTTCGCAACCCGCTGCCAGCCCGGTTGCGATCGCCCCTGCCGTCGTCGGCCGCACCCCACCTTGCACGCCGAGCCCGGATTCAGAGGCCTGCGAATCGTCCTCGTGGCCACGCTGCGCTCAGGCCACGGCACACATAATTTCATCCAGCGGCTCGGGCCGTGTCTCGACTCCGGAACTGCTGGGGTGCCCGGGTTCCGCGAGCGGAGCCCGGATCCAGCAGCCTCGGGGTGTGGTGGGGTCTGGTGTGCCGTGGCCTGAGCGCAGCGTGGCCACGAGGCGGGGGCCTCCGCGGTCTCAGTCGGTCCGCACGTCGGTGGGCTCGGGTCATGGCACGCTGGCGGTGGCTCAGGCCTCGACGGTGGTGAACGGCTCGCAGGGGCGGGCGTGGATGGTCGGGGTGCCGCGGCGCTGGAGGGTGGCGACCTCGGCGGCGACGGCGGCGACGGCGGCGGCGCCGTGGAGGACCTCCAGGGTGGTCGTGGCCGTGTGCGAGCCGCCGGGCGCCAGCGCGGGCACGCGGCCGCGGGCGGCCTCGATGGGCTTCGGGTTCGGGTAGTTGACCGCCGGCTCCAGGCCGGTGACGTACCCCTCGGCCAGCCCCTGCGTCGACTTCCAGAGCGTGAAGCAGGGGAGTTCCCGGAGGTTGAACCGCAGCGCCACGCCGCGGTCGGCCGCGCGGTTGCGGAGCATCACGACGGTCTGGCCATCGTCGCCGCCGAAGAGTTGCATGAGGTACACCTGCTCGGCGCGGCCGGGCTCGGGCGGGCCGTAGACGTCGTAGTGGCCGATCCCCTCGGCCGCCCAGGCGTTGCGGGGGCAGACGGCCTTCACCGGCGCCACGAACCGGGCGCCCTCGTCGAGGTGCGGCGGGCCGAAGTTCCAGTGGTACAGCAGCTCGAAGGCCCCCGGCGTGTCGTGCCGGTTGGTGATCGTGTCCCGCACCGTCAGCCGGTTCGAGCCGACCTCGGTGCTGATCCGGGTCGAGAGCCGCAGCTGCGGCAGGTACAGCACCGCCTCGTCCACCACCCCCTCGACGGCCAGCGTCGGCCGCTCCCCCTCGCCCACCGTGACCGAGACCCGGTGCGCCGGGATGTTGGCGATCCGGCCGTGCAGCGGATACTTGTTCCCCTCGGCGTCGGCGAACGGGGCGCCGTTGTGGTCGAGGCCGCAGCGGACGCAGAGCTCGTCGAAGCCGTCGAGCCAGCCCAGGCCGTTGCGGCCGTCGAGGTTCACGAACGCCGGGTTCACCGGCCCGTCGACGATCGGCGACCGCCAGCCGACGCGCTCGCCGCCGAAGCTCGCCGTCCAGAGGCCCATCCCGCGCGTCGGGCAGACGCCGAACTGGAGGGCCCCGTTGTCGACCTCGACCAGGTCCACCCCGTCGCGACGCCCGCCGCGGAGCGTGCGCTTGCGGATCGACCAGGGGGCCGAGCCGGGCTGGCCGGGATCGCGGCCGTCGAGCTGCAGCGCCTCGACCCAGGTGTCGGCGGCGACGTCGGTCAGGATGCGGGTGGCCATGAGACTTGCAGCTCCTCGCCGTTGCGGGACTGTGGCCGGGGCGGGGGCCGCGCGACCCTCGCGGCGTCGGACGGGCCCCGGCCCGGGATCGTGCCCCCGGGCGCCCGGTCTGGGCCGGCCGTCGGGGCGCCGCCCAGCATACCGGGCGCGTCGGCCGGGCGTCACCGACCCGGCCGCGCGAACGCCGTGGGCCGTCCGCGCCGACGGCACAGCCGCCGGGATCTGGATTCCGCCGTCACCACCGCCGTGCCAGGATGGTGGCGGCGGTGGCGAGACCCGGTGGGCAGGGCAGGGGGAGGACGGCCATGATCGCAGGGGTGCTCGCGTCGATCGGCTTGATCCTGCTCGCCCCGGCGGACGACGAGTCGTCGCCGAGGCGGCTGGCGGTGTCGCCCGACGGCCGGCTCGTGGCGGTCGCCGGCGACGACGGCCGGGTGCGCGTGTGGGAGCAGGAGACGGGTCGCGTCGACACCCGCACGGGCGGCGTCGAGCGGGTCGTGGCGCGCGGCGTCGACGGCATCGCCTGCCTGGCCCTGGCCCTCCCGGCTGCGGGGCAGTCCTTCCGGACCCTCCCTTACGGGATCGGGATTACGAGCCTCACCGTGAGCGGGACCGCAGGGTTCAACGGGGGCCTCGCGTGTGACACCGACAAGTTCACCGTGGCCGACGTGACCGGGAACACCTCGGTCGGGGGGACCCTGGCCGTGACC
>CAZUZD010000499.1:0-3546 GCA_964624465.1 uncultured Isosphaeraceae bacterium
TGTGCATGGCCCAACGAGCCGCAAGTCCCAGACCGCTTTCTCAACCAGTTCTTAGAGTGCCTCAATTTTTTTGGAGATGTGCAATGATGAGGAAAGTTTTGATTATCCTGGGAGTGCTGGCTGCGGTTGGTGTGATTCCTGCTAGCTCTGTTAACGCTCAAGTTAGTGTTTCTATAATTGATCCAGTTAAGAGCCCAGTTCAGACGTTTACGTCCGGAAACAGTATGTCTGTGATGGCAACTGTGAGCGGATATGTGCCTGTTTCGACAATGCGTATTAAAATTGTCAACAGGGCAAATCAAAATTTAGTTTACAGCAGTGCTATTTACTCATATCAGGCTTCTCCGTTTTCTGCTAACCAGACTGTGCCGGTGGCAGGTGCTTCAGGTCATGTTGTTGAGTGTGTTTTGATCTTACAGGCTTTAAGCGGAACTGGCACAGTGTTGGCGTCTGATTCTGCGCCTATTAATATATATGTGCCATAGAGTATTTTATATAAATTGTATTATATTTGTGTGTGTTTCTGTGTGTCGGTTTATCGCGTCCCTTGAGGCTGTATGAGGTGTTGAGTGCGGGTGGTTGGCTTTGGTGAGTTGTCCTCTTTGGTTTGAGGCAAGGCTTACCAGCCGCTTCACTCAACGCCTGTCTTTAGCGATAATAGAGTCCTCGACGCGCGGCGACAAATCCGCCGTCCCGGATCCGGCGACGCGGCCCGGTGCGGTCCGATTCGATTCGGGCCCGGCCGGCGCGGTCGACCGATGAGGACTCACGCCCGTGCATCCCGCCTCCGATTCGCCGCGGTCCGACGCCGCCCGCTCCACGACCCCGCCGGCCCCCGCCGCCGCCGGCGAGTCCGGACCCGCCACCCCCGAGCCGGAGCCCGGCTCCAGGCCCGCCCACGACGCGGCGGGGGGCCACGGCCACGGGCATGGCCACGGCATGTTCACCCGGATCCGGGAGGCGACGGGCACCGTCTACGGCGACATCGGCACCTCGGTGCTGTACACGGTCATGGAGCTGACCCGCGAGACGATCAAGCTCAAGCACCACATCCACGACGACAAGGAACTGAACGCGCTGATCCTCGAGCGCGGGCAGGATCTGATCGGCCGGTCGGAGGCGCTGGGGAGCCTGAGCCTGGTCTTCTGGGCGCTGGTGTTCCTGACGATCAAGTACGACCTGATCGTGATGCGGGCCGACAACCGCGGCGAGGGGGGCACGTTCGCGCTCTGGGCGCTGCTGAAGGGGTACACGGGCAAGATCCTGGGCCTGTCGCTGCTGGGCTATCTGGTGGTGGCGGCCGCCGGCTTACTCGCGGCCGACGGCGTGATCACGCCGCCGATCAGCATGCTGGGCGCCTACGAGCCGCTGGGCGAGAGCCTGGCGATCGTGGCGACGCTGGTGAGCCTGTTCCTGCTGTTCAAGCCGCAGTGGCGCGGGACGAGCAAGATCGGGGGCTTCTTCGGCTGGTTCATGCTCCTGGTCTGGTTCCCCTGGATCGCGATCAAGGGCCTGCCCTGGGCCCTGCGGCACCCGGAGGTGCTCACGGCGGTCAACCCGCTGTACGGCCTGCAGTTCCTGGCGAGCTTCCCGCAGGTGGGCGCGTTCGTGATGCTGGGCGTGGTGGTGCTGGCGATCACCGGCGGCGAGGCGAAGTACGCCGACATCGGGCACTTCGCGCGCCGGGGCGATCACGACGTGCCCGAGGGCCAGAGCCTGGACCCGGCCGACAGCGGCCGGCGGCCGGTGATGTACTCGTGGTTCTTTCTGGTCTGGCCCTGCCTGCTGCTGAACTACGCCGGCCAGGTGAGCTACCTGCTGGAGAAGGGCGTGCCGCCGCGGGCGAGCACCTTCTACGCGCTGACGCCGCACACCGGCAACCCGTCGGTCGACCAGGTGATCCTGTACGCCGACATGGTGATCTCGGCGATCGCGGCGTTCATCGCGTCGCAGGCGCTGATCACCGGCATGTTCTCGATCATCAAGCAGGCCATCGCCCTGGGGTTCGCGCCCCGGCACGCGGTGCACTACACCAGCCGCGAGGCCGAGGGCCAGGTGTACATCCCGGCGGTGAACTGGGCGATGTTCTTCGGCTGCGTGATGATCACGCTCCTGTTCCGCACCGCCGGCAACCTGGCGGCGGCCTACGGCATCGCGGTCACCGGCACGATGGGGATCACGACCCTGGCCTTCGGCTACGTGGCGCACTACCGCTGGGGCTGGTCGGTCGCGAAAGCGGTGGCCGTCTGCGGGCCGATCCTGGTGGTGGACCTGCTGTTCTTCGCCAGCAACCTGCTGAAGTTCACCCACGGCGGCTACGTGCCGGTGGCCCTGGCGGCGGTGCTGGTGGTCATCATGCTCACCTGGCAGTGGGGCCGGAAGCAGTTCGCCGGGGCGTTCTACAACTTCGGCGTCCGCGAGGGCAAGACGGTGCGCTGGCTGGTGGCCCTGCGGGACATGCTCGACGAGATCCGGATCTCGATCGAGGAGGGCCTGCCGCTGGCCAAGATCCTGGTGCAGGGCCGCCGCCGGCTGGTCGAGAACGACCGCGCCGTGGTCTTCCTCTGCTCGCGGCCGATCCGCACCCCGGATGACTACGTGCCGGTGACGCTGCGGATCTTCCTCAAGAAGTACGGCGTGTTGCCGGCGCACATCACGCTGCTGCACGTGCAGCAATTGCCGGTGGCCGAGTTCGGCGGCGGCAACCGCTTCGAGGTCGTCGAGCTGGGCCGCAACATCGTGGCGATCACCGCCACCTACGGCTACATGGAGCAGCCCGACATCCGGGGCGCCCTGCACGAGCTGGTGCGCCGCGGCGAGATCGACATCCCCTCCGACCGCTGGATCATCGAGGTCGGCGAGGAGGAGATCATCGTCGATCCCCGGCTCTCGCGGTTCGACTGGCTGCGGATCCAGCTCTTCCGCTGGGTGCTGCGGCTCTCGACGCCGGCGCACAAGTACTTCGGCCTGGGCTACGACGCCGGCATCTCCAAGGAGATCGTGCCGATCGTCTTCGGGCCCGACGGCGCCCGGGTCCGGCTGCCCGAGCTGGAGATCGCCGACACCGAGTCGACCAGCGGCATCGCCGCCATCCCCGCCACCGGCTGAGCCGGGGCGGCGGGCGCGACGCGGACGGAGGGACCGCCGATGGGGGGCGACGCCTGGCGGCGCCTGGCGGCGCCCCCTGTCCGCCTTCAGCTCGGGCGACGACCTGATCCGGGGCGAGACCCTGCGCTGGTTCGAGCCGGCCGACGCCCTGCCGACGCTCGACCGGCTGCGACAGCCCGACGTGCTGGCCGAGTTCCCCGCCGGAGTCGCCTCTGACCTCGACCGCCTGGCCGCCGCTCTGGAGCGCGCCCGTGACCGCGGCATCCGCTTCGGCCTGCTCGTGCGCGAGGGCTCGACCACCAGCGGCCACGAAATGAGCCTGCGGCGCGGGACCTTCTTCTGAACCCGGCGCTTGCAACCGACCCCGGCCTTGGACGGAGATCTGGTGTGCCGGGGGGGGTGGGCGCCCGGGGCCCCCACGCCCATAGAAGGGCCCCC
>CAZUZD010000500.1:0-3530 GCA_964624465.1 uncultured Isosphaeraceae bacterium
GGCGGCGGCGGCGGTGGCGGCGGGGGCGGTGGCGGCGGTGGCGGCGGTGGGGGCGGCAGCGGTGGCCAGGTCCCAAATCTCCACGGTGGCGACGGGGGCAGCGGAGGCGGCGGTGGCTCGGGCGGTACCGGCGGGGCGGGTGGCAGCGGCGGCGGCGGTGGGGCCGGCGGCGGCGGCGGCGGGGCCTTCCAGATCCTCGCCTTCGGACGCCTGCACATCACTGGCGCCACCTTCGCGGCGACGGGTGGGGCGGGCGCCACCAGCGCGGCTCCGCCGGGCGACCAGCGTTCCGGCCAGGCCGGTGCCGGGCAGTCCCCGCCGCCCGAGCCCGGAGAACCCGGTCAGCCCGGTAGCACCGGGTACCGGGGCAACCCGGGCGGGTCCGGCGGCGCCGGCGCCACCGGCGGCACAGGCGGCAACGGTCAGCCCGGCGGAGCAGGGGGCGCGGGCGGCGGCGGTTCCGGCGGCACGATCTGGCTCTCCGGATCGGTCCTCGACGCCGCTGGCCTCACCGTCGACACCTCCGGCGGCGCAGGCGGCGACGGCACCGCCGCCACCGCGGGTGGTCGCGGCCGGTTCCTTTACGGGAGCAATTCGGCCGTTTCCACCACCGGCTGGTCGGTCACTGCGACGACCACGAAGACGGACAGCGTCCGCGTGGCCAACCCCTTCGTCTCGGGGTCGCCGCTCGTGCCCACGATCCCCGGTCTTCCGGGCGGGGCCTACTCCTACGGCGTGATCGACCTTCCGGTCGCGGCCTCCCCGGTCCAGGAGGCCTTCGCCGCGCTGGTGCGAACCCACGCGACCTGGAACGGCGACGCGTTCCCGGGCTACGACCAGGTGATGCTCGTGAACCTCACGGCGCAGGCCCTGTCCGCCCCGGCCGTCGGTGCGGGCGCGGCCGGATTCATGAGGTCGCTCCTCGCCGGCGGACTTGCCACCGACCCCGACTGGGGCGGCGCCGGGCCGACCGAGGTCGGTTCGCTCGCCCCCGGCCAGGCGTTCGTCTTCCTCGTGCCGGCCGACACGCACTCGTTCACGGTCCAGGCATCACTGGCCGGGTCACCAACCAGGGTTTATAGCGCAAGCACCGTGCAACTGGCCAACGACCAGTCGCTCTACCTGTCCGCCGGCACCGGCTCCGTCGGAGCCATCAACGCCGACCTCGACCTCGACGGCCAGACCGACGTGCTCGCCGTGGGCCCCGACGGCAGCCTCACCACCTGGCACAACGTAACGGGCGGATCGCTGCTCACCGTGCTCCCCACGAGCACCCCTTCGGGCGGTCACGACATCGGAGTTCATCTCGCCGGATCCGACACAGGTGTTGTCCAGGGGACGGTGTTCCTCGACACCGCCGGGAACGGCCAGTGGAACGCGACCGCCGACCCGGGGCTCAACGTGGGCGTCCTGGTCTACGTCGACCTCAACGGCAACGGCACGCTCGACCCGGGCGAGCCGAGCCAGACGCCGAGCCTCGAGGGGGAGTACCGCATCGCCAGCCTTCCGACGGTCGACCGCTCGACCGGACCGATCACCTACCACGTCCGGCTCCAGCTCGGCGCGGACGGCGTCGCCAACGCCATGAGCATCACCTACCAGAGCGACACCGCCGACAGCGGATTTCAGTTCAACGCCCTCGGCACGACCGTCAACGGGGTCGACTTCGGCGTGAAGATCGACCCCCAAGCGTCCGACTTCCAGCACGACGGCGGCAACGACCTGGTGCTCACCGACCGGGCGACGGGTGACGTCCATGTGCAGTTCCGCAATGGGTCGGGCCGCCTCTGGACCAGTCCGATCGGCACCCTCCCCGGCCCCGGCTGGCGGGTTGCGGGAGTCGGGCAGTTCAACGGCGACGCCGCGCCTGACATCCTCTTGACCAACGACTCGACGGGCGCCGTGGTGCTGTGGGAGATGATCGGTGGCGCCCGGCTGCGAGTTGCCCGGGCCTCCTCCCTCGCCGTCACCGCGCCGGCCGGCTCGACGCTCGCCGCCGTTGGCGACCTCGACCGCAACGGTACCCCCGACCTGTTCTTCCAGAACCGCACGTCGGGCCACGTCGACGTCGTGCTCATGGACCGCCGGCAACCGATCCTGAGCCGGAGCCTCCCCGATGGCGACGTTCAGGGCGCCCTGGTCGATGTCGCCCTCCTCGACCACGACTCCATGCCGGACCTGCTCTGGCGCCGCAATGACGGGAGCCTTGTGGCCACGTTGCTCGGCCCCGCGGGTTCAAAGATCGCCGACCGGATCGTCGGTCAACTCCCCGCGGGGTGGGAGGTGGCTGGCGCCCTCGACGTGAGCGGCGATGGGACGGCAGAGATCCTCGTCCAGAACAATTCCAACGGATCCGCCCGCTCACTGTCGCTCGACGAGTCGGTCATGAACGCCTTCGACCTCGGATCGGGCGTCGCCAGCGTCACCCTCCTGAAGGCCCGTGCGGTCACCGTGCCCGACGTCTACGCCGGTCGGCCGCTGGTCGTCTCCTCCGTGCCGCTGACCGCGTCGGCTGGCGTGCCGTTCTCGGGCGTCGTCGCCGCGCTGACCGACGCCGACCCGACCGCCACGGCGGGCCGTTACGCCGTCACGATCTCCTGGGGAGACGGCTCCGCGCCGACGCCAGGGTCCGCGGTCGCCATGCCCGGCGGCGGTTTCCAGGTCATCGGCAGTCACACCTACCCCCGTGCCGGGACCTACACGGTCACAGTATCCGCCGCCGACACCACCCGTGGCCCCGCCGGCCGTCAGGGCTCCGCGCAGGCCGAGGTGATGGTGACCCGGCAGGCCTTCGGCCCGCGCGTCGTCGCCGTCACGGCATTCAACCCACCCCGCGGCGCGACGCGCGTCGTGCTGACCTTCGACCGCCCCCTGAACCGCGATCGTGCTGGTCTCGAGCGGAACTACCGCGTTCTCGCCTATCTCACGGGACCGCGCGGCAGCTCACGGCGAGTGATGGTCGCGGTGCGTGCGGCCGGATACGACCGGAGCGTTTCAACCGTGACACTCGTCCTGAACCGTCGCGTGGACCTCGGCCTCCCGGGCCGGGTCCTTGTCCTCTCGACCCCGCCGCGCGGCATCACCGGCGCCGGGGGACGCCACATGACCGACGCGAATGGCCGGCCCGTGAATTTCGTGGGATCATTCGGCGGACCATCGTGACTCGCTGACGCGTCGTCAAGTCGCATGCATTCAACCCCAGGCGACTCATGTCCGGACCCTCTGAGCGGATCGGAAGGGACGACAGCGGATCGCGTGTCAAAAGTTCTCCGGCCACCTGCTTTGTCCGGCAACGCAATCCGCCGCTGCGTGCTGGTGGCCCGGCCCATCTCGTGCTCGTCAGCAGAGAGCGTGACACTTTCGCCCTGGGCGTGGACGGCCGCGAGCTTGGCCGCTTCGACGCCACGGGCCCAAGCCAGGTCCAGGATCCGGACGAAGTCCCGGAACCGTGCTGGGTGGATTGCGGCGAGGAGTTTTTCCGAGACTTCTCGCTGAACCCGACTGTCTGTTGGGCTGTGTCACGCGGCCTC
>CAZUZD010000501.1:0-3514 GCA_964624465.1 uncultured Isosphaeraceae bacterium
GGCGTCATCACCCCCGGCGAGTGCAAGATCGGCATCATGCCGGGCTACATCCACAAGCCGGGCCGCGTCGGCGTCGTCAGCCGCTCGGGCACCCTCACGTATGAGGCCGTCTGGCAGCTCACGAACCTGGGCATCGGCCAGAGCACCTGCGTCGGCATCGGCGGCGACCCGGTCAACGGCACCAGCTTCGTCGACGTCCTGAAGATGTTCCAGGCCGACCCGGACACCGACGCCGTGCTGATGATGGGCGAGATCGGCGGCACCGCCGAGGAGCAGGCCGCCGAGCTGAAGGCGACCGGCGTCTTCACCAAGCCGCTGGCCGCGTTCATCGCCGGCCAGACCGCCCCTCCCGGCAAGCGGATGGGCCACGCCGGCGCCATCATCTCGGGCGGCTCGGGCAAGGCGTCGGACAAGATCGCCGCCCTCGAGGGCGCCGGCATCCTCGTCGCCCGCAGCCCGGCCGACATGGGCGTGACGCTCCAGAAGGTGTACACGGCGTGAGCGCCGGGCGACCGTCGTACCCCAATGATCTGCCGTCGAGCGAGTCGCCCTGGATCACCCGGGCGACTCGGCTCGTTTACGAGAACCCGTGGATTCGCGTCCGCGAGGATGCCGTGATCCGGCCCGACGGGAATCCGGGCATCTACGGGGTCGTCGAGTTCCGCAGCCGGGCGATCGGCGTGCTGCCGGTGGCCGACGACGGCTCGATCTGGCTGGTGGGGCAGCACCGCTATCCCCACGACCGATACTCGTGGGAGATCCCCGAGGGCGGCTCGAACCCGGGGGAGTCGCCCGAGGACGCCGCCCGGCGCGAGCTGAGCGAGGAGACCGGCCTGACCGCCGGTCGGCTCGAACCGCTCGGCGGCGAGGTGCACCTGTCCAACTCCGTGTCGGACGAGACCGGGTTCCTGTTCCGCGCCACCGACCTCGTGGCCGGCGCGGCCAGCCCGGAAGGCACCGAGCGGCTGATCGTCCGCCTCGTGCCCTGGGACGAGGTCGTGCGGATGCTCGATTCGGGCGCGGTGACCGACTCGCTCACGGTCATCGCCCTGCTGCACGAGGCCCGTCGCCGCGAGCGAGCCGGCGGCTGAAGCGGGGGCAGGTCCGGGTCGGCGCCGACCAACCACCCACGCGAGGAGACCCTCGATGGCCAGCGACCCCACGCTCCGGCTGCGGGAACTCGAGACCCAGTTCGCGGTCGTTCGCCTTGCTGCGGCCGACGCCTGGCCGACTTGGGCTCTGGCGAGCCCGTTCTGCTCACTGACGCGCACGGACCGCGAGCTGTCCGTCGTCGTCGACGCGGCCGCGGTGCCGGCCGGGTTGCCTCACGTGCAGCGAGGCTGGCGGGCGATCGGGATCTGCGGGGCCTTGCCGTTCGACCTGGTCGGGGTCCTGAAGCGGCTGCTCGATCCGCTGGCCGCGGCGGGCATCGCGATCTTCTCGATCTCGACGTACGACACCGACTGGCTGCTGATCCACGAAGAACGCCTCGCGGCGGCCAGAGTGGCGCTGCGGGCGGCCGGTTTCGTCTGGGATTTCGAGGGCGGGGAGGGCGGAGGAGGGGAGTCGACCGTGGGGGGCGACTGAGGCGGGCGATCGGGGCGGGAAGGCGGAGGGGCGAGCGATCGGGGCGGGGCGGTTCAGCGGGTGGCGACGGCGTTGAGGTCGGCGAGCAGCTCGCGGGTGGGGAACATCTTGCCGGGGCAGGTGGTGGCAGTCTGGGCCACGTTGTCGTGGACCACGACCTGGGCCGAGGGGATCTCGTAGCGGTCCTGCAGGTAGGCGATCAGGTTGCGGGCGGCCTCGAGCTGCTTCGGGGTCGGCGGGGTGCTGTCGATGTCGCCGACGAAGCAGATGCCGATACCGTAGTCGTTGATCTCGGACGTCTTGCTGTCGCGGCAGTGGGCGCCGGCCTTCTGCATCGACCAGCGCTCGGCGACCTCGATCTGCCCGTCGGGACTCTCGGTCCCGTTGCCGATCACGAAGTGGTAGCCGCAGCCGGCGGTGCCCAGCCGATCGCGGTGGTCGCGATCGATCTGGGCCAGGCCGCCAGCATTGTGGGCCGAGTGGTGCAGGACCACGTACCGCCACGGGCGGTCAGCCCGCGGCGGCGTGTACAGGTCGGCCGGGTCGTTGACGTACGCCTGGAGGTTCCGGCGGAAGAACAGGCGGCGGTTGCCGCGAACCGACTTCTGGGTCGGCTTCAACGACTGCGAGTCGGTCGGGCCGACCTTCGACTCCGGGCCCTCCAGCCGGGGGCCGCCGCTGGCGGGCTCGGGGCCCACGCCGTTGAGGCTGGCCGGGCTGAGGTCGGGGTCGGTCATCGACCCGATCGTGCTGTTCGAGTTCGAGCGAGCACCCGCGCCCGGGGTGGCGGGGTCGAGCCGGGGCTCATTGATGCCGCCGCTGGTGCCGGGGCGGGCGGGCTCGGAGTTCACCGAGGCCGGCGGCGGGCTGGTCACGTCGAGCGGCGAGGTGTAGTTCGAGCCCGGCGACACGGTGGTGGTCGAGCCGCTCACGCTGCCGCCGCAGTCGCCCGAGGCACACGGCGAGGACGGGACGACGCGGGCCGGGCCGATCAGGACCGGACGCATCGACTGGCGGCGGTGGCTGCAGCCCGAGGCCACCAGCACGGCGGCGGCGAGGGTCAGCCCCAGCGGGGCGATCTGGCGGGCACGCTGGGCGATCGAGCTGGGCTTCTGGTTCAGGGTCATCGAACACCTCCTGAGGGTTCGGGGGTCGATCCGTCGTTCGGCCGGGACCGGTGTTTCGCCGCGAGTCTCGGAATGGTTCGTTCCGATCCGGTGATCACCGCGAGTTCGTCCCGCCGTGGCCGCTTGCGATGCGTCTTCAGGTGTCCGAAGTGCGAGTCGCATGGCACGTCCTGGTCCATTCGCAACCGCGATGCCAGATCGCTCATCCGGCCGAGGTGGCGGGTCACGATCGGAAATCGCGGATTCGACTCAACTCTACACGGCCATTTGCCGAGCGGCCGGCGACGCCCGAAATTTCCGGTTTTTTTTCTCAAGGTCTGCGGCCGTTCGCACGACAGCGGCTTGTAAGAACGCCGCCGGCGCCTGTCATTTCGACACGACCCGGCCGGCCCGCAGCCTCGACCGCATCGGCACCATCCCCGCCATCGTCACGGGCCGTTCCACCGCGCGTTTCACGGTCCGTTGCGCGTGGAACACGCGCAGCCACGCCGGCCGTGAGGGCGCCGTCGCGAGGCTGGCGTGGATGCGCCCGCTGGCGGTATCCTGACTGATCGCGCCCGCCGGCCCAGCCCCTGTGCCGCCGACGACCCCACGGGGCGGGCGCCGTCAGACATCCCCGAGGTTGGAGAGCTGTTCGCGATGCCGGCGTACCATTTCCAGCGGATCGAGCCGAAGTGGCAGCGGTTCTGGGAGGAGCACAAGACCTTCCGGGCCGACGACCTGACGCCCGGCAAGCCGAAGCTCTACATCCTCGACATGTTCCCGTACCCCAGCGGCGCCGGCCTGCACGTCGGCCATCC
>CAZUZD010000502.1:0-3492 GCA_964624465.1 uncultured Isosphaeraceae bacterium
GATGCCGACCGGCACGGCGACGTAGACCAGGCTGGCCAGCGTCGGCTCGATGAGCCGGTCCGCGACGGCCACGGCCCGGAACGTCTTGCCGGCGATCGGCAGGAGCGTGATCGGCAGCGTCAGCAGGTACGGCCAGTACCGGCCGCCGGCGATCGCGACGATCGGGAGGATGCCCATCGGGATCGCCAGGTCGGCGTACTGGCCGAAGGCCGGCCAGCGCACGAAGTTCCAGGTGATGACCATCGGGACGTGCACCGCGACCAGGGCCCACTCGACGCCAGCGGGGATCGAGACGGGCTCGCGGGGCTCGTCGACGGCGCCGATGAGCCGGCGATTCCGCCAGAGGCCCAGCGCCAGGGTCGCCCCGAAGACGGCGCCGAAGGTCGTCTCCATGAAGTTCCACCAGTTGATCACCGGGTCGATGCTGGCAAGCGGCCCGGTGGCGAACCAGGGCCGGTGCCAGGCGTGGGCCATCTGCAGGCTCTGGCCCAGCGGGAACCCGATCGCCCCGCCCAGGAACGCCCAGAGCGAGAGGCTTCGCGCCAGGCGGTCGCGCCGCACCAGGCCCACATACGCGGTCAGGCCGATCCATGCCAGCAGCAGGCCGCCCCAGCGCTCCAGGCGCGGCTTGGGGTCGGGCACCTGCGGCTTCCAGTCCCAGGTCGCGGAGAAGTAGAACCGCGGCAACTGTCGGTTCGCGGGGTCGAACGGCGAGTTGATCAGCGCGACGCCCAGGAGCATGAGCCCGACCAGGCCGGCCAGCAGCGCCAGCAGCTCCAGGGGCCGGTAGCGGCGCCCCGACAGGCCCATGCCCAGGAACGCGCCGGCGAACCCGATCCAGACGGCGCCCTTGATCGCCAGCCCGAGCATGCCCCAGACCAGCGCCGCATGGTTGCCCACCAGGTCGGGATCGTGGGTCAGCCCGACCGTCTGGCCGTACGTCTCACTGCCACCGAACCCGATCGCCACCGTCGCCCAGGCGACCGCGCGGGCCGTGCTGAGCGCATCGCGCCCGCGGCCAAACAGCAGGGCCAGCGTGAGGGCCACCAGCGAGCCGGCCATCATGGCGCCGGTCTCGTGGCCGTACTGGCCGCGGATGCCCCAGCCCATCCCGCCGGCCATCGCCGTGAGCAGCAGGGCGGCCTGCCACGAGGGTTCGCCCGGACGGTCGGCGTGGCTCGGAACGGTCAGCAGCGGCGATTCGGGCATGGGGACGTCGGGTCCTTCCGGGCGCCAGGGGGCAGGGGCGATTACACCGAGATGTAGATCGACCGCTGCTCCAGGAACCGCACGAACTGGTACGAGATCACGAAGAAGATCAGCAGGCCGATCGAACACCACCAGAGCGGCGAGTCCTTGGGCACGATCTGGTGCACCGTGTTCTCGACGGCGTGGTGGATGACGTAGGCCGCCAGCGGGTTCCGCCCGAAGGTCCGGAACACGCCCAGCCGCAGCCCGCCCAGGTCACAGGCCACGATGAACAGCGCGTGCAGCGCGAAGGCGACCCCGGTGGCGAACGTGATGAACGAGACGCTCACGATCCGCTTGTCCATGCGCCAGTAGTTGGCCGGCCGCGCGGAGGGGGGCATCACCAGCGGCGGCTCGGCCAGCAGCGTGGCCAGCTCGCGCCCCTGGAGCCGCGCCAGGGGCGGGATCACCGGCGACTCGGCGATGTTCCCCGCCGGCGGCGTGGCCCCCTCGGGCAGGTCGTAGAGCCGCGTCAGGCACGACATCCCGTACCCGAGCGCCATCAGGCCCAGGCCGCTGGCCAGCAGGGTCGAGATCGTGCGCCGAGGGCTGTGAGCGGCCCAGACGTCGTGGGCCAGCGAGCCGGCGAGCATCGGGATCGCCCAGGTGAGCAGGCCGAACGGGCCGCCGTCCCATGACCGGGTCTTGCTGGCGCCCCAGACGGCGTCGAGCAGGTTGGGCCGGCCGTGCACGAAGTCGTAGTTGAACCAGGCCGAGAGCGCGAAGTGCCCGGCCGCCAGCCCGACGATCGCTGCCAGCCGCACCCCGGAGCCCCGGGCGATGACGGGCCAGATCAGGAGCTGGGTCGCCCCGATGATCGCCAGCACCTCCCAGAGGTTCGCCTTGAGCAGCTTCGCGACGAACTCCCGCACGCCCGCGCCGGTCATCTGCTCCCACGACCCGAACGCCTCGTTGAACCCGAAGACGGCCAGCGAGACCAGGATCAGGCCCAGGCTGCGGCGGATCACGTGCGCCCGGGTCGCGGCCCAGCCGGCCCTCGGCAGCCGCCGCAGCACCGAGAGCCGGTACGAGAACCCGCACAGGAACAGGAAGCTGGGCATGATCGAGTCGGCGTAGCTGTAATACGTGTTGTGGTGCTTGAGCACCGCGGGCGTCGCTGCCAGCCCGCCCAGGAAGTTGACGATCAGCATGCCGGCGACCGTGTAGCCGCGGAACTGGTCGAGCGATTCGAGGCGGCCGGTCGGCTCGGTCTGGCTCATGGGTCCACCGTGGTCGTCGTGGAGGAGGCGTCCGGTTCGGATCGGGGCGCAGCGTCAGGGCGGTGCGGGGTCAGGGGCCGGGCCGAGGACTGGCCCTCGACGAGCCGGTAGAACCCGCCGGGCTCGCAGCCGGTAAAGGGCTCGACGGTGCCCGAGGGCCAGCGCACCGTCACGCGGTCGATCGTCGTCGCCGCCCCCAGCCCGACGTGGAGCCGGGGATCGCCGGCCGACTGATAACTGCCGCCCCCGACCCGCGCCGCTACCTGGGTGCGGCCGCCGGCCGCGACGGTGACGACGGCCCCCACCGCGTCGCGGTTGGACCGGGTCCCCTCGAGCCGGAGCGTGAGCGATTGGCCGCCCTCGGTGCGATTGTGCAGCGCGATGAGCGGCTCGTCTTGCGGCTGGACCAGGACGTCGAGCCGGCCGTCGTTGTCGAGGTCGCCGGGTGCCAGCCCGCGCGCCAGGTGCAGCCGGGTGAAGGCCTCGCCCGCGCGGGGCGCGGCGTCCTCCAGGCGGCCCGAGGGTGTGCCGTGCAAGAGCTGGAGCGGCATCTTCCAGGGGAACTGCGGCCGGCCGTCGTGGATGTGGCCGTTGGCCGAGATCAGGTCGAGCCGCCCGTCGGCGTCGAGGTCCGGCAGCGCGATGCCGAAGCCCAGCAGGTGCCGGCTGGGCGCAGCCAGTCCGATGGCGGCCGTGGCGTCGGTGAACTGCCCCTCGCCGAGGTTGCGATAGAAGGTGGTCGACTCGTTGTAGAAGTTGGTCACGGTCAGGTCGAGCCGGCCGTCGCCGTCGAGATCGCCGCACGCCACCCCCATGCCCGCCTGGTAGCCGCCCACGGCATTCGACGCCACGCCCGACTCGTGCCCGACCTCCTCGAACCGGAAGTCGCCCAGGTTCCGGTACAACCGGTTGGCCGTCATGTCGTTGGCCACGAACAGGTCCACCCGGCCGTCGTCGTCGAGGTCGGCCGCGACCACGCCCAGGCCGCGGCCGTCGCGGTCGACGATCCCGGCCGAGTCCGTCA
>CAZUZD010000503.1:0-3482 GCA_964624465.1 uncultured Isosphaeraceae bacterium
GGCCTGGGTCGGGGAGCGGAGCCCGTCGTGGGGGGGGCGGGGGGGGCGGGCGCCGCGGGGGGCGGCGGCGGCGGCGGGGGGGGGGGCGGGGGCGCGGGCGGGGCCGGGGGGCGGGGGCAGCGGGATCAGGCGAGGGCCCGGGCGGGCCTCGTCGACGCCGGGGCCGGGGGCCGGGGGCGCGAAGGGGGCAGCGCGGAGGGCGTCGTCGCGGAGCATGTCGCGCATCATCTGGCCGGCGAACCGCTCGAAGTCGCGCTGGGCTTGCAGCATCGGGTCGAGCCCGCGGTTCTCGAAGCCGCCGCCGCGGAGGCCACGGGCGGCAGCACCGCCGCCACCGTTGTTCCGGGGCGCGGGGTTGCCGGCCGCCCCGCCGCGGGCGCGAGCCCTGGCCTGGGCCTGGGCGCGGGCCTGGAGCTGGCGGACCATCTGATCCTGGGCGCGAGCCATGGCCTCGAACTCGGCGTTGAACTGGGCCATCTGCTGCGCCATCTGGGCGTCGAGCTGCCGCAGCATCTGCTGGTGCTGCTGGCCCATCACGCCGCCATTGGGGCCGGGGATGATGATCCGGAACCCACCGCCGCCGAACTGCGGGAACTGCGGCCGGGCCGGCTCCTGGGCGATCTTCTCCCCCTCCTGCTGCTTGAGCTTCTCCAGCGCCTCACGCTCGGCGCGGATCCGCTCGGCCTCCTGCGCGATCTCGTCCTGCACCGCCGGCTCGGCCGGCTGCGCCGCCAGCGCGTCGGGGGCCGGGTTCGGGGCCGGAGCGGCGGCGACGGCGGGCGCCTCGGCGGGTACGGCGTCGACCGGGCGGGCGACGACCGGGGCCGGCGGGGCGTTGGCCGGGTCGAGGCCCTGGCGAGCGGCATCGGCGACCACCGCGCCGGCCAGCGCCTCCAGGCCACCGACGGGCCCCCCCTCGGCGACGGTCGCGGCCCCGGCCGGGTCGCGGAGCGCCAGCGGGGCGAGGGTCGTGGCGACCGGGGAGCGACCCCACCCGCCCCAGTGCCAGTCGGCCACGCTCACCCGCACGGCGATCAGGGCCCCGGCCAGGAGCATCAGCCCGAGCGCCAGCACCAGGCCGCGATGGGTGCGCGGCGGCTGCTGGAGCACGACATACTGGGGCCCCACCCCGTCCACCAGGACCGCCGCCTCGTCGTCGTCGACCAGCACCGCCGTCCGCTCCGGCCGACGGGCGCGGACCGGGCCGACCGCCTCGGCAACCGGCACCACCGGGTCGGCCGGCGGGGTCAGCTCCGCCAGGGCGCCCGGTTCGGGGCGGGCGGTCGGTTCGGATTCGCCCTCGTGTCCGCGTTCAAGCTCGAATTCGGGACGGGGACGGGGGCGGGGCGGGACGTCGGGGCTCGGGAAGGCCATCGGCGGTTCTCCACGATCGGACGGGCACGGGCACGGCCAGGACCGCGCCGGCGCCGGGGCCCGCGACGATTGGGGGCGGGCGGCCGGCCGTGGCGGCCTCGGGTCGCGGGCCGGCGGCAGGTCGCGGGGGCCCGCCGCCGACGGTCGGATCGATTCAACCGGAATACGGCGCCCGGTCGGCCCGGGTTCGCCGCGTCCGTCATTATTCGATGGCATCGGCCGGGGCGGGAAGCCGGTTGCAAGAAAAAATCCCGAGCCCCCGGCCCGGAATCCGCCGGCAGGGCCCCCGCGCTCGACCGCAATCCCGACCGGAGGCGTCCGCCCGGCCCCCGATCGCCGCCCCCGCCATCAGGCCCACCGCCCCCCGCTCCGCCACGACCACCGGCCGGCCCGGCCCGCCGGCGCCCCGGCAAGATCCGCCAGAATCCCCGGGCATTTCCATTGACAACTTTTCTTGTCAAGGCTACCCTTCGCTCATGATCGACATCCAGGTGATCGAGGATCCGGCGGTGGCGACGGTGGCGCTGGAGCCGACGCGGAGCCGGCTGCTGGCGGAGCTGGCCGAGCCGGCGTCGGCGGCGACGCTGGCGACGCGGGTCGGGCTGGCGCGGCAGAAGGTCAATTACCACCTGCACGCGCTGGAGGCGCACGGGCTGGTGCGGCTGGCCCAGGAGCGCAAGTGGGGCGGCCTGACCGAGCGGCTGTTCGTGGCGACGGCGGCGTCCTACGTCGTCTCGCCCGGCGCGCTCGGACCCGTCGCCGTCGATCCAGCCCGCGAGGCCGATCGGTTGTCCGCCAGCTACCTGATCGCCCTGGGCGCCCGGGTCGTCCGCGAGGTGGGCGACCTGGTGCGGCGGGCGACGGCGACGGGCAAGCGGCTGGCGACCCTCTCGGTCGACACCGAGATCCGCTTCCGGTCGGCCGCCGACCGGGCGGCGTTCAGCCAGGAGCTGACCGAGGCCGTCACGCAGCTCGTCTCGAAGTATCACGACGAATCCGCCCCCGGGGGCCGCGCGCATCGCCTGGTGATCGTGGCGCACCCGCTTCCGCAGACACCGAACCCCGAGCCCAAGGAGCCCTCATGAGCGTCCAGCGCGAACCCTCCGGTCGCCGTTCGATCCAGGTCGAGGTCGAGGTCCCCGGCACGCCGGAGGAGGTCTGGCAGGCGATCGCCACCGGGCCGGGCATCTCGTCCTGGTTCGTGCCGGCCGAGTTCCACGAGCGCGACGGCGCGCCGGTGGCGCTCAAGCTGACCTTCGGCCCGGGGATGGAGACCGAGTCGAAGGTGACCGCCTGGGATCCGCCGCGGCGGTTCGCCACCGAGGGCGACGGCTGGGCCCCCGGCTCGCCGCCGATCGCGCACGAGTGGAGCGTCGAGGCGCGCGGGGGCGGCGTCTGCGTGGTCCGCGTGGTCGACAGCCTGTTCGCCAGCACCGACGACTGGGACGAGCAGCTCGAGGGCACCGAGGCCGGCTGGCCCGGCTGCTTCCGCGTGCTGCGGCTCTACCTGACCCACTTCCCCGGCCAGCCCTCCGCGTTCATGCAGTTCATGGCCCCCGCCGCGGGCACCCCCGCCGACGCCTGGGCCGCGCTGTGCGAGGCGCTGGGGTTCCAGGGCGCAGCCGTCGGCCAGCCCTGGTCGGCCCCGGCCGGCGTCCCCGCGCTGGGCGGTGTGGTCGAGCGCCTCGGCGAGGATCCCCCCGGCGCCCTGATCCGCCTCGACCAGCCTGGCCCCGGCACCGTTGCCCTGTTCACGATGGACCTGGGAGGGATGGTGCTCGTCTCCCTCAGCTTCTACCTCTACGGCGACCACGCCGCCGACACCGTCGCCCGCGAGACCCCGCCCTGGCACGCCTGGCTCGCCGAGCACTTCCCCCAGCCCGCCGAGTCGATCCCGGGTGCCTGAGGACGTGGTCCTCGGTCCTGGTTCCACCCAGGGTTCCAGCGACGCCATCTGCTGGCTGGCCGGAGATCCATACGAAGGATCTCCGGCAACAGGGGCGGGGCTCAGACCGGGGCGATCCCTCCGGTCTGAGCCCCGCCACCCAGGCACCCGTTAGACCCGTGAAGCCGATCGCCCGGCGACCGGAGTCAACGACCCCGCAATG
>CAZUZD010000504.1:0-3470 GCA_964624465.1 uncultured Isosphaeraceae bacterium
GGATCGGGTTCGTGTTCCAGACCTTCGAGCTCTTGCCCCGCCAGACGGCGCTCCGCAACGTCGAGCTGCCCCTGATCTACGCCGGCCTGGGCGCCCGCGAGCGTCGGGAGCGGGCCACCGACGTGCTGAAGCGCGTGGGCCTGGCCGACCGCATGGACCACCGGCCGAACCAGATGTCGGGCGGTCAGCGCCAGCGGGTGGCCATCGCCCGCGCCCTGGCGCAGCGGCCGGCGATCATCCTGGCCGACGAGCCGACCGGCAACCTCGACACCCAGACCGGCGACGAGATCCTCGAACTCTTCGGCGCCCTGCACCGCGACGGCCAGACGGTCGTGCTCGTCACCCACGAGTCCGACGTCGCCGCCCGCTGCCACCGCGTGATCCGGATCCGCGACGGCCGCGTGGAGTCGGACCACGCCACCCCGATGGCCGACCCCCCGGCCGCCGGCTCCGCCCCGCGTCCCGCGCCCGCCGGCGACGCCCCGGCCCCCCCGATCGAGGTGCGCTAGCCCATGCTCCTGCTGCCGAACATCCTGAGCGCCTTCGAACAGCTCCGGGCCAACACGCTGCGGTCGGTGCTCACCGTGCTGGGCATCATCATCGCCACGGCCTCGACGATCACGGTCGTGAGCGTGGTGCAGGGCTTCACCACCTACGTCGCCGACTTCCTCCAGGGCCTGGGCACCAACGCCATGTGGGTCTGGCCCCAGCGCCCTCCGGGCGCCGAGGGCCGCACGCTGGGGCGGATCGAGCTCGACGCCGCCGACATCGAGGCGATCGAGCGGTCCTGCACCGGCCTGCGGGCCGTCTCGCCCCTGATCCGGCGCCCGGCCGTGCGGGTGGCCGCCGGTGGCGAGGAGGTCGAGACCTCGATCGAAGGGGTCTCGGCCGAGTACCACGGCATCCGCAACCTGCCGGTGGCCGTCGGTCGCGCCTTCACGGTCATGGACGTCGAGCGCTCGCACCTGGTCTGCGTGCTGGGCCGCGAGACCGCCACCAAGCTCCAGGCCACCGACGACCTGGTCGGCAGCACCGTGCTCATCCAGGGCCGCCGGTTCCGCGTCGTCGGCATCCTCAAGGAGAAGGGCTCGTTCCTCGGCTCCAGCCAGGATGACGTGGTGCTGATCCCGTACACCACCGCCCTCAAGCTGTACCCGGATTCGCGCCGCAAGCTCGCCCTGACCGCGCAGGCCGTCGATGAGAAATCGGTGCCCGAGGCCCGCGCGCAGATCGTGAACCTGCTGCGCCGCCGTCACGACCTCAAGCCCTCGCAGCCCAACGACTTCGAGGTCCGGACCCAGGACGAGATCCTCGACGCCTTCAACGGCATGAGCCTGGTGGCCACCGCCGTGCTGACCGGCATCGTCGGCATCTCGCTGCTGGTCGGCGGCATCGGGATCATGAACGTGATGCTGGTGAGCGTCACCGAGCGCACCCGCGAGATCGGCCTGCGCAAGGCGGTGGGCGCGCGTCGCCGCGACATCCTGGTGCAGTTCCTCACCGAGGCGATCACCCTGTCGCTCATCGGCGGCGGCCTGGGCCTCGCCCTCGGCTTCGGCCTGAGCTTCCTGGCCAGCCTGCACCCGCAGATGGTCGACATCGTCGTGCCCGCCTGGGCCGTCGGCCTGGGCTTCGGCATCTCGGCGCTGACGGGCATCGTCTTCGGGCTCCTGCCGGCGCTCAAGGCGGCCATGCTGCACCCGATCGAGGCCCTGCGGCACGAGTGAGCGCGGCGGTCGCTCAGCGGAAGCGATCGGCCAGCCGCACGCTCGGGTGCTCGACCAGCCGCCAGAAGGCCCAGGCCGCGGCCAGGCTCAGCCCGAACGTGCCGACCAGCGCCAGCGCGGCCACCCCGGGCGTCTGCGGCAGGCAGGCCAGCGTCAGCGTCGAGACGAGCGCGTGCACCGGGTAGTGGATCAGGAACAGGCTGTACGAGAGCCCGCCCACCCAGAGCAGGGGCGACAGCGCGGGCCGCGCCGGGCGGGCCGGGAGTCGGGCCAGGAGGTGCACCAGCACGCCGACCAGCAGCGCCAGCGCCAGGCGGTCGCGCCACTGCACGGCCAGGGCCAGGCCCACCAGGCCGGCATACCCCCAGAACGCCGCCGTCGGCAGCCGACCCACCTGCACCCAGCCGGCCACCAGCCCGAGCATCAGGGCCCCGAAGAAGTAGTGCACCCCCGCTTCGTGCGCCGGGTCCTCGTTCCAGAGGAACAGCGAGCCGCACGCCAGCGGCAGGAACACCGCCAGCCGCAGGGCCGTCCGGCTGGACCCGGTCCCCGGCACGCCCAGGACCCCGGCGAGCCACCGCTCCAGCATCAGCAGCAGGGCGCACGCCAGGCCGAACTGCACATCGATGCAGAGGTACCAGAACCCCGCCGAGAGATTCGGGTAGCCGAGCAGGTTCTGCGCGAACAGCGCGTGCGCCAGCAGCAGGCCCGGCGAGGGATCCTCCCGGATCGGGAATGCGGCCCGGCCGGGCGGGATCAGGACGGCCAGCACCAGCAGGATCGCGATCGTCGCCAGGTACGGCACCGCGAGCCGCACGTACCGGCGGGCCGCGAACCGGGCGAACCCCCGGGCGCCGATCGGCCCGTCGCCCAGGCTCAGGGCGGTCACGAACCCGCTGATCACGAAGAAGACCTGCACGGCCGGCCGCGCGTCGGCCCAGAGCCAGTCGAATAGCCCGGGTGCCAGCGGGTACGCCACGTCGGAGACCGGCCCGTAGAGCACCAGGTGGTGGGCCATCACGACCATCGCCGTGAGCCCGCGCAGCACGTCCAGGAACGGGAACGCCCGGCGGCCCGGCCTCGCGACCACCATCGGCGCAACGGCCACGGCGTCGGGTGCTCGCCCCTCGCCCGCCGGTTCGGCGGTCAAGTGGATCAGGCTCATGGCAGGCTCCCGCCGCGCAGACTCCCGGCATCCCCCCACAGCTCCGCAATTCCCGCGCCACTCCCTCGCCCCGTCGCCGGTCAGGGTCACTCCGGCTGGTCATCCGTTTCATCATTGTATGCCATTTCCATGCGAAAATGTATCGACACGCGATGCGCGACCCGACCCCTCCCTGCCGGCGACGGTCGCCCGCAACCACATCCCGTTCGAGGATCACTCCCGGGAACGACGACGATTCGGAGGCCTCCGCCGCGTGCTCGCAACGGGACGGGCTTCCCGCGGGCTGGAGCATCGAGCACCGCGACGCAGGGTCCGCCTCCCGCTCCGATCGTCCAGATCTGACCGGCGGTGACGGGGCCGGCGCCGCGGGCGAACCGATCCCCGATTCCGGTCGGCCGGGACGACCGCTTGACCGGCCGGGGCGGATCGGGAACCATCGGCGCTGGAGACGTGCCGCGCCGACGACCCGCCGACGCGGGTCCGGCGGCCCCGCCCGGGGCCCCGGCGCCGTCCCCGCCGCCTCGCCCCCCCCGCCCCCCCCCAGCGGTGCCGCCCAAGCCCATCCGGCCCAGCCACGG
>CAZUZD010000505.1:0-3464 GCA_964624465.1 uncultured Isosphaeraceae bacterium
CCGGCCCAGGCCGCCGCACCGGCCCCGGCCCCGGCCGAAGCCGACATCCGCGCCCGCTTCGACGCCTTCGTCAAGGCGTTCAACGACGCCAAGCCCGACCAGGTCGTGACCTACTTCACCGACGAGGGCGCCCTGATCGACGGCGAGGGCCAGGTCAGCCGCGGCAAGGACGCGATCGCCGAGGTCTACGCCGCCGCCCTGGGCTCCGAGCCCACCCCCAAGCTCGCCTCGCAGATCGACACCGTCCGCCAGCTCACCGCCGACGTGGCGCAGGTCGAGGGGGACGCCCAGATCATCCTCGGCGACGTGCCCCAGCTCAGCCGGTTCACCGCCCTGCTGATCCGCAAGGACGGCCAGTGGCGGCTGGCCGAGCTCCGCGACGAGCCGATCCCGGCCCCGGTGCCCGAGAGCAACTACGACCGGCTCAAGGAGCTGGAGTGGATGGTCGGCGACTGGGTCGACGAGAGCGAGGAGTCGCGGATCAGCTCCACGATCCGCTGGGCGCTGAGCAAGAACTTCATCGTTCGCAACTACA
The DNA here is from genome assembly GCA_964624465.1 of uncultured Isosphaeraceae bacterium. Taxonomy (GTDB): domain Bacteria; phylum Planctomycetota; class Planctomycetia; order Isosphaerales; family Isosphaeraceae; genus CAZUZD01. The sequence continues at coordinate 536 of CAZUZD010000505.1, forward strand.
GCGTCGAGGTCAACGGCGAGAAGGCGATGAGCGGCGTGATGTGGCTGGGCTACGACCCCCGCACCGACCAGCTCAAGTCGTGGGTGTTCGACTCCCGCGGCGGCCACGGCGAGGCGATCTGGACCCGCACCGCCGAGAACCAGTGGGTGCTCAAGGCCAGCGGCGTGATGCGCGACGGCAGCCCGACCTCGGCCACCCAGGTCATCAACCTGGTCAACAAGGACGTGGTCCAGCAGAGCTCGATCGACCGGATCGTCGGCGGCGAGGTCGCCCCGGACATCGCGCCGGTGACCATGGTCCGCAAGCCCCCCGAGCCCGCCACCGCCCCGACCCCGGCCCCGGCCGGCGCCCCCGCCGCCCCGGCCCCGGCCGGCGCGCCCCGCTGAGCCGGGCCCGCCCCGGCCGACCACCGGCTGCGCACTGACCCATCCCGATCGGACCTGACCGAGCACCGTTTCCATCCCGAGATCGCCACGGACGGCCCCGCGGCCCGGCAATCGCACCCGATTGCCCGGTCGCGGGGCCGTCGCGCGATCCCGACCCCGGTTTCCAGCGTATCTCTCCGGACACCCCGGCCCCGACCGCTCGCCCCCGGGCCGCCCCAGGACTCCCGCCAGCCGCGGCACCGCCGCTGGCCCTCGCACCCCGAACCCTCTCCATCGAGGCAGACCGCCCATGAATCCGCTCCGTCCGATGACCCTCTCCCTGGCCCTGCTGGCGCTGCTGGGCGCCGGCGGTGAGGCGTTTGCCCAGCGCGGCCGCCCCGGCGGCGGAGCCCGGCCCGGCGGTGGCGGCGGCATGGCCCGACCCGGTGGCGGTGGCGGCATGGCCCGACCCAACCCCGGCGCCATGAATCGACCCAACCCCGGCATGGCCCGGCCCAACCCCGGCGCCATGAATCGACCCAACCCCGGCATGGCCCGACCCAACCCCGGCATGGCCCGACCCAACCCCGGCGCCATGAATCGACCCAACCCCGGCATGGCCCGACCCGGCGGCATGCCCGGTCAGATGGGCGGCATGAACCGGCCCACCACCATGCCAGGCCAGATGGGTGGCAACCGACCCGGCCAGATGGGTGGCATGAACCGCCCGACCACGCTCCCCGGTCAGGGGATCAACCGCCCCGGCGGCATGCCTGGCCAGGGGATCAACCGCCCCACCACGCTGCCAGGCCAGGTCGGCAACCGACCGGGTGGCCTGCCCGGTCAGGGGATCAACCGACCCACCACGCTCCCCGGTCAGGGGATCAATCGACCCACCACGCTGCCAGGCCAGGTCGGCAACCGACCCGGCGGGCTGCCCGGTCAGGGGATCAACCGCCCCACCACGCTGCCAGGCCAGGTCGGCAACCGACCGGGTGGCCTGCCCGGTCAGGGGATCAACCGACCGACCACGCTGCCGGGCCAGATCGGCAACCGGCCCGGCGGGCTGCCCGGCCAGGGCATCAACCGGCCGACCACGCTGCCGGGCCAGATTGGCAACCGGCCCGGTCAGGGGGGCGGCGGCACCTTCCCGGGCGGCGGCGGCAATCGGCCCCCCTGGGGCAACGGTAACGGCCAGGGCATCAACCGGCCGACCACGCTGCCGGGCCAGATCGGCAACCGGCCCGGCCAGGGGGGCGGCGGCACCTTCCCGGGTGGCGGCAACTGGGGCAACACCGGCAACCGGCCCGGCCAGGGCGGCAACTGGAACAACGGCAACCGGCCGGGCCAGGGCGGCAACTGGAACAACGGCAACCGGCCGCCCTGGGGCAACGGCAACAACCAGATCGGCGACAACCTCGGCGTCGTGAACCGGCCGAACTACGGCGGCAACACGATCAACAACATCAACACCAGCGTCAACAACAACAATTTCAACAGCTGGAATAACACCAACATCGGCGGCGGCAACCGCTGGGGCAACGGCTACTACAACTCCGGCTACAACGGCGGCTACTACGGCGGCAACGGCTGGGGTGGTGGCGGCTGGGGTGGTGGCCATTACGGCGGTGGTTGGGGCGGCCCGATCGTCAACAACAACTACTATGGCGGCGGCTGGGGCAGCCCGTACTACGGCTACAACCGCGGCTGGTACAACGGCTGGGGCAACAACTTCTGGAGCGGGTTCGGCGTCGGCGTGGGCACGAGCCTGGTCGGCTACGGCCTGAACTCGGCGTTCAACACGTTCCCGACCTGGGGCGGCTACAGCTACTCCAGCTGGGGCATGGGCGGCCTGGCCAACGACTGGCTGTACGCCGGCTACGCCAACCCGTACGTGACGCCGCAGACCCAGACGGTGATCGTGCAGCAGCCGGTGCCCGTGGTCGTCAACGGCGCCGCGGCGCCGGCGGCGAACACGACGGTGGTGGCCTATGACTACTCCCGGCCCATCGACCTGGCCGCCACCGCGCCGGCCGAGACGGCGGTCGAGACCGGCCAGAGCACGTTCGAGGCCGCGCGGGGGGCCTTCAAGGCCAACGACTTCGGCCAGGCGCTCACCCTGACCGACCAGGCGCTGACGCAGACCCCCAACGACCCGGCCGTGCACGAGTTCCGCGCCCTCTGCCTGTTCGCCCTCCAGCGCTACGACGAGGCGGCCGCCACGCTCTACACCGTGCTGTCGGCCGGCCCCGGCTGGAACTGGTCGACCATGGCCGGCCTCTACTCGGGCATCGAGCCGTACACCCAGCAGCTGCGGGCGCTCGAGGAGACCGTCAAGGCGACCCCCGACGCCACGGCGCCCCAGTTCGTGCTGGCCTACCACTACCTGGTGGCCAACCACAAGGACGCCGCCCGCGGCCGGTTCGAGAAGGTCGTGAGCATGAACCCGCAGGACAAGCTCTCGGCCGCCTTCGCCAAGGCCCTGGCCCCCCAGCCCGCCGCCACCGCCGCGGCCCCGGCCCCGGCCGCCGCGGCGACGAACGTCGCGGCCGCCAACGTCGGCG
>CAZUZD010000506.1:0-3463 GCA_964624465.1 uncultured Isosphaeraceae bacterium
ACCGGACCGGCGGGCCGATCACGATCAACATCATCGACACCCCCGGCCACGTCGACTTCACCGCCGAGGTCGAGCGCTCGCTGCGGGTGCTCGATGGCGCGGTGGTCATCTTCTCGGCCGTCGAGGGCGTCGAGGCGCAGAGCGAGACGGTCTGGCGGCAGGCGGCCAAGTACCGCGTGCCCCGGATCTGCTTCATCAACAAGATGGACCGCATCGGCGCCGAGTTTGAGCGGGTCTACGGCGAGATCAGCCAGCGGCTGCCCGACAGCCACCCGATCCCGATCCAGATCCCGATCGGCGCCGGCCCCGAGGGCTCGATGGGCCAGTTCAAGGGGCTCATCGACCTGATCCGGATGCAGGCGCTGTACTACCAGACCGAGGACCTCGGCTCGGTGATCACCGAGGCCGAGATCCCCGACGACATGCGCCCCGAGGCCGAGCTCTGGCGCGAGCGGATGCTCGACCAGCTCAGCCAGTTCGACGACATCTTCGCCGAGCAGTACATGGCGCACCTCGAGGGCGCCGAGCTCACCCCCGACATGCTCCACGAGTCGCTGCGCCGGGCCACGCTCACCGGCAAGGCGCAGCCCATGCTCTGCGGCTCGAGCTTCAAGTACGTCGGCGTCCAGCGGCTGCTCGACGCCGTGGCCGCCTACCTGCCCAGCCCGCTCGACAAGCCCCCGGTCGTCGGCCACCACCCCAAGAAGGGGGACGAGCTGACCCGCAAGCCCGACCCCGACGGCCCGCTGGCCGCCCTGGTCTTCAAGATCACCGGCGACGCCCACGGCGACCTCTCGTTCGTGCGGATCTACTCGGGCAAGATCAAGGCCAGCTCGCGGGTGTACAACCCCGGCCGCGACAAGAAGGAGAACTGCTCGCGGCTCTACCACATCCGCGCCGACGACCGCGAGCAGATCAACGAGGCCGTCGCCGGCGACATCGTCGGGATCGTCGGCCTCAAGGACGCCGTGACCGGCGACACCCTCTGCGACGCCTCGGCGCCGATTTTGCTCGAGCAGATCGAGTTCCCCGAGACGGTCATCAGCATGTCGATCGAGCCGGTCAGCTCGGCCGACAAGAACAAGCTGGCCGAGACCCTGGCGGCGCTGGCCCGCGAGGACCCGACCTTCAGCTACAAGTTCAGCGAGGACACCGGCCAGACGATCATCTCGGGCATGGGCGAGCTCCACCTGGAGATCCTCAAGAACCGGATGACCCGCGACTACAAGCTCAAGGTCCACGTCGGCCGGCCCCGGGTCAGCTACCGCGAGACGATCAAGGCGCCCATCAAGAAGGTGCTCGGCTCGTGCATTCGCCAGACCGGCGGCACCGGGCTCTACGCCAAGGTGTACCTCGACGTCGAGCCCGAGGCGCAGGCCAAGGGCGCCCCGCCGATCCACTTCAAGAACGCGCTGAAGGGCGGGGTGCTGCCGGCGGAGTTCGTCCACGCCATCGAGCAGTCGATCCGCGAGAGCGCCCGCTCGGGCGGCCGCACCGGGTACCCGATCGTCGACCTCAAGGTCACCCTCGTCGACGGCGAGACCCACGACGTCGACTCCAACGAGCTGGCCTTCCGGTTCGCCGCCAGCGAGGCCCTCGACAACGCGCTCAAGCAGGCCGGCGTGAGCCTGCTCGAGCCCGTGATGAAGCTCGAGGTCGTCACCCCGCCCGAGTACCTCGGCGACGTGATGAGCGACCTGCTCGCCCGCCGCAGCGAGATCACGAACACCTTCGACCGCGGCCCCCTGCGGGTCATCGAGGCCCGCGCGCCCCTGGTCGCCATGTTCGGCTACTCCACCGCCGTCCGCAGCCTCAGCCAGGGCCGCGCCAGCTACTCCATGGAGCCCCTGGAGTACGCCGCCGCCCCCGACAGCATGCTCGCCGCCATGGGCATCGACTGACCCGGACCGAGCCCCACCTCCAGCGCACGCCACCCCGGCCGCACGGCCGGGAGTCTGTGAATCCGCCCGGCGGTCGACTCGCCTGGAAGCGTTGCCCTGGGCGCGGGGGGCGCCGAGCTCCGACGGCGGCACCACGCGTTGGCGGTCGACCTCCGGGCCGAGGATGAGGCCCGGCTCGGGCCCAAGTCGTTCCGCCGCCGGATCTGGGGGGCCAGGGCTGCCGGCCGCCGCTGGACCGGGAGGCGGTGGCTGATGAGGCACCCCGAAGCCGTCGGCGGGGCGGTCGGCTGCCAGTGGGCCGCCGCGCTCGGGGAGGCGGGACCGGTGGCCGTAGTGGCGGGCCGTCGCAATTGACAAGGTGGGGCGATTGTGGATAACAGCCGCCGCAGGATGCGACGGGTCCCGCTCCCAGGGAGGGGAGCGTGGCCGGTCCGGCCGGCGGCCCCGGTCCGGGGCACCCGCGATCTCGCCCGGCGGAGCCGGGAGCGGCCCGCAACGGCCGCCAGGATCGTGGACCCGGGTCCACGCGCCGCCATGCCGTGGACCGGTCCCGATGGCCGTGGGCCGTCCGCCGCGGTGGTGCCGGTCCCCTCGGTCGGCGGAGGGATGCAAGGATGCGGACAGACGCCGCTCACCGACCCCCCTCGGGTCACGGGCCGGGCCTCGACCGGTTCCGGGCCCTGGTCGCCGACCCCGCCGGTCGGCTCTCGGCCTGGTGGCGCCGGCTCGGCCCGCCGGGCTGGGCCCGCGTGGCCGCGGCGGTCGCCCTGGTGGCCGCCCTGGTCGGCCTCGCCGCCCGCTACCGCCCGGCCGATACGTCGGCGCACGCCGACACCGCCTGACTCTACGACGGCCGGCCCCTGACGAGCAACCAGGCCGCTCGGATCGTGGCCGCGCTCCAGGCGGCCGACGTGCCGAGCGTCGAGGCGGGCGGCCGGGTCGGCGTGCCCGCCGGTCGCCGCGCGAAGGCGCTCGACGTGCTGGCCAAGGCGAAGCTCGGCCCCCGGCCGCTCGACGAGGTGCTCGACGAGGCCGCCGGCCCCGGCTCGCTCTGGGAGAGCCCGCAGGACCGCGAGCTCCGCGACCGCCGCCAGCGCGAGCGGGCCTGCTCGCAGGCGATCGCCTGGCTGCCCGGCATCGTCGAGGCCACCGTCAAGCTCACCCCCGTCGAGTCGGGCTCGCGCCTGAACCCCGTCCGGCGGCAGCGGGCCACCGTCTTCGTCCGCACCCAGGAGGCGCAGTTCCTGCCCGCCCAGGCGGTGCAGATGGTCGGCTACGTGCTGCACTCGATGGAGGGCGTCGAGCGCGAAGACGTGACCCTGATCGACCCGACCGCCGGGCACGAGTACCTCGTCGCCGGCCGGCCCGAGGTCGAGCGGCACTCGACGGCCCAGGCCCGCGCCGACGAGCTCCAGGAGCGGATCCGCAGCCTGCTGCCCGTCGAGGGCGCCCGGGTCGTGGTCCGCATCGACCCGCCCGCCGTCGTCGCCACCCCGGCCGCCCCCCCCGCGCCGGTCGCCCCGGCCCCGGCCGCCCCCGCGGCGACCGCCGCCGCACCCCGG
>CAZUZD010000507.1:0-3443 GCA_964624465.1 uncultured Isosphaeraceae bacterium
CCGCCGCCGGCGAGCCACATGGTGAAGCCGTAGGCGTTGTGGTCGCGGCCGGTGCCGCTGGCGTTCTCGGCGGTCGGCTGGCGGCCGAACTCGCCGCCCCAGACGACGAGCGTCTCGTCGAGCAGGCCGCGACGCTTGAGGTCCTTGAGCAGGCCAGCGATCGGCCTGTCCGTGCGGCCGGCGTGCAGGGTGTGGTTGGCCATCAGGTCGCCGTGCGCGTCCCAGTTGCTGTCGTTGTGGGCGCCTCCGGAGTAGAGCTGGATGAACCGCACTCCGCGCTCGACCAGGCGTCGGGCCAGCAGGCAGCGGCCGCCGAAGTCGCGGGTCTTCTCGTCGTCCATGCCGTAGAGGGCGCGCGTCTCCTCGGGCTCGCCGTGCAGGTCGACGGCCTCGGGCGCGTGCCGCTGCATGGCGAAGGCCATCTCGTAGCTGGCGATGCGGGCGGCCAGGTCGGTGTTGTCGGCGTGGTGGGCGTGGTGCTCGGCGTTGTAGCCGCCCAGGGTGTCGAGCACCCGGCGCTGCTGGGCCTCGGTCAGGTGCTCGGGCCGCTTCAGGTCGAGCACCGGGGCGCCCGCCGAGCGGAGGATCGTGCCCTGGTACGACGCCGGCATGTAGCCGCTGGACCAGTTCTTGGCGCCACTGATCGGCCCGCCGGTGGGGTCGAGCATGACCACGAAGCCGGGCAAATTCTCGTTCTCGCTGCCCAGGCCGTAGTTGACCCAGGAGCCCAGGCACGGGCTGCCCGAGAGGATCTTGCCCGAGTTCATCTGGAGCATGGCCGAGCCGTGGATCGGCGAGTCGGCGGTCATCGAGTGCAGGAACGCGATGTCGTCGACGCAGGTGGCCAGGTTCGGGAACAGGTCGCTGACCCACTTGCCGCACTGGCCGTACTGCTGGAACTTCCACTTGGGGCCGACCACCCGCCCCTCGTTCTTCTTGCCGCCGCGCCCGAAGGTCTTCACCGGGATCGTCTGGCCGTCGAGCGGGTACAGCGCCGGCTTGTAGTCGAACGTGTCGACCTGGCTCGGCCCGCCGTACATGAACAGGAAGATGACCGACTTCGCCTTCGGGGCAAAGTGCGGCGGCTTCGGTGCCAGCGGGTTGGCCGAACGGTTCGCGCTGGCGACCTCGTCGGCTCGGAGCCGGCCCCAGGCGTTGCCGCGGGTCAGCAGGTCGACCAGGCCCAGGCCCGTGAAGCCGGCGCCGGCCTCCCAGAGGAACTCGCGGCGGGTGCGGCCGCAGAAGTTGCCGCCCTGGCCTGCGTGCGATCGGTCGGTCATGGCAAGGCTCCGGTCAGGATCCGTCGGGCCGTGGTCGGCGGGTGTGTCAGCGCTTCGCTCGGGGCGCGGGCAGCGGGCCCGGCTCACGAGAGGTACAGGAACTCGTTGAGGTTCAGGATCACCAGGCAGAAGGCCTGGAGCGCCCGGTCGGGCCCGAACTGCGGGTCGGCGGCCAGCGACCGGATCAGGGCGAGGCCGCGGGCGACCTCGGTGTCGGTCGGCGCTCGCCCGGTGGCCAGCTCCAGGGCCCGGCGGACCTGGGCCTCGGGGGCGTCGCCCGCCTCGCGTCGGAGTCGATCGGCGAGCAGAGCCGCCTGGTCGTTCAGGAACGCGCCGTTGAGCATGCCGAGGGCCTGCGTCGGCTGGGTGGTGCTGAACCGCTGGGGCGACGACCGGTCGGTCTCGGCCAGGTCGAAGCTCTCCAGGATCGGCACCAGCAGCGACCGCTTCATGTGGGCATAAATGCTGCGGCGGGCCTGCTCGGCGGGCGGGCTCTCGCCCCAGCCCTTGCCGGGCTGCGACTGGCCGGCCATCACCTCGCGGGGGATGTGCGGGTACGTCCCCGGGCCGGCCATCTTGCGGTTGAGCTGGCCGGTGACGGCGAGGATCGAGTCGCGGATCTCCTCGGCCGTGAGCCGCCGCATGTCGAACCGCCAGAGGGTGTCGTTGGTCGGGTCGGCCGCCAGCGCCTCGGGGTTTGGGGCGGAGGCCATGCGGTAGGCGCTCGAGGTCAGGATCAGCCGGTGCAGGGGCTTGAGCCGCCAGCCCTGGTCGACGAGCTCCGCGGCCAGCCAGTCGAGCAGCTCGGGGTGCGTCGGCTTGTCGCCCTGGGTGCCGAAGTTGTTGGGCGACCGGACGATGCCGCGGCCGAAGTGGTGCTGGAACAGCCGGTTGGCCAGCACCCGCGCCGGCAGCGGGTTCGCCGGGTCGGTGAGCCAGTCCGCCAGCGCGGTGCGACGGCCGGTGGTCTTGGCGTCGGGCGGGGGCTCGGGCAGGTTCGGGTCGGGCGAGCCGAGCACCTCGAGGAACCCCGGCTCGACCTTGTCGGTGGGTGCGTGCGGGTTGCCGCGCCCGAGCACGAACGTCTCGGGCGCCTTCGGGCCCTGCTCGGTGACGCAGAGGATCGTGCCGGTGGTCGGCTTGCTCCGCAGCGCCTCGCCCAGCTCGCCGCGGAGGTGGCGGTACTGCTCCAGCCGCTCGGCGCCGAGGACCGCGGCGCCGTCCTTCTCGATGCGGGCGGCCAGCTCGCGCGCCTTGCCCTGCGGTTTCTTGACCGCGTCGGACGCTGCGCCGGGGCGGGCGGAGAGCGGCCGGCGCTCGAAGCCGGGTCCCGACCAGGCGACCGTCAGGCCCAGGCCCGCGTGCTGCTGGAAGTACTCCAGGCGGATCGGCACCCGGCCGGCCTTGAGCGCCACCTGGGCGGCCTGCTCCTGGCCCTCGCCGTGCAGGCCGTCGTGGGTGATCACGGGCTTGCCGTCGATCGTGAGCCGCGAGCCGTCGTCGCTGTCGAGGTGGAACGTGTACATGCCGTCGGCCGGCACGACCAGCGTGCCGTCGAAGACGAACCCGATGGCGTCGTCGCGGGTGCGGGGCGTGAGGTCGAACAGTCCGCGCGGCAGGTTGCCGGCCTCCTCGAACTTGAGCGTCGCGAAGTCGGGGAGCTGGTCCCAGGTGTCGCGGTAGAAGCGGTACCGCAGGTCCTCCAGGTCGGGCCGGGTCTCGCTGGCGGCCGACTTCGTGAGGAACTCCTGCTCGATGGCGGCGACGTCGGCCCGGAGGGTCTCGATCCTGGCCGCGTGCTCGCGCTGGAGGGCCTCGTAGGCGGCCTCCTGGCCGGGCTCGATGTAGGGGACCTCGTCGGTGGGGCCGCCGTTGCGGAAGTGGTGGATGCCCCGGAAGAAGGCGACGAGCTTGTAGTAGTCGCGCTGGGGGATCGGGTCGAACTTGTGATCGTGGCAGCGGGCGCAGTGGACCGTCAGCCCGAGGAAGACCTGGCCGGTGGTGGCGACCATGTCGTCGAGGGTGTCGAACTGCGCCTGCTCGCGGTCGCTCGGCTCGTCGTCCCAGATGCCGAGCCGGTAGTAGCCGGTGCCGGTGATCGTCTCGGGCGAGCGGTCGGGCAGCTCGTCGCCGGCGATCTGCTCGCGCACGAACCGGTCGTAC
>CAZUZD010000508.1:0-3421 GCA_964624465.1 uncultured Isosphaeraceae bacterium
CGCCTGGGGGTCATCGGCATCGGGCCGCGGTGCACGTACGATCTCAAGAGCATGCTCAAGGAGCCCGACGTCCAGTGCGTCGCGATCGCCGACGTCCAGGCCTCGCGCCGCGACGCCGGCAAGGGGCTCGTCGACGGCCATTACGGCAACACCGCCTGCGCGCTGCACCGCGACTTCCGCGAGCTGCTGGCCCGCAAGGACGTCGACGCCGTGCTGATCGCCACCGGCGACCGCTGGCACGCGCCAGCGGCGATCCTGGCGGCCGAGGCGGGCAAGGACATCTATTGCGAGAAGCCCTGCGGCCTCACGATCGACCTCTGCGAGCGGCTGGCCCTGACGATCCGCCGCACCGGCCGGGTCTTCCAGGCCGGCACCCAGCGCCGGAGCGTGGCCAACTTCGTGAAGGCCGTCGAGCTGGCGCACTCGGGGAAACTGGGCACGCTCCAGACCCTGTTCGCCTCGGTCTACCTGCCGACCCTGGAAAACTCGTGGCTGCCGGGCGAGCCGACCCCGCCGCGCGAGCAGTGCGACTGGGACCTCTGGCTCGGCCCCGCCCCCTGGCGGCCCTACAACGCCAGGTACGTGCAGGGCGGCTGGCGCGGGCAGTACGACTTCGACTCGGGCGCCCGGCTGCTCGACTGGGGCGCGCACACCGTCGACCTCTGCCAGTGGGCCAACCGCGCCGACGACACGACCCCGCTGGAGTTCGAGCCCTCCGACACGAAGATCACCGCCCGCTACGCCAACGGCGTCACGCTCGTGCTCGACTTCCTGCAAACCCCCTTCGGCGAGCGGCCCGGCTGGAACACGGCGCTGGGGACCTGCCCGGTGCGATTCGTCGGCTCGGCCGGCTCGGTCGAGACCGGCGACAACGGCGGCATCGACCTGGCGCCCGAGGGCCTGAAGGCCGAGCTCAAGGACTTCGCCGCGCCGGCGCCGAACGTGGGCCTGGACGTGGGGGCGCACGCTCGCAACTTCCTCGACTGCGTCAAGAGCCGCCAGGCCCCGGTCGCCAACGCCGAGGTGATGCGGCAGTCGCACATCACCTGCCACGCGGCGGCCCTGGCCTGGATCCTGAAGCGCAAGCTGACCTTCGACCCGGCCAGGGCCCTGTTCGTCGGCGACGACGAGGCCAACGGCCTGCGGGCCCGGTCGCCGCGCGCCCCCTGGTTCGTCTGATCCGATCCCCTCGCCCCCGGCGGGCCGGCTTGACGTGGCCGGCCCGCCCCGGCCCCAATGGGGCCAGCGCCACCCGGGGCCCCGACGCGGGGGCAGCGCGACGCAGAGGTTCGCCCTCGACGGGCAAGGACGACAGACGATGCGGGCAGCGGTCATCGGCGGTTCGGGTCAGATCGGCGGCTGGCTCCTCGAGCACCTGGAGGCGCGCGGGGCCACGGCCGTCGGCACCTATGCCGAGCACCCGTACCCCGGCCTCGAGAAGCTCGACGCGGCCGACCTCGACGCCGCCCGCCAGTGGATCAGCCGGGCCGAGCCCGAGGTCGTCTTCTATCCGGCCGGGTTCACCTGGGTCGACGGCTGCGAGCGCGACCCGGCCCGCGCGCGGGCCTCGAACGTCGAGCAGCCGCTGAACCTCGCCCGCGCCGCCGCGGCGCACGGGGCGCGGTTCGTCTACTTCTCGACCGACTACGTCTTCGACGGCCACCACGGCCCGTACGACGAGGCCGCCGCCACGAATCCGCTCTCCGAGTACGGCCGCGCCAAGCTCGAGGCCGAGCACGCCCTCGTCGAGGCGCTCGGCCCGAAGGCCCTGATCCTGCGGACCGCCTGGGTCTACGGCCCCGAGCGTCAGGGGAAGAATTTCGCCTACCAGCTGGCCAGGACCCTGCTCGCCGGTCAGGACCTGCCGACGCCGTCCGACATGCGCTCCAACCCCAGCTATGGCCCCGACGTGGCCTGGGCCGCCGTCGAGCTGGCCGCCGCCGGCGCCTCGGGCGTCTGGCACGTCGCCGGCCCCGAGGTCCTCGCCCGCGACGCCTTCGCCCGCGGCCTGGCCACCGGCCTGGGCCTCGACCCGGACCGGATCCTCGGCCGGCCGACTGCGAGCCTGGGGCAGGGGGCCCCCCGGCCCCTCGACGGCGGCCTCCGGACCGACCGGCTCGAGGCCGTGCTCCCCGGCGCCCTCCGGCCGCTCGCCGCCGCCCTGGCCGACTTCCGCCGCCTCGTCGACGCCCACGGCTCCCCCTGGGCCAATCCCCTGGCCCCCGCCTGACCCCGAAGCTCGCTCCCCGGCGCGAGCCCGCCGGGGGCGGTCAGCCGCGGCCGTTGGCCTCCGGATCGGCCTGCGCCTTCATCCGGGCGTGCTCCTGCTCGATCAGGCCGTCGACGATCGAGCCGATCGTCTGGCTCACGAACTCGGCCAGGGTCTGGCCCCGGTAGGCGGCCACGATCTTCGCCTTGCGGACCACCTCGGCATCCATCTTCACCGGCACGTCATTGCGCTTGGCCATAGTCCATCCAACCGCTCTCGGACCGGACCGGGTCCACTCGCCCCGTCGCGGGCCCACACTCACCCCGCGACGGTGACCCAGCCCCCCTCTGACGCCGCCACGGCGCCCGTCCCTCCGTTCTACCGCACTGGGCCAAAGAAGACAGGCATCCACTTCTGGCAAAATACCAAGTTGTCCTTCACGCATTCACACGGCACCCACACTCAAATCAAACGCAGGCCAGGACACCTTGTGACCTGGTAACCCAGACTCCTCCCTGGAGCCGCCGGGGGCCCGGGCCTGGAGGGCTGGGAACTCCAGCGGCGGGGTCGCTGGCGGTGTGGGGGCCTGGACCGAGAGGGGCACGGTGGTGGCGGCGGGCCACCCGGAGCGTCATGGCCGGTGGATCGGCCCCGGGGCGGGCGGTCCGGGACGGGTCCAGGGGCGGCAGGGGCCGGGTCGGGGTGCGGGCACGCACGCCATAGCCGGCCGGGGTCGGGGCCTGGCGGGCGACGCCCGGGAGGGGATTCCCGGGGCCGCCGCCGGGCGGGGTCTGGACGCGGTCGGTTCAGGACCAGCCCAGGGTCCGGCCCTGGTTCTGCTGCTTGAGCCAGGCCAGCAGGGGCTCGAAGTAGGCGACCATGGGGGCCGCCGACAGGCCGCTGCCGGTGGCCTGGCGGAGCACCGCGTTCCAGTCGCGGGTGGCCCCCTGGGAGAGGATGCCCTTGAGGAAGTCGCCGACGGGCCGGCTGCCGAAGTAGTTGCAGTCGCGGGGGTCCTGCTTCAGGATCGCGCGGCAGATGTGGTCGTGGAGCTGGAACTTCAGCACGGTGCCGATGGCGTAGTCGTAGTACTGCGCTGGGTCGTCGTTGATGTGCGTCTTGGTCGCCGCGTCGCACCACTCCTCGCCGCGCGCCGTCGGCGGCGCGACGCCCTGGTAGGCGGCCGCGAGATCCCACCAGCGGGCGTTCCAG
>CAZUZD010000509.1:0-3391 GCA_964624465.1 uncultured Isosphaeraceae bacterium
TCGTCGCGGCCACGCCGCGGGCGGCGCGGGCCGCGGGGATGCCGGCAGCGCGGCCGCGTGGCAGCTTCAGGCTCGGGTCGGCGGCGCCGCCGTGGATCCAGAAGTTCGCGGTGCCGCCACCGACGAATCGCAGGGTGATCTCGAACGGCCGCCCGGTCTCGAGCCGGTCGGGCTGGATGTAGAGGTCGGCCGTCGAGGTGCCCAGGCGCTGCACGACCGCGGCCTTCCAGGGGCCCCACGGGCCGCCGAACTGCCAGCGGCTGCCGCCCAGACCCTGCACGTCGACGAACGCGATCCGGCGCGTGGTCGGCAGGCCGCCGAGGGCGATGTGGATGTCCTGCACCCCGTCGGCGACGGCCACCGGATACGGGCCCACCAGATCGCGGCCGTCCTGGCCCAGCCAGGTGCCGGTCGGCCCCGCCGGGTTGTTCACCAGGTTGGCCGTGGCCGTCGGCCCGACGTTGCCGGCGGCGTCGATGGCCACCACGTCGATGCGGTTGGTGCCGAAGCTCAGGCCCGCCGGCGCGAACCGCGTGGTCGTGCCCAGCGGCAGGAAGGACCCGCCGTTGACGCGATAGGCGGACTCGTCGCCCGCCCCGGTGGCCGTGAAGGTCACCTGGCGGTCGTTGGTGACGGCCAGGCCGGCGACGGCCGGCGGCGGCGTGCGGTCGATGGTGACCGTGACCGGGGCGCTGTTGGACAGGTTGCCGGCGGCGTCCTCGCGGCGGAGTGTGTAGCGATAGACGCCGTCAGCCGGGGCCGACCCGTCGGTGAGCGTGCCGGGGCCGCCGCTGGCGACCGGCTGGCCGTCTCGCAGCAGGGTGATGCGGTCGGTCGGGTCGCCGCCGGCCACGAAGCTCAGCGTCGTGGCGCCGGTCAGGCCGTCGGTGTTCGAGCGGCCGGTGTCGCTGCCGGGCTGGAGCGCGGGCGCCGTGGCGATCGGCGGGGTCGTGTCGAGGGTGAACCGCGTCGTCTGCTCGACGCTGCGGCGGCCGCGGGCGTCGATCGAGCGGACGCCGATCTTGACCACGCCGTTGGCCAGCCCGGCGGGCAGGAAGGCGGCGGGATCTGCGACCGGGGTGAAGGCCGCGGCGTCGCCGACGCGGTACTCGAAGGCCACGGCCGAGGCGTCGGCCGGGCCGACCTTGAGGCGGGCGTCGCGGGTCAGGCCGTCGGTGGCGCTGAGGCCGGTGTCGGCCACCAGGGCCAGGCTCGTCGGGGCGCCCGGCAACACGGGGGTCAGCGGCAGGGTGGTGTCATGCCGCTCCTCGCCGTTGATCGCCCCGGCCCGGACGAGGATCGCCGGCGCAGGGCCGCTGGCGGGGGCGTCCGAGCGGTTGCCGGTGAGCGTCAGCCGCGACTCGCCCGGGTCGATCGAGCGGGCGTCGCCGATGACGATCCCGGGCGTGACCGGCGTGCCGGTCGGGGCGATGGCCACGGCGGCGGCGAAGGCGTCGGTCCAGACGATGCGGTTGTCGCGGACCTCGGCCGAGAGGTAGACGCGGCCCAGGTTCGTCTTGATGTCCGGGCTCTGCATCACGGTGAGCGCCAGCCCGTGGGCGGCGTCCTCGACCGTGTTGCCGGCGATCACGCCCCCCAGGAACGGGTTGTGCGACCAGCCCCAGAGCACCGGCTGCTCGGACGGGTACGCGGCGATCCGGATCGCCTCGCCGCCGCCGCGGACCGTGTTGCCGAGCACCTGCGTGCCGTAGTGGTTGCCCACCAGCACCAGGCCGGCCGCGCCCGAGCCGCCGCCGCGGAGGTCGAGGGTGTTGTTGCGGTAGGTCTGGTTCAGGAACCCGCTGCCGATCGAGATCGTGTAGTCGCCGGCGGGCAGGGGGTCGGCCATCAGGTACGTGTTGGGGCCGATGGCCTGCGCGATCCGGCGATACTGGCCGGCGCCCGGGCCGGTGAGGATCGCGACCACGTCGCCGGTGCCGGCCGGGTCGCCCTGGGGCGTGGGGATCTGGAGGATGCGGCCGTCGCCGGAGATCGCCAGCGGCGAGCCCTCGAAGTGCAGGCCATACGCCTCGGTCAGCACCATCTCGGCGGCGTTGATCGTGTAGGTGTCGGTGGCCCGAGGGCCCAGGCCGCTGACCCGGTTGCCGTCGATGAGGTCACCGTCGCCGGTGCCGGTCAGGACCACGAACCGCCAGGTGCGGCCGGCATCGGCGGCCGGGCTGGCGACGTTGTCCTTCAGCACCAGGTCGTGCGTGAAGTGGCCGGCGAAGGCCTCCCACGCCCAGGTGTCGGGCTGGGTGCCCCGGTACGTGTTGCCGACCACGCGCCAGGGGCCGTGCAGGAACCGGCTCGTCCCGCCCCGCAGCGTGTTCCCCTCGACCCGGCCACCGAGCGCCCCGCTCAGGCGGATCAGGCCGACGGCCTCCTCGCCCGGGGTCGTCGCCGGGGGACCTTGCACGTCGAGCCGGGTGAGGGCGAGGTTCGCCTTCACGTCATTGAAGCCGCGGTCGAGGTTGTCGGTGGTCCCGATGACCGCCGCGCCGTAGTTCACGTCGGTCCGCCACCGCACCGGGCCGTCGAACCGCACGGCGAAGCCGTCCAGGCTCGTGTTGCCGGCGTGGATCTTGATCGCCGCCGACCAGGCGGGGGCGTCGGCCGGCTGGCGGAACAGGAGCGTGGCCCCACCGCGGGGGGCGGTAAGGCTGACCGACTTGCCCAGCACCAGCGGCTGCGAGAGCCGGTACGTCCCCGGCGCCAGCTCGATGCGGCCAGACTGCGCCGCCAGGGCGTTCAGGTCGTCGCCGGGGTTCGCCGAGATGACCGTGTCGGCCGGGCGGGTCGAGAGCTTGCCGAGGTCGGTGCTGCCGCCGGCCAGCGTCGCGACGGCCATCGAGCCGTCGTCGAAGGCCAGCCGCAGGGTCAGCGCATCGCCGGCGAGGTCGGCGTCGGGCGGGAACGTCAGCTCGGCGGTCGTCGGCCCGGTGCGGTTCAGGCCCAGCGGAAATGCGTAGGGGTCGGCGTAGAAGCCGCTCGCGCCCGGGGCGCGGTAGGTCCAGGAGTTGTGGTTGGTGCCGCTGAGGGTGGCGCCCACGACCGTGCGGGCGGCGGGCAGGCCGCCGACGGTCAGGCCGGCCCAGCCGGGGCCGGGGGCGGCCAGCGCGTCCTGGCCCGCCCAGCGCGCGGCGACCCCGGCGACGGCCGTCGGCGGCGGGGCGGGGGCGGCAACCCGAAGGGTCGGTGAGGTGGAGCCGGCGACGACGGTGCTGGTGTCGGTCTTGCCCGTGGCGTAGACGACCTCGACGGTCAGCGTCTGGCCGGCCAGGTCGCGGTCGGGCTGGAACGAGAGCGCGGCGGTCGTGCCGTCGGCCGAGCGGACCAGCTCGGCGTTGGTGTCGGCCGAGTGGTTCAGGCCCGTGCGATAGCTCCGACC
>CAZUZD010000510.1:0-3383 GCA_964624465.1 uncultured Isosphaeraceae bacterium
GTTGGCCCCGGTCGGGGCCGGAGCCGTCGCGGCCACGCCCGAGGGCGGCTCGCATGGGGCGGCGGAGGGCCGGCCGACGTTCGAGGGCGCCGCCAGCGAGTCCCGGTCGCACTGCGAGGCGATGGTCGAGCACCTCAAGGCGGCCTACCGCATCGTCCTGCAGGCCCTGGAGAACAACGAGCAGTTCCTCGACGTGGTGCTCGAGCTGGAGGTCATGAACGTCGAGTTGTTGGAGAAGCTCAGCGGGGTCCTCAATCGCCTCAAGATGTTCGGTAGGACCTTGCCTCCGCTGGGCGACCCGGGGACGGGTGCCGGGCTGAGGCACACCCGGAACTGAGGTACCACGCCCGGTCGGGCCAGGTTCCTGGTCCGTCCGGGACCGATCGCAGGTCGAGGAGCGCCGGACCGGCCGGTGACAGGACTGGCCGGTCTGGCGACTTACAGGCAGGAGCTCCCCTAATGAACGCACCGTCCCAGGAAGGTCCAAAGACCATGTTCGACTCCGCTTGCCGGAACCTTCTCGGCCCTGCGTCCGCACCCCTGCTGATGACCCTGCCGACGCCCTCCCTGCCCCGCCGCCGGATCGACCCGACCCGCGAGACGCTGGAGCTGCACCCCTACGCCCGGCGGCTGCCGCCGATGTGGGCGGACGAATACGCCAGGCTGCATGCCAGCATCGACGCCGTCGGCGTCCGAGAGCCGATCGTGCTGGTCGATGGCCGGCTGGCGGACGGCCTGCACCGCTGGCTGGCGTGCCAGGAGCTGGGGATCACCTGCCCGGCCGTCGAGATGGGGGGCGAGCCCGGCCTGGCGCTGCGACTGCTGACCTCCAACCTCGCCCGCCGCGAGCTGACCCCGAGCCAGCGGGCGCTGATCGTCGCCCGCGAGGTCCTCGAGCGGGGCGACCGGGCTCCGAACGGGCGTCGATCGCGCTACAGCCAGCCCGACGCGGCGGCCGACGCCGGCGTGTCGCTGACCCTGGTCGCCCACGCCATCCGCCTGCTGCGCAGCGGCGATGCCGACCGGATCGACGCCGTCTGGCGGGGCACGCTCACGCTGCACGCCGCCCGGACGACCCCGCGAATCGACCCGATCGCCCTGGCGGACGGTCGGCCCTCCGGACCCCAGACCCGCTGCCTGCGGCCGATCGCTCGTTGACTCGAGCCGCCGCCGCCCGGCGACCTGCTGCCCACCGCTTGAGGCGGTCCGGGTCCCGCCGCCAAATCTCAGGCAGATACGCCATCGGCGGGCAGCCCGACCGTCCGGTCTGCCCGGCCTGATCGAGCCCTCGGCCCCCTCAGGGCACTCCAGCGGGGCGGGACCCCGATGGGTCGCCAACTTCGAGAGGGGCCGGCGACCCCGCAGTGCTGCGGGCCGCCAGACCAGACCACAGCCCTCCGCCCGATGGTTCCTGGCCCGCACGCGGGTCACCGCTTGCGCCGAAGGGCCGGGACGAGGCTACGGTGGCGGTGCGTGACGGGCCCTGACCCCCCGCACGGAGGAGCGACGGTGATCGACATGCGGACCGAGGAACTCCTGACGCTGGCCGATGCTGCCAGCGAGCTGCCCCGCCGGCGTCTGGGTCGCCGGCCCGACGTCTCGACGCTGCACCGCTGGGTGACCCGGGGGCTGCGCGGCGTCCGGCTCGAGGCCGTGCAGGTCGGAGGCTGCCGCTGCACCAGCCGCGAGGCCCTGCTGCGCTTCTTCGAGCAGCTGGGCTACGTCCCCTTGCGGACGACCGACCTGGACGGGTTCGAGCCCATCAACCCGTGCGAACGGGCGTGGCCCCCGGCGTGACACGGGGCCACGATCCTGGCCCGGCGAGTCCTCCGGGGCTCGCCGGGTGGTCGGGCCCGCCGCCCGCCAACGCATGAGTTGCGCAGTTGCGCTTTCAGAATTTGGAACGGCCGTTCCAAATTATCCATGCGCCAATGCGCATGGATCATGTCGTGGTGTCCTGTGAGCTCGAGATTTCGCGGGCCGGTCCGGGGCTCCAGGGCCCGGCCTCGCCACCGGCCCGGGCGGTGCTGGCATTGCCGACGATGGCATCGACCGAGGTACTCCGACGATGAACCGAGCGTTGCGTCTGATCCTGGCCATACTCGCCCTGCTCGCCGGCTGCAGCGGCGCCCCCCTCGCAGGCGCCGGGGCCGTCTCGATCGCCCGCGGACCCGCTGCCGAGCGGTCGTGCCCGAAGTCGGCACCCGAGGGCTAGAAAACGAGGGCGGCGGCGAGGCCGCCCTCGCGAGCTCAGGGGCGATAGAACCGCTGGTGTTCGACCGTCAGCCCGCCGAGCCAGAGCCCGCCCGCCAGGCCGACGAGCAGGCCGAGCGGGCCCAGGATCGTGGCGCCGGCCACGGCTCCGACTGCGCCCACGGAGGCGGCGACCCAGAGCGCCATGCCGTTGAAGAGTGCCCGCCGCTCGCGTCCCTGGGTCTCGGGGAGCATCAGGTCCCAGAGCGGCCGGAAGCCCGGGGCGGTGTAGCCCTGCGGCCGTTGTTGCCCATGAGGTCGCCGGCGGCGGGCCCGTGGACGGCGACGGAACGGACCGTCGGGTCGTTGTCGATGCGCCATACGCTCTCCTGGCCGACGCAGAGCATCGGCGGCTGGGGTGCGGGGTCCGGGGTGTCGATCCGCGGTGGTTGCGGGCCGGCCGCTTCAGGGCCGGGTTCGCGAGGTGAGCCGGTCGATCAGGCGGCCGGCGCTGGCGCGGGTCAGGTCCTCCAGCCGGTCCGGCCCACCGTGGTCGCGGAGGAGCTCGGCCGGGTCGATGCCCCGCCGGCCGGCCAGGGTCCGGATCAGCCGCAGCTGCGCCGGTGAGGCGGCCGTGCGTGCGGCCTCGGCGGGCGGCAGGGCGCGCCGGACCTGTGGAGTCGGTGGGGGGTTGAGCTCGGCCTGGCGTTCGGCCGCCAGGCGGCGGGCGAGCTCCTCGCCGACGGCGCGGCAGGCGGCGGCGTAGGCGGCGCGGGCGCGCTCGTGGAGAGCTTCGGGGTCGCGGGCGAGCAGGTCGGCGTCGAGCTCCAGCTCAAGGCCGCAGCTGGCGCCGATCGAGCCGTAGCCGGGCGTGCCCAGCTTGCGGCTCACGCCGATGTTCAGCTTCAGCGGCATGGGGCAATCTCCAGAAGGTGTGGGACGAGTGAGAGACGCGGAGGTCGGGCTCGCGCGGGATGGGCTCGAAGGTCAGCGTGGGCGACGGGGAGAGCGGCCGGCGGGCTTCCGGGCCAGCGAGCCCGGCTGTTCGCTCCCGTGAGGACGGTCGCAGTCGAGCTCGATCGGCGGGCCGGGCACCAGCGGGCGGAAGCCGAGGTGGCGGATCGTCTGCAGGCTCTCGCCGGTGCGGCGGGCGATCGCCCGCTCCAGCTGGCTCTGGGTCATGGCTGCGG
>CAZUZD010000511.1:0-3382 GCA_964624465.1 uncultured Isosphaeraceae bacterium
CGACCTGGTGGTGCAGAAACTCCGTGATGGCCCAGGCGAGGGAAACGCCGTCGTAGGTGCTGGTGCCGCGGCCGATCTCGTCGAGGATCACCAGGCTCCGCGCCGTGGCGTTGTTCAGGATGTTGGCCGTCTCGGTCATCTCGACCATGAACGTGCTCATGCCCCGGCCCAGCTCGTCGGTGGCGCCGACGCGGGCGAAGATCTTGTCAGCCACGCCGACGCGGGCCCGCTTCGCCGGCAGGAAGCTGCCCATCTGGGCGAGGATCGTGAGCAACGCGACCTGGCGGATGTACGTGCTCTTGCCGGCCATGTTCGGGCCGGTGATCAGCAGCACGGTGCCGTGCTCGCCGCCGAGCCTCGCGTCGTTGGGGACGAAGGTGCCCTGGGGCAGGCAGACGTCGAGGACCGGGTGCCGGCCGGCCTCGATCTCCAGGACCGGCTCGGCGCTCATCTCGGGCCGCACGAAGCCGTGGCGGCCGGCCAGCTCGGCCAGGCCGGCGAGCACGTCGAGCTGGGCCAGCACGCCGCCGACCTGGATCAGGCGCGGGCTCTCGGCCGCCACCCGGTCGCGGAGCGCCGCGAACAGCTCGGTCTCCAGGGCGATGGCGCGGTCCTCGGCGCGGAGGACCTTGTCCTCGTACTCCTTGAGCTCGGGCGAGATGTACCGCTCGGCGTTCTTGACCGTCTGCTTGCGGATGAACTCCGGCGGCAGGGCCTTGCCGGCGGCCTGGGCGTGGGTGATCTCGATGTAGTAGCCGAAGACCTTGTTGAAGCCGACCTTCAGCCCCGCGATCCCCGTCTGACGGGCCAGCTCAGCCTGGAACCGCGTGATCCACGCCTTGCCGCCGCGCGCGATCTCGCGGAGCTCGTCGAGCGCGGGGTGGTGCCCGTCGCGGATCACCCCGCCGTCCTTGATGGAGTGCGGCGGGTCGTCGACCAGGGCGTCGCGCACCGAGTCTCGGATCTCGGCGCACGGGTCGATGCCCGCCTCCAGCGCGTTCAGCAGGGTCGACCGCCGCGCGCTGAGCCTGGCCTTGAGCTTCGGCAGCAGCGCGAGCGTGCGGCCCAGGCCGACGAGGTCGCGGGGGGTGGCGCGGCCGGTGCCGACGCGGGAGGCGAGCCGCTCCAGGTCGTTGGCGTCGCCGAGCGCCGAGCGGATCTCGGCGCGGAGGCCGGGCTCGCCCAGCAGCTCCTCGACGGCGGCGTGCCGGTCGCGGATCGCGTCCAGGTCGGTCAGCGGGCTGCGGAGCCAGTCGGCCAGCAGCCGCGAGCCCATCGGGGTGGCGGTGCGATCGATCGCCTCGAGCAGCGAGCCCTCGCGCTTCCCCTCGCGGAGCGTGCGGGTCAGCTCCAGGCTCCGCCGGCTCATGGCGTCGAGCAGCAGGGCGTTGGAGCGGCGGTAGGGAACCAGCCGGGTCAGGTGGTTGAGCGCCGTGCGCTGGGTCTCGCGGAGGTAGGCCAGCAGGGCGCCGGCGGCGGCGACCTCGACGGCGTCGTCCTCCAGGCCGAAGCCGGCGAGGGTCTGGACGCCGAACTGGTCGAGCAGCAGGCCGCGGGCCTGGTCGGGCACGAAGTCCCACGAGGGCCGGAAGGTGATCGGCGCCCGGAGCAGGCCGCGGATGGTGCGGAGCCAGGGGGCGTCGCGGGCGGTCTCGGCGACGAGGATCTCGGCCGGTTCGAGGCGGACCAGGTCGTCGGTCAGCTCGTGGCGGAGGCACTCGACGAGCTGGAACTGGCCGGTGGAAAGCTCGGCCCAGGCCAGGCCGATCTTGCCGCGGATCTCGACGACGGCGGCCAGGTAGTTGGCGGCGCGGGGGTCGAGCAGGATGTCGTCGGTGAGGGTGCCGGGCGAGACGACGCGGACGATGTCGCGGCGGACCAGGCCCTTGGCGAGCTTCGGGTCCTCGACCTGCTCGCAGACGGCGGCACGCTGGCCGGCGGCGACGATCTTGGCCAGGTAGCCCTCGAGCGCGGGGTGCGGGAAGCCGGCCATGGGGACGGCGTCGGCGCCCTTGTCGCGGCTGGTGAGGGTCAGGCCCAGCAGGGCACTGGCGCGCTCGGCGTCGTCGCCGAACATCTCGTAGAAGTCACCCATGCGGAACAGCAGCAGGGCCTCGGGATCGCGGGCCTTGAGCTCGCGATACTGCTGCATCATCGGGGTCAGCGCCGCGTCGGACATGCCCTGCCCCGTTCCGGACGGACGATCGAACGCACCTGCGAGCGGGTCGCGGAGGCCGCGAGCCAGGCCGCCCGCGGGGCGCTCACGTCCCAGTGTAGCTCACTGCGGCCGCAGGGCGGCCCTGGCGGCGTCGACGTCGGGCTCGATGATCAGCACCGAGTCGAGCCGGGTGATCCGCAGCACCTCCAGCAGCACCGGCTGGAGCCCGCAGAGGCGCAGGCGGCCGCCGCGGCGGGTGAGCGCCTTGTTGAGCGAGACGAGCTTGCCGAGCGTGGCGCTGGAGATGAAGGGGACCAGCTCGAAGTCGAGCACCAGGCGGCGGTGCCCGGGGTCGTCGATCAGCACCAGCAGGGCGTCGCCGATCTCGAGGAAGTCCGACTCGGAGAGCCGGCGGTCGCCCCGGATGCGGACGACGGTGACCCCCTCGACGAGGTCGAGGTGGGCGTGCGGGACCGGGTCGGTCATCACGGGCTCGCTCCCTCGCCGGCGGCGCGGGTCCCGGGGACGGGCGGGCTGAGCCGCCGTCCCCGGGAGCGTGCGCGGGGGCCGGACCGGACGCGACTCGGGCTCAGAAGCTGTCGAGGGCGTCCTGCTCGTCCTTGTAGATCTTGACCATCTTATCGAGGCCCGTGATCTTGAACACGGCCAGGATGTCGGGGTCGATGCAGCAGAACTTCAGCTCGCCCTTGGCGGCCTTCACCTTCTTGTGCAGGGTGAAGAGCTTGGCGATGACGGCGCTGGCCATGAACTTCACTTCCGAGAAGTTCAGCAGCAGCGAGGTGTAGCCATCGCGCTCGACCAGGCTGTAGAGCTGCTCGCCCACGGCCTGGATCACGATGTCGTCCACGATCCGCTCGTCCACGAAGCTGGCGACCGTCGCGTTGTCGAAAATCTCGATGCGGAGCCGGGGGGCAGAGCCTTGGGACATCGAGCAAGCTCCTCGAAGAAAATCGCGTCGCGCGGCGCGGTGGCCAGGGGCACGGCGGAAACCAAATGATGACGTACGGTTAGTGATACCACATCAAAGCGCCGAATCAAGGGCGCACGGGCCCCCGCCGCCCCCCGCCCGGCCGGGTCAAACGGGCTCCGCCCGCACCACCCCACCCCCCCCTGGCACGCCCCCCCGCCCTGGGCCATGATGGGACCCTCGCCCCGGCGCCCCCGACCCCGGTTGGACGCCCCGACCCACCGCCCCACCGCCTG
>CAZUZD010000512.1:0-3366 GCA_964624465.1 uncultured Isosphaeraceae bacterium
CCGCCGTTCCAGAACTCGAAGCCGGTCGGGCAGCTCAGGTTGTCGGCGAAGACCACCGACTTGTCCGCCTTGCCGTCGCCGTTGGTGTCTTCCAGGATCAGGAGCTTGTCGTTCTGCGGCGTCTTGGGCGTCCAGTGCGGGTAGGTCGGCCAGGTGGCGACCCAGAGGCGGTCCTTGGTGTCGAAGGCCATCTGCACCGGGCTGATCAGGTCGGGGAATTCCTGCTCGCTGGCGAAGAGGCTGACCTTCAGGCCGTCGGCCACCTTCATCTTGCTGATCGCCTCGTCGCCGCCCAGGAAGACGTGCGAGCCGTCGGGGTTGGGGCCCGGCAGGTTCGTCTTCACGGGGATGGCGGCGGGCGTGTTCGCGTCGTCGACGGCCAGGTCCCCGCCCTGCGCCACGGCCCAGACCCGCTGGTCGCGGTTGGCCGCCTGCGCGTCGAGGATGTCCATCTCGCGGAACATGACCTCGCGGTTGGTCAGCCCGTCGGTGTACTTCAGGTGCGACCGGCCGCCGTAGACGTTGAAGCCGTCGGTGGTGCGGTAGCGGTTGAAGAAGTAGAAGTCCTTGTCGATGGCCGCCTGGCGGATCTTCTCCAGGCCCGCCTCGCCGGCGTCGACCGGCGCGACCTTCGGGAACAGGGCGGCGGCGATCGTCTCGGCGACGAAGCGGTTGCCGCGGGGCTTGAGGTAGTGGCCGTTGAGCGTCAGCGACTTGCCGCCCTTGCCGTACTGGGCCAGGGTCGGGTGGAACAGGTCGACGAACGGCACGCCCTTGGCCTGGGCGATCTCGGCCATGGCCTGGGTGTACAGCTCCAGCCGCTTGTTGTGCTCGACGCCGTCGGGGTAGTTCGGGTCGTGGAGGTTCTCGAAGGCGATCGGCGAGCAGAGCACGAGCCGGGCGGGGTGCTCGCCGTCGTACTTCTGGGCCCGGGTGTGGTCGATGAACTTCGTCAGCTCGGCGCGGAACTTCGCCAGGCCGGCGTCGCCCGCGAACGACTCGTTGAAGCCGAAGAAGGCAAACACCACGTCGGCGCCGACCTTGGTGAGCCACTCGTCGGGGGAGCCGAAGCCCTCGGAGCGGAGGCGGGTGGCGACCTCGTCGCCGGAGAAGCCGAGGTTGCGGACGACCAGTTCGTTCTTGGGGAAGCGGGCCTGGAGCTGGGTCTCGAACCAGCCGTCGTGCTGCATCCGCTCGGCCAGCACGTTGCCGATCAGGGCGATGTGGTCACCCTTCTGGAGCGCCAGGCCGTCGTCGGCCCGGGCGACCGCCGCGGCCGCCAGCGCCAGGGGCGCGGCCAGCCAGAGCGGCAGGAGGATCCGTCGCGCGTTCATGAAGACTCCTCAAAGCAGGCGCGGCCGCAGGGGGCCGGTGGGGGGCACCCGCCGGCGCGGGGCCGGATCGGGGGCGGGCAGGCAGGCAGAGCCGTAGTCTAACCCCCGACCGTGGCCGTTGCCATGCTCCCGCCGCACCGGCATCAGCCGGCCGAGGAGCCCGGGTCGTCCCCGGCGGTGCTGGACCCGGGATCGGTGGGAGCGGGGGGCGTCGCGCGGGCCGGCCGGTCGTGCCCGTCACCGGATCCGGGGCTCGGCGGAGGCGCTGCAACCCCGGCCCGGGCCCCCAGCGGTGCCAGGGCGACCGCCGTGGCATAGGGCATGTAGGGGGTCGAGGCGGGGTGAATCAGCCGGAGCTCGGCGTGGCGGAGCGCCTCATGCGGACCGACCAGCGGGTCCAGCGCCTGGCTCTTCCGCGGCTCGGAGCTGAGCAGGAGCCAGGCCCGCCGATACGGCTCCAGGTCGTGGTCCCGGATCGAGTTCAGCGGGAGCACGGGGGCCTCGGGGAGGTAGAGCTGAACAATCAGCGGGGTGTCTCCGGTGATCAGCACGACATCGCCCTCGCGCCAGTGCTGGCGGATGTGGTCGAACGCGGCCGTCGAACCGCGATAGCCCTGATGCAGGTAGTAGCTCGCGGCCTCGGGCACGAAGGCCGAGAGGATCAGCAGGGCGGCGACGGCAACCTCGCGAGGGCTCGAGAGCCGCATCCGGGCCGCGATGAGATCCAGCGCCCTCGTGGCCAGCAGCAGCACGATCGGCGCCAGCCAGCCGAGGTAGCGGAAGGCGAACCAGGCCTTGAGGCTGATCAGGGCGATGAGCACCAGCCCGCCCAGCCCGCACCAGCGGCAATCGTCGGCGAAACGGTCCGCGCCGGCGGCTCGCTGCAACGGCACGATCGCCAGCAAGACACAGGCCGGGGACAGGTAGAAGAAGACCCGGGCGGGGTTTTTGATCAGTCGGCTGCTGCTCAGGTAGAACTGCGGGGCGGACGAGAGGGGGAGCCACCAGTGCGTGGTCAGGATCGCGATGCTGGCGATCCCGAGCACCAGCCCGAGGCTGAGCCGGGCCGCCCGACCGTGCGATCGCAGGATCCCCCGGAGCCACAGGCTGCCGTAGAGCGCGAGCGGCAGGAGCCCGAACATGAGATGCGACAGCATCCCGAGCACCAGGACGATGGCCGTGGCGCCGCGGTTCCACCGGGTCGGGGCCACGAGCGAGCGCCGGTGGCATTCCAGCAGCAAGGCCGCGAACAGGAAGACCAGGATCGGGTAGCGAACCTCCTGGGAGAAATAGACCGGCCACGGGTGCAGGGCCGTCAGCGCCAGCGCGAAGACGCCCGCGCGCCAGCCCCACGCCCGCCAGCTCGTCAGGACGATGACCCCGAGCCCCGCCAGGCCGGCGAGGATGAGGGGGAGCCGGGCCCCCAGTTCCGGGTCGGGGACCAGCGTCATCGACAGGCCGACGAGCCAGTGCGAGAGCGGCGTCGCCCGCAGCTCGGGCACCTCCGCGAAGCGACCGGCCGCGAACAGCACCGTGTTCGGATCGTCCCCGTGCAGAACGCGCGTGGCGCTGCCGGCCACACGGAGTGTCACCGCGGCGACCAGCATGAGCGTGATGGCGATCAGGAGCACGACAATCTGGGGAACGCGATCCGTACGGCCGCCTGCGTCGGCGGCGAGTTCGTGCTGCATGGCAACCGCCTGAGGTTCCGTCCGAAGCCACCCTTCATGGTGGGATCACATCAACCTTATCCGTTGCTTCCATCGAATTCAATCCCGCGCGATGCCTGGGAACTCGCCCGGGTGCGGTCCCGGGAGCCGGTCGGCCTGCGGGGGACTGGTGCCCGGGGCGTTGCCCCGGTCGCCCTTGACCCGGCCGCCGAGCGCCGGCGACGGCTCCCGCTGCACCGTGCCACCTTGCCCCGGCCGGCTTCGTCCGCCCGCCGATGACCTGCCGTCACGCCCGCCTGGGCCCGCCGCCGCCGGGGCGATCGGCCGGCGTCGGCGGCGCCAGGGCCCGTGCGGCGGCCGCA
>CAZUZD010000513.1:0-3343 GCA_964624465.1 uncultured Isosphaeraceae bacterium
CGTTCTTCGGGTTCCAGCGGGCGAAGCAGAAGCATCTGCACCACATGATCCGGAACCTGTACTACCTCACCCTGGCCAACAATGCGAGCGTGATTCACAGCGTGGTGGATGCCGCCGAGGAGGAGGAATACAAGGAGGCCCTGCTGGCCTACTTCACCCTCTGGCGGGGCCGGGAATCCGGAGCCACCTGGGATGAATCCCGGCTCGACGCGGCGATCGAGGCCTTCCTGCAGGCGGAAACCGACCGGCCGGTGGCCTTCGAGGTCGGCAACGCGCTGCGGCAGCTCGTGCGCAAGGGGATCGTGCAGTCCGACGGCCAGGGCCGGCTCCATGCCGCCGAGCTGGACGCGGCCCTGCGGCGGCTCGACGAGCAGTGGGACGATGCCTACCGTCATCGGCGCGAGTCCTGACGCGAGTCGTCGCGTCGCGGCGGCGGGCGGGATTGCGAGGGAACCGGGGGAGCCCCGCGAGGGCCGGGCCCGCTAGCCCCTGGCCGGGGTGCTGGCTACAATGAGGCCAGGGCGTCCTTCGCGTCCCACTCCCGCCCCCGCTCCCACCGCCCAGCCGACCTGCCCGCTCGGTCCGCGCGAGCGATCTCCCAGGTGAGCCACTCATGGCGACCGACAGCAAGCTGACCGCTGCTTCGACCCCGAAGCGGCCCTCCGTGCGTTCGATCTCGGCCGACGACCCGCTCGTCATTCGCCTGGTCGACGCGATCTACCACTTCCTCGCCTCGGTGAAGCTCGCGGTCATCCTGATCACGACGCTGGCGGCCGTGCTGGCCTACGCCACCTTCTACGAGTCGAGCCACGGCACCCACGCCGTGCAGGTGGACATCTACCAGAGCAAGGGCTTCGCGCTGCTGCTGGCCATGCTTGGGGTGAACATCCTCTGCGCCGCCCTGATCCGCTACCCCTGGACCAAACGCCAGACCGGGTTCGTGATCACCCACGCCGGCCTGCTGGTCGTGCTGCTGGGCTCGTTCCTGAGCTTCAAGATGACCGATGAGGGGCGGGTGGGCCTGGATGAGGGCTCGTCCGCGACCCAGTACTTCCGGACCGAGGCGCCGGTGATCCGGCTCCAGAAGCTGGACCCCCGCTCGCTGGCCCCCGAGCGCCAGTTCGTCGTGCCGTTCTCGCCGGGCGCCCAGCCCTGGGAGACGGACAAGCTCACCGCGAAGGCGAGCAATGCCTCGTACGTCGCCGGGGTCAACTTCATCCGCGGCCTGTTCGGCCTGCTGGCCGTCGCCCTGGTGGGCGGAGCCCTGGGCCTGGGCCTGAAGTTCCGGGGCTGGGTGGCCCGGCCGGTCGGGGCCCTCTGCGTGGCGGTCCTGACGGCGCTGGGCTTCGGGTGCGGCACCTATGCCGCGATGACCCGGGTCGGCCCCCGGGTGGATGTTCTCACGCAGCCCGACGATCCGATCCGGCTCGTGGCCCGCGATTACCTGCCCGCCTCCTCACCGCCGCGCACCGTGTACACCGAAGGTCGCGACGGCGTGCCGGCCGTTCGGGTGGCGCTGCTGGCCCAGCCGCCGGGCAAGGCCGAGGCGACCGACGCGCTCGACGGCCGCGGCTGGATCGCCGCCACCAGCCGGACGGTGGGCCATGGCTCGCTCGACGCCGGCCCGGCCCGGATCGACCTGCAGCACCTGGACGGCCCCCACGCCGCTCAGGCCCTCGACGCCTTCCTGCATCCGCCCGCCCTGCCCATGAAGCAGCGTGCCGCCCGGATCTATTATCAGGACAGCAAGGGCGAGGCCCGGGTCTACGAGTGGATCCTCGACGACGCGAAGACCCTCGTCGAACCCGCCACGCCCCAGGCCCCGGTCACGCTGCCGGACAGCGACATCACCGTGACCCTCGGCCGCATCTTCGCGCTGCCGACCCGGGGTCGCGAGCTCCAGGATAACGGCGAGCTGATCCAGAAGCTGATCCCGCTGCTCACCGAGATGGGTGCGGCCACCGGCTCGCCACTGGCCTACGGTGCGTTCTTCCGGGTCCGCAAGGGCACCGGGCCCGAGGTCATGCACGCCGCCTGGGCGGGCCTGCCGCTGATCCCGAACGTCGGGGCCTTCGACGGCGACAAGGAGCAGCAGCTCGTCTACATCGACTTCTACAACCCACCGGTCATCGACGGCTCGGGCATGGCCGGCCGCTTCGGGGTGATCCAGCTGGCGACCACCCCGGACGGCAAGGTCTACGAGCGGGCCTTCGGCCGGACCGGCCTGCGGGGCGAGCCGGGGCCGATCGAGCCGGGCCGCACGGTCCCGGTCTTCGGCGGCGACGGTATGCCGATGAGCCTGTCGCTCCGGGTTTACGAGGTGCTGGCTTCGGGCGTCGCCCGCGAGGTCTGCGACCCGATCGAGGTGCCCAAGAACGAGATGGACTCGGCGATCCCGGCGGCGCTGGTCGAGCTGAGCGTGGGCGGCCAGAGCCGCGAGTTCTGGCTGCGTCGCTCCGACCGCCTGGGTCCGACCTACCAGCAGGTCGACTTCCGCGACGGCCCCTGGCGAATCTCGTACGACTTCGACTCCAGGCCGCTGCCGATGGAGATCCACCTCGTCGACTTCGACCCCAGCAATGACCCCGGCGCCACGGCGCGGGCCGCCTACCGCAGCGATGTCACGGTGCGCGAGCCCGGCCAGCCGAAGCCCGAGTCGAAGCCGTTCGCCGAGGTCGCCGCCGGCGGGTACTTCCAGTTCGCCGATCGCCCTCGCGAGGTCTTCCGCAAGCTCGGCCCCGACGGCTACGAGCCGTTCGACGGCGGCGAGAAGCTGACCGTCGACGACCCGGCCAAGGCCGAGGTCCAGCCGATCCCGGCGCCGACGAAGATCACGATGAATTACCCGATGATCCGCAAGAACTGGACCTTCTACCAGACCGCCTTCGAGCCGATCGTCGACCGGTTCCGACAGCCCACGGGTCGGTTCAAGTCGATCCTCACGGTCCGATACGACCCGGTCTGGCCCGTCGTCTATGGCGGCTGCCTGCTGGTCGTCCTCGGCACCTTCGTGCAATTCTACATGCGAGCCGGCGTCTTCACCGACGGCGGCAAGAAGCAGCAGAAACGGGCCGAGGCCAGCGCCCAGCGCCAGGCGGGCGGTGAGGCGACGGGTTCCCCCGCCCCGGCCACCGTCGATGTGCCGGAAGACCTGTAAGACCCGACCGCCCCGGGTCCGGCCCCGCGACACGACGTCGGGCCGGGGACCCGAGGGCCGTCGACTCTCCCAAGCCCCACGGACTCCTCGCGAGGACGAACCTATGAGTGCAACGCTCCGGCTGTCCCATCGCCTGGTGGCGACGGCAGCCCTGCTGGCGGCCGTCGGCGCCCGAGCCGACGAGCC
>CAZUZD010000514.1:0-3339 GCA_964624465.1 uncultured Isosphaeraceae bacterium
AGACGGCGATCGTCTTGCCGGGCAGCCCGTCGAGGCCGCCGAAGTGCGCGACGAGCTTCTGCATGAGCACCGTCTTCTGCGCCTCGTTGACCCGGTCGACGGCCTCCATCAGCCGCGACGGCAGGCCCTGGCTGTGCGCCATGTGGATGGCCGCCCGCACGTCCTTGGGGAAGCAGCTGCCGCCGTAGCCGACGCCGGGGAACAGGAAGCTGAAGCCGATCCGCTGGTCGTGGCCGATGCCCCGGCGCACGTCGTTGATGTCCGCCTCGTACGCCTCGCAGAGGTTGGCCATCTCGTTGATGAAGCTGATCTTCGTCGCCAGCAGGCAGTTGGCGACGTACTTGGTCATCTCCGACGACTCGGGGGACATGACCAGGTACGGCCGATCGGTGCGGAGGAACGGGTCGTAGAGCGCCTTGATCCGCTCGGCGACCTCGGGGCGGCTGACGCCGACGACGACGCGGTCGGGCTTCATGAAGTCCTCGATCGCCGCGCCTTCCTTGAGGAACTCGGGGTTGCTGGCGACGTCGAACGGCACGTCGGTCAGGGCCCGCATCCGCCGGACCAGCTCGGCGCAGGTGCCGACCGGCACGGTGCTCTTGGTGACGACGATCTTGGGCCGCTTCAGCGCGCGGGCGATCTCCTCGCCCACGGCGTAGACGCCCGAGAGGTCGGCGCTGCCGTCGTGCGACTGCGGGGTGCCGACGGCGATGAAGACGATCTCGGCGTCGGCGATGCCGCTGGCCAGGTCGGTGGTGAACAGCAGTCGCTCCTCGCGGCTGTTGCGCACGACCATCTCGGCCAGGCCCGGCTCGTAGATCGGGATCTGGCCCGCCTTCAGCCGCTCGATCTTGCGGGCGTCCTTGTCGATCCCCACCACCGTGTTGCCGCTGTCGGCGAAGCAGGTGCCCGTGACCAGGCCGACGTATCCGGTTCCGATGACGGCGATCTTCACGAGTCGGTTTCCCCAGGGAAGCGGCGCCCCGGTCTCCGGCGAGATCGGGGCCCGGATGTGGCCCAAAGCGAGCGATTGTCGTCGAAGCTCGTCGGCCCCGGCAAGCGCCCGAGCCCGAAGATTCCGTCACCAGCGGCCGGGGCGGTGCCCGATCTCGGGACCAGTGGGCTTGCCGATGCGGCGGGTCGTGCCTACACGACCGGGCCGGTCCGCGACGCGCCGCCGGCGCCCAGCCGATGGAACCGGGGGTGGATCGGCGGCCGGTGTCGTCCCGAGGGGCCTGGCTGCGATTGGCAGGAGGGGACCCCACCGGGACGTCGCCGAGCGAGGCGAGGACCGTGACGGGCCGCGACGACCCGCAGGGGGACGGGCGGCCCGAGGACGGGCTCTGGATGTTCCAGCAGGCCCGGTCGCCCCCGCCCCGTTGCGCCGAGTCCGGTTCGCAGCCGTTCCGCCTGACCGTCTCCTCTCCCGGCGTCGGTCGATCCGTTGCAACCGCGAATCCGCGCGGGGGGCCTGAGCCCACCGTTGGAGATCGCGATGCCACCGCTCCCTCTGGCCGAACGGATCCGTTCCCTCCACCCTGCCTGGACGCCGGCTCGCGCCGGTGCCGCCCTGCTGGGGCTGGCGGGGCTGGCCGTGGCCGCCGTGGTCGTGGCCCGGGGCGGGCTCCCCGCGGCGGACCCCGAAGCCGGCTCGGCCGTGCCCCCGGTCCGTGCGCTGACGCCGGTCGTCGACCGGCCCGCAGCACCGGCCGCGGACCGGGCCGAGCTGCGCCCGGTGACGTTGACCCCGGCGCAGCAGGAGGCCATCGGCCTGCGGGTCGCCAGCGCCTCGGCCGGCGTGATTCACGACCTGCTGCGGGCCCCCGGCCAGGTGGTGCCCGACGAGAGCCGGTTCGCCTTCATCACCCCGCGCGCCGCCGGCGTGGTCCGCTCGGTCGCCGCGCACATCGGCCAGGACGTCAAGGCCGGCGACCTGCTCGCCCTGGTCGACTCCTCCGAGGTCGCCCAGTCCCGGCTCGAGCTGGTCAGCCGGCTCCAGGACCAGGAGATCGCCCAGGCCCGCGCCGACTGGCAGCAGAAGGTCTACAGCGCCACCACGCAGCTGCTCGGCCTCCTGCGCCAGGAGCTGCCGCCCGACGAGATCCAGCGGCGGTTGGATCGCCAGGCGGTGGGCGAGAACCACGAGCGGCTGCTGACGGCCTACGCCAAGTTCCGGCTGGCCGACGCCATGTACGACCGCAGCACCGTGCTCCGGGCCGGCGACGCCGTCTCGGTCGAAAAGCACCAGATGAACCGCGCCGAGTTCGAGGCGGCCGCCGCCACCTACACGGCGCTGATGGACAGCGTCGGGTTCCACGAGCAGATCGAGAACGCCCGCGCCCAGCAGGTGCTCAAGCAGTCGGAGACCGCCGTGCGGGTCGCCCGCGAGCGGCTCCGGGTCCTGGGCGTCCGCCCCGACGGCACCGAGCCGATGGTCCGCCAGGGCAAGGTGCAGGGCGTGCAGCCCGACGGCTCGCTGCCCCCGGCGACCGACCCGGCCCCGGCGGCGGTCGCGACCGGCGGCGACGTCGTGACGCCGGTCGGCAGCCACGGCGGCGCGCTACCCGAGCACCCCGACCACCTGCCGATCGGCACCTACGCGATCTGGGCCCCCTTCGACGGCACCGTGCTCGACCGCGAGCTGGTCGTGCCGGGCGTCTACGTCGACACCGCCCACCGGATCTTCCGGGTGGCCGATCTCTCGAAGGTCTGGATCCAGGTGAAGGTGCCCGAGTCGCAGTTCGGCAAGCTCGCCGGCCAGCGCGGCGGGACGATCCGGTTCACCTCGCCGGCCTACCCCGACCGCGTCTTCGAGGGCCGGGTGCTGTACACCGGCGACCTCGTCGACGAGAGCACCCGCGCCATCCAGCTCCTGGCCGAGGCCGACAACGCCGACCGGCTGCTGAAGCCGGGCATGTACGTCGACGCCGAGGTCGTGGCCCCGGCGACGACCCAGGCGGTCTTCGTGCCCCGCGCCGCGATCCTCACCGACGAGGACGAGCGGTTCGTCTACGTCCGCACCGGCCCCGACCGCTTCGAGCGCCGGGTCGTGCGGCTCGGCCCCGCCGACGGCGACCGGATCGCCGTGCTCCAGGGCGTCCGGGCCGACGACGTCGTCGTGGTCGAGGGAGCCTTCAAGGTCAAGGCCGCCGCCGAGCGAGCCCTGGCCGACGCCCCCACCACGGTCGCCCAGGCCGACTGACGGAGTGCGCCCGCACGCCGGTCCCCGCCGCGGCAGCCGACGGGGCCGGCCCGCGACGACGTGCGCCTCCTCCTTGCAGGTATTGTGCGAGACGTCATAGAGCAGACGCCAGTCCGAGCCCGGAAGGATCCGGCGAA
>CAZUZD010000515.1:0-3333 GCA_964624465.1 uncultured Isosphaeraceae bacterium
TCGCCGAGGCGCTCTACATCCGCAGCCCGATGGTCGGCACCTTCTACTCCTCGCCGGCGCCCGACGCCCCCGCGTTCGTCGCCATCGGCACGGCGGTCCGTCCCGAGACGACCGTCTGCATCATCGAGGCCATGAAGGTCTTCACCGACATCCCCGCCGGCATCGCCGGCACCGTCGCCGAGGTCCTGGTCAAGAGCGGCCAGCCGGTCGAGTACGACCAGCCCCTCTACCGACTCACCCCCTGAGGCCTGAGCGGCCCGGCCCCCGGGCCTGGCCGCCCGTCCTCCCCTCGGTTTCGGTCCGGTCCGATCCCGACCCCCTCTCTGCCGACGCCCTTCGACTGGTGCGCGGCGCGGCCCCGCACGAGCACGAGCCAAGCGATGTTCAAGCGCATCCTGGTCGCCAATCGCGGCGAGATCGCCCTGCGGATCATCCGCGCCTGCAAGGAACTCGGCATCGAGACGGTCGCCGTCTTCTCGCAGGCCGACCGCAACGGGCCCTGGCTCGAGCTGGCCGACCGCGCCATCTGCATCGGCAAGGCGCCCGGCGGCGAGAGCTACCTGAACATCCCCCGGCTCATCGCCGCCGCCGAGATCGCCAACGCCCAGGCGATCCACCCCGGCTACGGCTTCCTCAGCGAGAACCCCCACTTCGCCGAGGTCTGCCGCACCTGCAACTTCGAGTTCATCGGCCCGCCCCACGAGGCGATCCGCCGCATGGGACTCAAGACCGAGGCCAAGGCCGTCGCCGCCGCCGCCAAGGTCCCGCTGGTCCCCGGCTCCGACGGCCCGATCACCAGCGACGACCAGGCCGTCACCGTCGCCCGCCGCATCGGCTACCCCGTGCTGATCAAGGCCGCCGCCGGCGGCGGCGGCAAGGGCATGCGGGTCTGCCGCGAGGAATCGGCGCTGCTCTCCAGCCTCCAGTCGGCCCGCACCGAGGCCGAGGCCTCGTTCCGCGACTCCAGCGTCTACCTCGAGAAGTTCATCGACCGCCCCCGCCACATCGAGGTGCAGCTGCTCGCCGACTCGCACGGCAACTGCATTCACCTCTGGGAACGCGACTGCTCGCTCCAGCGCCGGCACCAGAAGCTCGTCGAGGAGTCGCCCGCCCCGACCCTCAACGATCGCACTCGCCGCAAGCTCTGCGACGCCGCCGTGCGCCTGGCCCGCGAGGCCGGCTACGTCAACGCCGGCACCTGCGAGTTCCTCGTCGACAGCGACCAGAACTTCTACTTCATCGAGGTCAACGCTCGCATCCAGGTCGAGCACCCGGTCACCGAGCTGGTCACCGGCATCGACCTGATCAAGTGGCAGATCAAGATCGCCGCCGGCGAGCCGCTCACGCTCCGGCAGTCCGACGTCGTGCAGCACGGCCACGCCTTCGAGTGCCGGATCAACTGCGAGGACCCCGACCACAACTTCCGGCCCTCCCCCGGCATGATCACCGGCCTCCGCCTGCCCGGCGGCTACGGCGTGCGCTGGGACAGCCACGTCCGGCCCGGCTACCAGGTGCCGCCGAACTACGACTCCATGGTCGGCAAGCTGCTCGTGCACGCCCCCACCCGCGCCGAGGCCATGGGCGTGATGCGCCGCGCCCTGGACGAGCTCCAGGTCGAGGGGATCGCCACCACCCTGCCGCTGCACCGCCGGATCTTCCGCAACCCGGACTTCGCCGAGAGCCGCATCGACACCACCTGGGTCGAGCGCGTGCTCCTGCCCGGCCGCGCCGCCGCCCCCCTGGGCTGATCCCGGGCTCCCGACCGCACCCCGGCAGGCTGGAAATCGGACCGGCCTTCGCGGTACGCTCCTGGGGTCGAACGGACGCCATGCCCGGCCCGCCCACGCGGGCCGGACCCGGCCGCCAGGGACCGGCCCGAGGATCGGGCCGCGCCGGCGCGTTCGCAGGAGCCTGCCCATGCGTGTCGGCCTGCTCACCGGCGGGGGCGACTGCCCCGGCCTCAACGCGGTCATCCGCGCCGTCGTCCAGCGCGTCAACGGCGCCGGCGGCTCGTGCCTCGGCTTGCTCGAGGGCTGGCGCGGCCTGGTCCGCGGCCTGACCCGCGAGCTGTCGATCCGCGACACCGACGACATCATCGGCCGCGGCGGCACCATCCTCGGCTCCTCCCGCACCAACCCCTTCAAGGAGGCCGAGGCCGACATCCCCCGGCTCCGCGCCCATTTCGCCGAGCTGGGCCTCGAGGGCCTGGTCGTCATCGGCGGCGACGACACCCTCCGCGTCGCCCACCGCCTGCACCGCGACTTCGAGCTGCCCGTCGTCGGCGTGCCCAAGACCATCGACAACGACCTGGCCGTCACCGACTTCACCTTCGGGTTCGACACCGCCGTCAACGTCGTCGTCGAGGCCATCGACCGCCTCCGCACCACCAGCGAGAGCCACCGCCGCATCATGGTCGTCGAGACCATGGGCCGGCAGACCGGCTGGATCGCCTGCTACGCCGGCCTGGCCACCGGCGCCGACTTCATCTTCGTGCCCGAGGTCCCCATCGACCTCGACCACTGCACCGAACGGCTCCGCTGCCGCCGCGAGGAGGGCAAGCCCTACGGCATCGTCGTGGTCTCCGAGGGGGCCCGCTTCCCCGAACAGCCCGTCGCCGCCACCATCGTCCCCCGCGCCGACTCCCTGGGCCGCGTCCAGCTCGGCGGCATCGCCGCCGCCGTCGCCGACTCCATCCAACGCTCCACCGGCTTCGACACCCGCTCCGTCGTCCTCGGCCACACCCAGCGGGGCGGGGCCCCCAGCGCCTACGACCGGGTGCTCGCCACCCGCTTCGGCCTGGCCGCCGCCGATCTCATCCTCCAGCGACGCTTCGGCACCATCGTCTCTTTCCGAGACCAGCGGATCGTCGAGGCCCCCCTCGACGCCGACGTCGGGAACCTCAAGGCGCTCGACCTCGAGTACTACCGCGAGGCCGCCGCGCTCTTTTGAACGGGATTCTGGAAGCCATAACCTGCCCGAGTAGCGGCGGATACGACCCGATCCGAGATTTTTTGGGTCTGCCCCCTTGAACCGTTCTGAGGCCACGGTATTATCTCCCTTGTCGCCGCTGACACGACGCAGAGATGCGAAGCGAAACGCGGCCTGAGAACGGATGACCGGCCTGCCAAGACGAGATCGCGAGAGCGATCAAACTCACGGCGGTTGACGAACGTACTCAAACGAAGACACGGCCGGGGTGGTGGCCCCAGGAACTTCCTGGAAGCCCGAGCTCCGGCCGGCAGCGTCGAGTGATCGAACGCTGCCACTTCAGACGACTCGCTCTTTGACAATTCGGCCGGTCGCAAGACCATCCTTTGCTTACACAATCGTGGA
>CAZUZD010000516.1:0-3011 GCA_964624465.1 uncultured Isosphaeraceae bacterium
ACCGGCCCGCGACCGGGCCGGGCCCCACCGACCTGGTGGCGCCGCCGGGCTCGATCTGGCCGGCCCTGGCGCGGCAGATCCGCGAGGCGCAGACCCCGGGCGGACCCGCCTGGGCCTGGGCCGATCCCCGCTCCGCCCGCCCCTGGCGCTGGGCGCTGGCCGGCCTGGCCGCCGCGGTGCTGCTGATCGCCGGCGGCGGCGGCCTCTGGTCGCTGAGCCACCAGTACCGCCTCAAGGTCAGCCTGGTGCCCGTGAAGCGGCCCTCGGCCACGGCCGACCGCGGCCCGCTGGCCTCGGGCTCCGACCTGAGCCGGCTGGCCCCCCCGGCCTACCGCCGGCCGATCGACGGCGCCGAGCCCCCCGCCACGGTCGCCGCCGCCACCCCCGACGAGCGCCCCGAACCCACCCCCGAGCCGGGCACGCCCACCAACTGACCGGGACGGCCCCCGGGACCCGGCTCAGAGCCCCCCCTGCTCGACGAGCAGGCGCCGCGGCACGCCGATCGGGGCGACCGCGACCGGCCCGGTCCAGGCCGAGGCGCCCGGGGCGCTGAAGCCGAGCTTGGGGGCGACGAACGTGACGGTGGCGGTCGCCCGCACGGCCAGGCCCAGGGGCGCGCCGGTGTCGGCGTCGAGGCCCGAGGGCAGGTCCAGCGACAGCACGGGTTTGCCCGAGGCGTTGATCGCCGCGATGGCCGCGCGGAGCGGGCCCGCGACGGGCCGGGACAGGCCGGTGCCGAGCAGGGCGTCGACGACCCAGTCGGCCCCGGCCAGCCAGCCGGCCAGCTCGTCGGCGTCGAGGTCCCCGGGGCGGTCGTGCTGCGCGATCCCGGCCGCGGCGACGATCCGGTGCTGCACGGCGGCGTCGGGGGCCAGCCGCGCCGGGTCGGCCAGCCAGACGACGGTGACCGCCGCCCCGGCCAGGTCCAGGTAGCGGGCGACCACGCCGCCATCGCCGCCGTTGTTCCCCGGCCCGCAGAGCACCAGCACCCGGGACGGCCCGTGGCCCGGGCCGGCGTCGAGGCGCGGGATCAGCCATTCGGCGGCGCCCCGGCCGGCGTTCTCCATGAGGACCAGGGTCGGCATCCCGAACCGATCGGCGGCCACGCGATCGATCGCCCGCACCTCGTCGCGTCGCAGGGCCCGCATGGTCTGGCTCCTCCGGGTCGCTTGCCGAACGGGCCCGGTCGCCGGCCCCGCCGGGGTGGATTGTACGACGCCGGCGGCCGGCGTTGACGACCGCCGGGGCGGCCCGCACAATGGAGCGAAATCGCAGGTCACAACCCCAGGCGCCCCCGGCGCGGAGGTCCCTCCCGATGCCGCTCTACGAGTACCGCTGCGAGCCCTGCGGCCACGCGTTCGAGACCCTGATCCGCTCGTCGGCCGACGAGCCCCGCTGCCCGAAGTGCCGCTCGGCGCAGGTGGCCAAGCAGTTCAGCGTGCCGGCCGCCGCCCATGTGGGTGGAGGCGCCCGGGCCTCCGCCCCGGCCCCGATCGACTGCGGCGCCCCCGCCTGCTGCGGCGGCGGCTGCGGCATGGGCTGAGGCCCGTCCGCCGATCGTTCATTTCAGCAGCTGATACTCGGCCGACTCGATCACCAGCGCCGTCGTGGGATCGCCCCAGCCGACGATCAGGGAGCAGCGATCGCGGGTCAGCCGCGAGGGGTTCTCCAGGTAGTGGAAGAGCCCCTCGTTCCAGACGCGAATGTCGTCCTTCGTGACGGCAATCGTCATCTCGGTCGCCGGGATCGGCCCGTCGTGGGGGATCGGCTGGTACGCCGGCCGCAGGACCTCGAAGTGCAGCGGCGGCCCGAAGTCGGCCCGGCCGAGGAACCAGGCTCCCGAGTCGTGGAGCGTATACGCCACGCCCCGGGCCGGCTCCTGCTGCAGGATGACCATCGCCTGGCGCGGCTCGTCCAGGGGCACGTCGGGGGCCCGTTCGAACCGCACTCGCAGCCGCACGACCACCTCGTCCTGCGGGAAGTCGATCAGGCGGCACTGCTGACCGGCCAGCCGCAGGCCGCCGACTTCAACCTCGCCGAACGGGGACTCGACCTTCGGCGCGTCGATCGGTTGCCCGAAGACCTTCCTGTGGGTGATCAACATCTCGCCGACCAGTTCCCCGGGCTTCATGGCAGTCACTGGCTGGCGCTGTTTCAGATCGATCGGGGTCCACGTGCCCGTGGCCAGGGCCTCGCCAAGTCGGACCGGGAGGTTGGCCCCGGACTGGATCTCCGCCTTCGGACCGAGGCGCGCCTGGAGCGCCTCCACACCGGCCACCGAGACCGCCGACTCTCGGACGATGACCGACTTCAGGGTGACGATGCGCGCCAGAGCGGCGAGGCCGCGATCGGTGACCGACGTCTGCAGCAGGTCGAGCGCCTGGAGCCCCAGGCCGGAGAGCTGGGCGACCTCATCATCCGAGGCGTTGGAGCTGTGGAGAATCACGGACCTGAGGCTGCGAACCCGGGAGAGCCGATCCGCCCAGCCCGGCGTGAGGTGGAGATGAGCCAGGTCGATCTCCCGGAGGTTCGGGCAGCCGCTCAGGAGTTCCAGGTTCTGGCCCCGGACCCCGGTATTGCCCAGCTTCAGGACTTCCAGATGCGCCAGGCCAGCGAGTTGCGGGATCGCTCGATCGGTGATGAACGTGTCGATCAGGTTCAGCTCGACCAGGTCCTTGAGCCGCGCAATCTTGCCCACATTCTCATCGGTGATCGGCACCCGCTGGAGCATCAGGGTGCGCAGCTTCGGGAGTTCCGCCAGCACGTCCAGGGCCGGGTCGGGCAGCTGGCATTCGAAGAGGTCGAGTGACGCCAAATTCGGCAGCCGTTTCAGCAGCGCCAGGCTCTCGGTCTGCCAGTCGACCCGGTTCAGCCAGCTGACACCGAGGACCGTCCAATCCTCCGGTGGCAGCGGGTCCGTGGGAGCGAGGTCGCGGACGCGGCCCTTGTCGAGGACCTTGAGGGTGCCCCCGTGCTCCTGGACCCACTGCGCGGCCAGCCGTTCATCGAGA
>CAZUZD010000516.1:3021-3320 GCA_964624465.1 uncultured Isosphaeraceae bacterium
CCCTGCCGTGACGGGCACCAGCCCGGCCCCGCCGGCCGGCTCCGGAGCGCGCGGTTCCGCGGCGGCGGGGCCGGGGCCGACCTGGCTGGTCGGGTCGGGCGGGTCGGCGCGGTAGGAGAGGAACGCCAGGACGGCGGCGGTGGCCAGCGTCACGGCGCAGGTGTAGGCGAGGAACTGGCCGACCAGGCGGGCCAGGCTCGGGGGGCGCCCGACGGCGACGGCCGGTTCGGGTGCCGCCGGTGACGGCGCGGACGGCGGTCGGGCGCTCGCGGCGGCCGGGGCCTGGTCCGGAAGGCTCG
>CAZUZD010000517.1:0-3317 GCA_964624465.1 uncultured Isosphaeraceae bacterium
GCAGGGCTCTCGGTGAGCCTGTTCCTCGACCCCGACCCGGCGCAGATCGAGGCGGCAGCCGCCCTCGGGGTGCAGGCCGTCGAGCTGCACACCGGCCGTTACGCCGAGGCGGCCGAGGGCCCGGCCCGAGAGTTCGAGCTGGCCGCGCTGGCCGAGGCGGGGCGGTTGACCGTCGCCGCCGGCCTGGCGCTGCACGCCGGGCACGGTCTCACCCTCCAGAATGTCCGGCCGGTGGCCCGCCTGCCCCGGATGCTGGAGCTGAATATCGGCCACAGCCTCGTCTCCCGCGCCGTTTTCGTCGGATTCGAGCGAGCGGTGCGCGAGATGCGAGCCGCAATTGTGGAAGACTGCTTCGATCACTTATGATCAAGTACCCTTGCCACTGAAACTGGGTTCACGCTATATTCTTTTAGGGTGCGAACGAAATCTGCATCCGAGCGGCGAACCATCGGTGGCATCGATGCCTTGGTCGGTTCGCGGCTCAGGCAAGTGGAGTGGATGATGGCAGCGATGCGGGGCGAGCAGTTCGCGGGTTTGACGGTGGCCCTGGTCACGCCGTTTCGCGACGGCGCGGTCGACGAGGTGGCCCTCGGGCACTCCGTCGACTGGCTGATCGGCCAGGGCGTGCCGGTAATCTCGCCGGTCGGCACCACCGGCGAGAGCCCGACGCTCTCGCATGAGGAGCACGAGCGCGTCATCACCGCCGTGGTCGAGCGGGTCGCCGGCCGGGCCCGGGTGCTGGCCGGCACCGGCTCGAATTCGACCACCGAGGCGCTGCGGCTGACCCGCTTCGCCCAGCGGGCCGGCGCCGATGGCGCCCTGCTCGTGTCGCCGTACTACAACCGGCCCACGCAGGAGGGGCTGTACCGGCACTACGCGCACATCGCCGAGAGCTGCGACCTGCCGATGGTCCTTTACAACGTCCCGGCCCGCACCGGCCGGAACCTGGATCCCGAGACCGTCGAGCGGCTGGCCGCGTTCGCCCCGGTGGTCGCGGTCAAGGAGGCGGCCGGGTCCCTGGATCAGGTCAGCGACATCCTGGCCCGCACCGACCTGACGGTCCTCTCCGGCGACGACAGCCTCACGCTCCCGATGCTCGCCGTCGGGGCCCGCGGGATCATCTCGGTGGTGGGCAACCTGGTGCCGGCCGACGTGCTGGCGCTGCTGGCCGCCTTCGACCGGGGCGACCTGGCCGAGGCCCGCCGATTGCATCTGCGCCTGTTCCCCCTCTGCCGCGACATGCTGGGCCTGGCCCCCAACCCGATCCCGGTCAAGACCGCCCTGGCCCTGCTGGGCCGCGGCAACGGCGAGCTCCGGCTGCCGCTCTGCCCCCCCGATGAGCGGGCCGTCGAGGCCCTGCGTCGGACCCTGACCCGCTACGGCCTGCTCTCGGCCGACGGCTGATCCCCCCGCGTCCGATCCGCGTTCGGGCCGCCGCCCCCCGCGGCTCGCAGCGACCCCGGTCGGACCACTCGCCTTGATTCTTGTTTCGTTTTAATAAGTATTTAATAAAATAGTGTGCGCCGACTCGTCCCACCCGGGGCGAGTGCACCCGGCAACGAGCGTCGATCCCCCGCGGGATCGGGCTCGTCCCGGCCCTGGGGCTCCAGCCGCGGGTCAGGGGGGCGTGGTGTCAGGCGTGGGGACACCTGGCCCATCGGCCGAGCGTGGTCGGATGGGAAACTGGTCGAAACACTCCAAGGGATCAGGGATCGAATCCATGGCGAAGAAGAGCAGCACCACGAAACGGGCGGGGGCCAGCAGCAGCACGAGCCTGACGACCATGCCCCCGGTCTCCGAGCAGGCCGTCCGCGACCTGGCCCAGGTCTTCAAGCTCCTGA
Organism: uncultured Isosphaeraceae bacterium; assembly: GCA_964624465.1. Lineage (GTDB taxonomy): Bacteria > Planctomycetota > Planctomycetia > Isosphaerales > Isosphaeraceae > CAZUZD01. The sequence goes on from CAZUZD010000517.1 coordinate 1,842, forward strand.
GCGACGAGACCCGGCTGCGGATCCTGGTCTACCTGGCGCAGAGCGGTGAGCTGCACGTCACCGACCTGTGCACCAAGCTGGGCCAGAGCCAGCCGGCCGTCAGCCACCACCTGGCCCTGCTGCGGGTCAGCGGACTCATCGAGTCGCGCCGCGAGGGCAAGCACAACTTCTACAGCGTCCGGACCGATTTCTTCGGCGAGATGCTGGTCGAGCTGCTCTCCGCGACCGGCGACATGCCCAAGAAGGTCCGGTTCCACGACTTCGTGCTCGCGTACGAGGGGGACTGACGTCGGCGGGCCACCCGCGGGGTCGGCCCGCCCCCGGACCCGCCTCGGCGGTTCCCGGTGCGGTGCGGCCCGTCCGGCCCGACCGCGTTCACCACGACGCGGAGACCTTGGGGCTCCGGCCCGGATGTCTCCGCGTCGTCGCGCGCCGGGGCGGTCCATTTCACCCAACCGGTTCGGCTTGACCGACCCGACCCCCCGGCGCAGAATACGCCGCGATCCGGGGTAGGCGCCGCCGAATCCGGTCGCATCGACCCTGCCAGGGCCCGCGTCCCGGGCAGGGCGGGTGCTCCGTCCGCCCTCCAGAACGGGCAGGCGGTGTGCCCCTCGACCCGCCGAGGGAATGGCGGTCGGGTCGCCCGAGCATCCGGGGAGGGGGCTCGGGCCCACGCGGCGGTTTGGCGGCCCGTGCCGTCCGACCGGCCCATCGCCGAAGTCAGCTCCGTCACCGCCCGGGCCCGCCGCCGCGGCCGTGACGCACAGGAGGGGGAGCCAGCCATGCCGATCTCACCGCGAGCCGCCTGGGTCATGGGCCTGAGTGCCCTGGGGGTCATCGCCCTGGTCGCGCCGACCAGTGGTCAGGACAGCGCCGTCCAGAAGGCCGCCAACACGAACCCCGCGGCCACCGCGGCCCGCAAGCTGCCGGCTGCGGTCGTCGGCTGCATCGACATGGCCGCCGTCTTCAACGGCTACCAGAAGGTCGAGTTCCTGCGGAAGCAGGTCGAGGGCGAGTACACGCAGAAGAAGGCCGAGCTGACCAAGATCCTGGCCGAGGGTGAACGGATCGGCAAGGAGCTGGAGCAGCTCACGCCCGGCACCCCCGACTTCAAGGAGCGCGACTCGAAGATGACCCGGATCAAGGTCGACTTCGAGGCTGCCAAGGAGCAGGCCCAGCGCGAGTTCGCCCAGAAGGAGGCCGACACCCTGGCCACGATCTTCAAGGAGATTCAGGAGGTCGTCGCCGCCGTCGCCAAGCACAACGGGCTGAATTACGTGGTCCAGGTTCAGAACGAGCCGGTCAGCGCCGCCGACCCGCGCTCGGCCCTGGCCGCCATGTCGCGGACGGTCGTCTACGCCGAGGGTCCGGACGTGACCCAGATGGTGCTGAACCTGCTGAACCAGCGGTACCAGCAGGCCGGTGGCGTCGTGCCGCCGGCCGCTCCCGCCGGTGCCGGTGCCGCCCCGGCCCCTG
>CAZUZD010000518.1:0-3294 GCA_964624465.1 uncultured Isosphaeraceae bacterium
TCCGACTCGACCCGACCCACCGAGGGGACGCCCGGCATGGACCCGATCGAGACGACCGCGCTGCTGGCCACGCTGACGGCGGCCGGCCCCGCGACGCCGCACCCGATCTGGGCCCTGCCCTTCGGCCTGCTGCTGCTGCTCATCGCCACCCTGCCGCTGGTGCCGCACGCCCACCACTGGTGGGAGCGGAACGCGAACAAGCTGCTGGCCGGGCTGGCGCTGGGGGCCATCGTGCTGGTCCACTACGGCACCCGGCCGTTCGGGTTCGGCCCCGGGGACCATGCCTCGGCGCCGGGGTGGCCGACGGTGCTGGCGGTGCTGGAGCACGCGGTGCTGGGCGATTACGTCCCGTTCATCACCCTGCTCTTCAGCCTCTACGTCGTGGCCGGCGGGTTGCAGCTCCGCGGCGACCTGCGGGCGTTGCCCTCGGTGAACACCGCGCTGCTGGCGCTGGGGGCCGTGCTGGCGAGCGTCATCGGCACCACGGGCGCGTCGATGGTCCTGATCCGGCCGCTGCTGCAGGCCAACCGCGACCGCACGCGGGTGGTGCACACGGTCGTCTTCTTCATCTTTCTGGTCTCGAACGTCGGCGGCTGTCTGCTGCCGCTGGGCGACCCGCCACTGTTCCTGGGGTACCTGAAGGGCGTGCCGTTCTTCTGGACGCTCTCGCTGGCCGGCCCCTGGGCGTTCGCGGTCGGGGCGCTGCTGGCGATCTATTACCTCTGGGATCGGCTGTTCGCCTTCCCGCGCGAGCCGGCCGACCAGCTCGCCACCGAGGAGCGGCACTACTCGCCGCTGCGGGTGCACGGGCGGGTCAACGTGCTGCTCCTGCTGGGGATCGTGGCCGCGGTGGCGACGATCGTGCCGGGCCGGCCCCTGCCGGGCACGACCCTGGTGGCGCCGGCGTTCCTGCGCGAGGCCGTGCTGCTGGCCCTGGCCGGCCTGTCGCTGGCCGGCACGCCGCGCGGCCTGCGGGCCGAGGTGCAGTTCAACTACGGGGCGATCCTGGAGGTCGGGGCCCTGTTCCTGGGCATCTTCCTCACGATGCAGGTGCCCATCGAGCTGCTCCAGGCGCAGGGGGCGGCGCTGCCCTTGCACGCCCCATGGCACTACTTCTGGGCGACGGGCGGGCTCTCCAGCGTGCTGGACAACGCCCCGACCTACGTCGTGCTTCTGGAGGCCGCCCGCGCGGCCGTCGACCCGGCCGGCCCGCTGGTGCCCCTGGCCGACGGCGGCGCCGTCTCGGGCCCCACGCTGCGGGCGATCTCCCTGGGCGCGGTGTTCATGGGGGCCAACACGTACATCGGCAACGGCCCGAACTTCATGGTCAAGGCGATCGCCGAGGGCCACGGCGTCCGCATGCCCGGCTTCTTCGGCTACCTGGCCTACAGCCTGCCCGTGCTGCTGCCGGTGTTCGCCGCCGTCGGCTGGCTGTTCTGCGGCTGAGCCCCGGGCGTTCTCCGGATTCCGTCGTCCCGTAGGGCGGATCCGCGCCAGCGTCATCCGCCGGGCGGGTCGGTGGCCATCGTCCCGACCATCTCGCTGGGCCGGGCGAGGGGCGGCTCCTCCGGGCGCGGCGGATGACGCTGCGCGGATCCGCCCTACGAGAGGGAACACGGTCCTCGGGTTGGAAGGCATTTCGGAGCATGGGCTTGCGGGCGATCGGGCCGTCCGGGGGGATGGGCGGGGGGTGGGGCGGCCAGGCGGGGATGTCGGCGGGCCAGGGGATTTCGATCCGAACGGCCAATAACGGGCGGGGCGGCCCGAAATACCCACAGAGGCCAAGGCCGTGGGGGCCGGGGCCGGACCGGGGACCAGCGGGGCGACGGGGCCGGGTGGCCCACCCCCTCGGCGCCGGCGAGCCTGCCAGTCAGTCGGACGCACGGGTCGGCCCGGAACCAGGGGCAGAGCCCGACGGGACGCACAAGGAGACACCGACGATGTTCAAGCTGTTCAAGAAGGTGGCGCTGGTCGCGGGCCTCGGGGCCGGGGCCCTGTTCCTGACCTACGGCGCCAAGAGCTTCCACTACGCCCGCTACGCCGCCCACAAGGTCCACAGCCGGGCCCAGGCCGCCGTGCCGTTCGAGGCCGAGGTCGACTCGGCCCGCCAGCAGGTCAAGGCGCTCGACCCGGCGCTCAAGAAGGGCGTGGACACCCTGATCGACCTCGAGGAGGGGATCACGCAGGTCCGCACCGAGATCGCCGCCGTCCAGGGCCAGCTCCACGAGACCGGCGAGCGGATCACCGCCCTGAACACCCGCCTGGCCGGCCCGACCGTGCAGCAGACGAAGTACGGCGCCGCCGCCAAGGAGGGCCGCCTCAAGGCCGAGCTGGCGCACCAGATCGACAGCTTCAAGCGGGCCAAGTTCATCCTCGACGTCAAGCAGCAGGAGCTGGAGCACCGCGAGGCCCAGCGGGTGACCCTCGAGGACACCCTGCGGGAGATGAAGACGAAGAAGGAGGCCCTGCTCTCGAAGATCCGCGAGATCGAGGCCCGGCACGACATGGTCGAGCTGACCCGCGACGCCCGCGACTTCGAGGTCGACTGCAGCCCGATCGCCCAGGCCGAGCGGGCGGTCGCCGAGCTGGAGGAGCGGATCGCCCGCGACAACCGCCGCGACGAGCTCCAGTCCCAGTTCCTCCGGGGCGACGCCCAGGCCGTCAGCCCGACCGACACCAGCCTCGAGGGCCGCGACCTGCAGCGGGAGGCCGGCGAGATCCTCGACGAGCTCAAGGGTGCCCCCAGCACCCCCCCGGCCGCCCCCACCGTCGACCGCGACGCCTGACGCCCGAGCGGAACGGGACTGATGATCCCCTCCGACCCTGAGCTCCGAGTCGACCCCCCGGGCCCCGCTGGCCGGGGGGTCGGCCGTTTCCGGGGGCCAGACGACTCCCGCCCCGCGCCGGTCGTGTGCGACCGGCCCGTGGCGTGCGCCGTCGGCGAGCCCTGGGTTTTTTTGGACCCAAGTTCGGCCGGACGGGGGACAATGTCGGGGCCGCGGCGGCGAAGAACCGTACGGACCCGACGGAGGGTGGAGGGCCCCGGACACGCCCCTCCGACACGACAGGCGGCGGGCGAGCACGAGCGCTCTGCGGTGGTCATCCCGATGGTCAATCCGGGCGGCGAACTCATCATGCTGGGACAATGGCGAATCGCACTGCGACAGGCGGAGGAGTCGGCCCGCGCCGGTCGTTATGACGAGGCGCTGGCCCTGACCCTGCGGCCGGAGGTCTCCGACCACCGGCAGGCGGTCGGGCTCCGCGGCCGGCTGGCCGGCGAGCTGGTCGAGCGGG
>CAZUZD010000519.1:0-3281 GCA_964624465.1 uncultured Isosphaeraceae bacterium
CCGCGGGCGAGGCATGCCGCGGCGGCCCTCGATCGAGGCGATCAGGGCCGTCTCCTCGCCGCAGACGAACGCGCCGGCGCCGATGCGGACGTCGATCCGGAAGTTGAACGGCGAGTCGAAGATCTGCGAGCCGAGCACGCCCAGCCGCTTCGCCTGCCGCAGCGCGATCTCCAGGCGGTGGATCGCCAGCGGGTACTCGCCGCGGACGTACACGTACCCCTGCTCGGCCCCGACCGCGTAGGCGGCGATGGCCATGCCCTCGAGCACCCGGTGCGGGTCGCTCTCGAGCACCGAGCGGTCCATGAACGCGCCGGGGTCGCCCTCGTCGGCGTTGCAGACGACGAACTTGCGGCCGGCGGGCATCTTGGCCACCGTCGCCCACTTCAGCCCCGTCGGGTAGCCGGCGCCGCCGCGGCCGCGGAGGCCGCTGCGGGTCATGGTCTCGACGACCTCGGCCGGGCTCAGCTCCCGCAGCGCGTGGTACAGGGGCTGGTAGCCGCCGGCGGCCAGGTACGACTCGATCCGCTCGGGCTCGACGCGGCCGCTGTTCTCCAGCACGATCGGCTTCTGGAGGGCGAAGAAGGGCGCGTCGGCGGGCCCCTTCTTGAGCGGCTGGCCGGCGCCGGCGGGCTGCCCCTGGAGCTCGGCGAGGATCGCCGGCACCTGCTCGGGGGTGACCTTCTGGTAGAGGGTCGCCTCGGGGTCGACGCCGACCAGCGGGCCCTCGCAGCAGAGCCGCATGCAGCCGACCTCGCAGACCTGGATCTGCTCCTCCAGGCCGGCGGCGGTGACGGCCGCCTTGAGGCCCTGGCTCACGGCCTGCGCGTTCGACGACATGCAGCCGGCGGCCGTGCAGACGCGGACCTGCACCGGCTTGCGCGCCGAGCGCTCCTTGGCGGCCAGTTCCTGCAGCTCAGCGAGGTCCATCGGTCGCCCATCCTTTCACGCGGTCCTGCAGCTGCTCGGGGGTGAGCTTGCCCACGACCTGGCCGTCGAAGACGGCGATCGGCGCCAGGCCGCAGGCGCCCAGGCAGCGGGCCGTCTCGATCGAGTACTTACCGTCGGCCGAGGTCTTGCCCGCGGCCGTGCCGGTGGCCGCCTGGATGGCCGCCAGCAGGCCGTCGGCGCCCTTGACGTAGCACGCCGTGCCGGTGCAGACCACGCAGGTGTGCTCGCCCTTGGGCGTGAAGGTGAAGAAGTGGTAGAAGGTCGCCACCCCGAAGACGCGGCTCGGCGGCAGCTTCAGGCCGCGGGCCACGTAGATCAGGATGTCGTCCTTGAGGAACCCGAACAGCTCCTGCGCGGTGTGCAGCACCTCGATCAGGGTGTCGGGGGCGTACCGCTGCCGCTTCAGCGCGGCGTCGAGCAGCTTGAAGCGGTTGTCGCCGCTGGGGTGCGGCTCCTCGGCGCGGGCCGGCCTCGGCTTGAGCGCCGCCGAGGGCCGCACCGGGTCCTGCGGTCCTGTCGCCATCGTTGCTCTCTCCCTTGCCCGTGCGGTCGAGGTCGGTCGGGTCCGGTGGATCGGATCGATTGCGGCGCCGCGGCCGGTCAGCTCGTGGCCTCGGAGCCGGTGAAGTTGACCAGCGTCTTGATGTAGTTGGCCCGCTCGAAGGCGCCGGGGGCCGGGGCGTTGAGCTGGCTGAGCGAGCCCTTGAGCTGCTCCACCGACGCATAGTCCCGCTCGCCGAGCCAGGTGTCGAGCCCCTCGAGCAATTCGAGCAGGTGCTCGGGCCCGTGCTTGTAGAGCGCCGAGGCGCACATGGTGACGTCGGCGCCGGCCAGCAGGAGCTTGATCACGTCGGCCGCGCGATGCACGCCGGTGGTGGCCGCCAGCGACGCGGCCAGCTGCGGCCGCAGGATCGCGATCCACCGCAAGGGCAGCCGCAGCTCGTCGCTGTGGCTCAGCACCAGCCGAGGCTCGACCGTCAGGGTCTCCAGCGCGATGTCGGGCTGGAGGAACCGGTTGAACAGCACCAGGCCCTCGGCGCCGGCCTGCACCAGCCGGCGGGCGAAGTTCGGCAGCGCCGAGAAGTACGGCCCGATCTTGACCGCCAGCGGGATCGAGATCGCCTGCCGCACGGCGGCGACCAGCTCCAGGTATCGCCGCTCGACGGTCTCCGACGTCTCGTCCGGGTCGGTGGCGACGAAGTAGATGTTCAGTTCCAGGGCGTCGGCGCCGGCCTCCTGGATCAGGCGGGCGTAGCGGATCCACCCGCCGGTCGAGACGCCGTTGAGGCTGCCGATGACCGGGATCGCCAGCGACCGCTTGGCGGCGGCCACGTGCTCCAGGTACCGCTCGGGGCCGGTGTTGTAGTCGGCGACCTCCGGGAAGAACGACTGCGCCTCCGGGGAGGCGTCGGCGTGTGCCTCGTAGAAGTCGTGCACGGCCATCTCGTCGTGCTCGATCTGCTCCTCGAAGAGCGAGGGGAGCACGACGGCGGCGGCGCCCGAGTCCTCGAACCGCCGGAGCTGGTCGAGCTGCCCGGTCAGGGTGCAGGCCGAGACGACCAGCGGGTTCTTGAGGCTCAGGCCCAGGTAGCGGGTGCCCAGGTCGCGGCTCATCGGCGGGCCTCCCCGGCGGTCGCCGGCTGGGTGCCATTGCTGGCGGTGGCGGTCGTCGCGGCGGGGGCGACGGCCGGGGTCAGGGTCGGGTCGGGGGGCGCGGTCCGCTCGATGCCCGCCATCTGCTCGTAGAAGTGCCAGCGGTCGTCGATGTCGCGCTGGGCCATCGCCAGCAGCTTCTCGGCGCGCTCGGGGTTCGACCGGACGAGCATGGCGTAGCGGGCCTCCTTCATGGCGAAGTCGCGGAACTTCGACGACGGCTTGCGGCTGTCGAGGTGGAACGGGTGCTGCCCGACGACCGACATCCTCGGGTCGAACCGGAACAGCGGCCAGTAGCCGCTGGAGGTCGCCTCCTTCTGGTGCGTCATCGCCGTGGTCATGTCGATGCCGTGCGCGATGCAGTGGCTGTAGGCGATGATCAGCGACGTGCCGCGATAACTCTCGGCCTCGTGGAACGCCTTGATCGTCTGGAGCGGGTTGGCCCCCATCGCGATCTGGGCGACGTACACGTTGCCGTAGTCGACCGCGATCATGCCCAGGTCCTTCTTGCCGACCGCCTTGCCCTCGGCGGCGAACTTCGCCACCGCGGCGCGGGGGGTCGACTTCGAGGCCTGGCCGCCGGTGTTCGAGTACACCTCGGTGTCGAGCACCAGGATGTTCACGTCGCGGCCCGAGGCCAGCACGTGGTCCAGGCCGCCGTAGCCGATGTCGTAGGCCCA
>CAZUZD010000520.1:0-3270 GCA_964624465.1 uncultured Isosphaeraceae bacterium
GTCCAGGCCGGCGCAGACCAGGCCGGGCACGCCGCCGATGGCCGCGGCGATCCGGCCCGCCTCGGCCACGACCAGCGGCTTGGTGCCATTGCCGAGCACGGCCAGCCGCAGCGGCGCGTCGGGCGGGGCGGGCTCGGCCGGCGCGGGCACCGGGGACGGGAGGGCGGGCTCGGTCGGCGAGCCGGGTCCGGGGCGGGCGAGGGCCATGATCATCCTCGGGGCGGATCTGGGGGCGGCCGCACCGCGGGGTGGGACGGTGCGCCACGGCCACGGACTCCGGCCCACCATCCTAACCGACGCCGGGCCGTCCGCGCGGAGACCGCCACCCCGCCACCCCGTTCCGCGTCGCCTCCCCCCGCATTCGCTCCGCGGTTCTGGCTCCGGTGGTGGTGGTGGGTGTGCCGTGGCCTGGCGGAGCCCCGGATCCTCCGGCCGGTGACGGTGGTCAGTCCGCCACGGCGTGGCCTGAGCGCCGCGTGGCCACGACGACGATTCGGAGGCCACGCCACACCCACCAGGCGAAGGCCGCGGCGCAGCGGACCCGCACGCGAGGGGCTAGCGGTTTCCGGGATCGGTGGGGATGGGGCGAGGGGGGAGGCGGAGGTCGAGGGGCGGGTCGGTGGGCAGGTGGCCGCGCCAGAGGCGGACGCGGCCGAGGTGGTCGCACGAGGCGAGCACGCTCCCGTCGGGCGAGAATCGCACGGCGTTGACCTGGGCCTCGTGGCCATCCAGGGTCAGCATCAGCTCGGCGGTGGGCTGGTCCCAGAGCACGATCCGGCCGGATCGGTCGCCGACGACCACGGTGCTGCCGTCGGGCGCCGGGCTCAGGCTCCGCAGCTCGGCGTCGGGGCCGGAGATGGGCCGGAGGGGATCGCCGGACTCGACGGCCCAGGTGAGGATCGCGCCCGACTCATCGGCGGCGATCACACGGCCGCCGTCGCCGCTGAAGGCCACGGCCGCGACGTTGCTGTTGGCGGTCCAGGTGTGCAGCGGCCTGGGGGCCGAGGGGATCCGGAGGTCCCAGAGCCGGACCGTGTCGTCGTTGCCGGCGGTGGCGAGGTACTGGCCATGCGGCCCGAAGGCCAGGCTGCGGAGCTTGTCGGTGTGGCCGGCGAGGGTCGCCACCAGGGCGTGGGTGGCCGCGTCCCAGAGGCGGACCACGTGGTCGTCGCCGGCGGTGGCCAGCAGCTGGCCGTCGATGCTGTAGGCCAGCGACCGGACCGGACCGATGTGGCCGCGGAGCGTGGCCCGGAGGGCGCCGGTGGCGGGGTCCCAGAGCCGCACGTTGTCCTGGGGCGCGTGGTGGCCGGTGGCCAGGGTCTGGCCGTCGGGCGAGTAGGCCAGGGCGGCCACCATGCCGGGGCCGGCCGACCAGCCGCGCACCAGGCCGCCGGTGGCGGTGTCCCAGACCTTGACCGTCCGCGACTCGTCGATGTCGTCGGACCCGCTGGCGAGCTGGCGGCCATCGGGGCGGAAGGCGAGCGCCCAGACCTCGTCGACGTGGCCGTCGGGCTGGTTCTCGGTGTCGGGGTCCGGGGGATCGAGGTGCCAGCGGTAGAGCCAGCGGTCCAGGAAGACGTAGGCCGTGCGGCCGTCGGGCGCGAAGTGGGGCGTGGGATACTGGCCAGCCCGGCCGGCCGGCGCCGGCAGCCGCCGACCCGAGGGCAGCTCCCAGCGCGCCACCGGGCCGGCCCCGCCCCGGGGATTGTCCGAGACGGCCAGCAGGGTCGAGGCGCCCGGGTCGATCGCCAGCCGCACGTCCTCCCAGGCGACGCCCGAGTCGTCGAGCGGGAGGGTCGTGGCCTGCCCGCGCCGCAGGTCGCGGAGGACGACCCGCCCCAGGCCGTCGGCCCAGGCGAGCAGCTGTCCGCCGGCGGCCAGCACCGGGATGCCATTCCAGCCGTCGGGGATGGCGCTGCGGCCGATCTCGTGGCCGTCGGCCACGTCGAGGACCACGAACTCACCGCGCGGGCCGCCGACGTCGACCAGCAGGGCCCGCGCCTCGGGGTCCAGCGCCACGGCCATCGGGCGCGGGGCCAGGCCGGTCCACTCGCGGACGGGCCGGCCGGTGCTGGCCTCGTAGACCCCGACGGTCGAGCCGTGCGTCGCCGCGTAGAGGCCCGAGGCCGGCGAGCCGAGGCCGATCGGGAACGTCAGGCCCGGGTCGCAGTGCTGCACGACGGGCCGCGCCGGGTCGGTGAGGTCGTAGGTCGTCACCGCGAAGTCGCCGGTCGATCGGCGCCAGCAGGCGGCCAGGGTGCGCGGGCCGAGCCAGCGCGTGAACACGACCCAGTCCTCCCCCGGGGCGCGGTCGGGTCCGTCGGGCGGGGCGATCCGGCCCCGCACGGCGCCCGTCGCGCCATCGAGGATCAGGAAGGCCGCCAGCCGGTTGCCCTTCGGGCCCGGGTCCAGCTCCCAGGCGGCGATCAGGTGGCCCTCGGCGCTGAAGGAGGGCAGCGACAGGGTGCGGCCGGGCACGACCGGCACCGAGCGGGGCCAGGGGCCGTCAAGGGTCCAGAGCCGGTGGCCGCCGCCGCGATCGATGGTCAGCGCCCGCCGGCCGTCGCCGGAGACTGCCAGGTCGGCGATCGGGCGGTCGTGGCCGGCGAGCAGGTCGAACGGCCGGCGGGCGCGGCGATCGAGCCAGCGCCAGGCGAAGCCGGGCTCGTCGCCCAGTCCCTCGGGGTCGAGGCGGGCGACCTCGATCAGGTGCTCCTGGGCGCGCTCGAAGGCGCCGGTGTCCAGGTCCTCGCGCACGCGCCGCAGCTGTGCATTGCGATAGTGGCGGGCGTTCTGGGTGAGCAGGGCTCGCGCCCGGGCGGCCTCCTGCTGGGCCAGCCGGGTCTGCTCGGCGTTCTGGTCCAGCAGCGCCAGGATCTGCTGCCGGCTTTGCTCGGTGGCCCGCTTGCTCGCCTCCAGGTAGCGGTTGCGCACCTGGAGCACAACGCCCAGGCTGGCCAGGCCCAGGAGCGTGAGGGCCAGGGCGGCGGCCACCCGGGGCCGGCGGCGGGCCCAGTGCAGGAGCTGCTCGTGGGGCGCCGGCGGCCGGGCGGCGATCGGCTGGCCGTTGAGGAACTGCGTCAGGTCGGACGCCAGGGCGCCGGCCGTGGCATAGCGCCGCCGGGGGTCCTTCTCCAGGCACTTGAGCGTGATCGTCTCCAGGTCGCGCGGCAACCCCGGCCGCAGGGCGCGGGGGGGGACCGGGTCGGCGTGCGTGACCTGCCAGAGCACCTCGCCGCGGGTCTCGCCGCCGAACGGCGGCCGGCCGGT
>CAZUZD010000521.1:0-3264 GCA_964624465.1 uncultured Isosphaeraceae bacterium
ACCAGAGCTGGTTCTTCTGGCCCATGACCAGGGCGAACCGGCGGCGGAAGGCGTCGTCGCGGTCCCAGGGCCGGTAGCCGAGCACCTGGGCGGTGCCGGTGGTCGGGTAGATGAGCCCGGAGAGCATCTTGAGGGTCGTCGTCTTGCCGGCGCCGTTGGGGCCGAGGAAGCCGACGATCTCGCCCGGCTCGATCCGGAACGAGACGTTGTCGACGGCCCGGACTTCCTTGTACTCGCGGTGCACCAGGCCGCGGAGCGCGCCCAGCACCCCCTCGCGCTTCTGCGCGACGCGGTACGACTTGGTCAGGCCGTCGGCCTGGATGATCGGGGGCGAGGTGTGGGAATTCATCGATGTGCTCAAGGTCTGGGCAGGATACGGTTTCGCCGCCGCTCCCGTCAATCGAGCCCGCCAGCGATCGCGACCCGACGCCGCCGCGGCCGCGCCGGGCCTGGCACCCGGTTGGCCCGCGGGCTACGATCCTGACGACGCCCGCGGGCTGGCCCCGCGACCCGGAGAGATGCCCAGCCATGCGATGCCTCCCCTCACCAGACCGGCTGCCCGGGCTTCTCGCCCTCCTCGCCCTGCTGGCCAGCCCTGCCGCCGGTGCCGAGGACCCGCGGCCCTGGGTCGGGGTACGGGGGATCTACGGTGGCGTGCCGACCCCGCTGACGGAGGGAGGCCGGACGCTCGCGAGCTCCGGGGTCAACGCCGTCTGGATCGGCTCGGGTGGGCTGGACGCCGCGACGATCGACCGCTTGCACGCGCAGGGGGCGCGGGTCTTCGCCGAGTTCAACACGATGCACGAGGCCGGCTATCTCGAGGCGCACCCCGACGCCGCCCCGGTCGGGCCCGACGGCCGGCGGTCCCCGGCGCCCGGGGGCTGGCAGGGCGTCTGCCCCACGCACCCCGGCTATCGCCGCGACCGGATGGAGGCCTTCCGCGCCGTCCTGCGCGACTTCGCCGTCGACGGCATCTGGCTGGACTACCACCACGCCCACGCGAGCTGGGAGCAGGCCGAGCCCGAGCTGCCCGACACCTGCTTCTGCCGCCGCTGCCTCGACCGGTTCGAGGCCGACACCGGAATTGACCTGCCCGACCGGCCCACGGCCGAGCTGGCCGAGGAGCTGTTGGGCCGGCAGAACGACCAGTGGGTCTCGTGGCGCTGCGGGGTCTTCACCGACTGGGTCCGCGAGTTCCGCGCCCTCCGCGACGCGGTCCGGCCCGCGGCCCTGCTCGGGACCTTCCACTGCCCCTGGACCGACGCCGAGCGCGACGGGGCCCTGCGGCGGAAGCTGGCGATCGACCTGAAGGCCCAGGCCGCGCTGGTGGACGTGCTGAGCCCGATGCCCTACCACGCCCGCTTCGGCCATCTGGCCGACCCGGCCTGGATCTCGCGCCAGACGGCCTGGCTCGGGCGGTTCCTGAGCCTGAGCGGGCAGCCCGGCGAGTCGCCGGCCATCTGGCCGATCGTGCAGCTCGCCGACTGGGGCGAGCCGGTGCCGGTCGGGCAGGTCGCCGCCGTGATCGACCACGGCAGCCGCCGCCCGGCCACCGGGTTGATGATCTTCCACTGGAGCGGCCTGGCGTCGGAGCCGGCCAAGCTCGACGCCCTGGTCGAACGCTACCAATCGCTGGCTCCTGGCACGGATCGTGATCCGGCGCGACGCTGAGCCGGATTCCCCGGGCGCCTCGAAACGCCGGGGCTCGGGGCCGGGTACTCCGGGGAGCGGGCCCGGCACCTTCACGACGGCTGTGAGCGAGGACGGCACCATGCGGCGGTTCGTACAAGCGGTGGGGTTCGGGTTGGCCCTGGGACCGGCGCTCTCCACCACGGCCGGGGCCGAGGAGCCGCCGACGTTCACCGAGGCGGTGGCGCCGATCCTGTTCGAGCACTGCGCCTCGTGCCACCGGCCCGGCGAGGTCGCCCCGTTCCCCCTGCTGAGCTACGCCGACGCCCGCAAGCGCGGGCCCTTGCTCCGCGAGGTCACCGACACCGGCGAGATGCCCCCCTGGCCGCTGGCGCCGGGGTGGGGCCACTTCCAGGACGAACGCCGGCTGGCCCCCGAGCAGGTCGAGACGATCCGCCGCTGGGTCGACGGCGGCATGCCTGAGGGCCCCGCCGCCGCGCTGCCGGCGACGCCCGAGTTCCCCGCCGGCGGCTGGCGGCTCGGCACGCCCGACCTGGTCGTCACGCTCCCCGAGCCGTTCGACGTGCCCGCCGCCGGGCCCGACATCTACCGCATGTTCGTCCTGCCGCTCGACCTGCCCGAGGACCGCTGGGTCACCGCCGTCGAGATCCAGCCCACCGCCCGCACGGTGGTGCATCACGCCCTGTATTTCCTGGACCGCACCGGCGAGTCCCGGAAGCTCGACGCCGCCGATCCCGGCCCCGGATTCGGCCGGATGGCCTTCCCGCGCACCGGCTCGCTGGGCGGCTGGGCCGTCGGGGCCACCCCCAGGCACCTGCCGATGGGACTGGCATATCCGCTGGCGAAGGGCTCCGACCTGGTCGTCCAGCTCCACTTCCACCCCTCGGGCAAGCCCGAACGCGAGCAGACGCGCATCGGCCTGTACTTCGCCAGGGAGCAGCCCCGGCAGCGGCTGCTCGGCACCCAGGCCCCGCTGGTCTTCGGCCGGTTCAGCGAGCTGGGCACGCGCGGGATCGAGCCCGGCGACCGGGACTTCACGATCGAGGGCACCTGGGAGGTCCCCTTCGACATCGACGTCGTCCTGGTCGGCGGCCACGCCCACTACCTCTGCACCTCGATGAAGGCCATCGCCGAGAAGCCCGACGGCTCGGTCGAGAAGCTCTTCGCCATCGACGACTGGGACTTCAACTGGCAGGGGCGCTACAACTACGCCGCCCCCGTCCGCCTGCCGAAGGGCACGACGCTCCGGACGACCCTGACCTACGACAACTCGGCCGAGAACCCGAGGAACCCGTCGCGGCCCCCGAAGCGGGTGCGGTGGGGGGAGGGGTCGACCGACGAGATGGGGTCGGTGGGCATCGGCTTCGTCGCGGTGCACGAGGCCGACATCGACGCGTACGACGGCCCCTCGATCTTCAGCGGCGGCGGCAAGGACCCCGGCGCCCGGCTCCGCGGCCTGGGCGGGGCGTTCGCCGGCCCGGCCGGCGGCTCCGGCCGCCCGATCGACCCGGCCCAGGCCGTCCGGCTGGTGTTCCTCCGCGACCGCGATCGCGACGGCGCGCTCACCGGCGCCGAGGTCCCCGAGCGGATGCGCCCGTTCCAGAAGGCGGTCGA
>CAZUZD010000522.1:0-3239 GCA_964624465.1 uncultured Isosphaeraceae bacterium
TGGGCGAGCGTGCTCCGCTTCGAGATCCCCAGCTGACGGCCGACCTCGGCGAAGGGCAACTGCCGCCCCGGGTCGTAGGCCGAGCCCATCCAACCTTCCCGCAGGTCCCAGACCGCCAGGTACTCACCGAGCTTGGCGGTGTGGACCTTGCTCGGCTCGACGCCCAGCTTCGCTTTCCAGCGGCGGCTCTGCTCCTCCAGGTCGCGCTGGAGCGTGCGGAGGGAGGCGCCCATGTGGACCTGGAAGAACGGGGCGTCCGGGCAGGCGTCGAAGGCCTGGCTCGGGAATCCCGTCAGGGCCTGGACGGCTAACTTTCGCTGGACTTGCTGGTCCGTATCCCCGGGGATCGCCTGGGCGGGGTCCCGGCTGCTCAGCAGCATCTGGCCGAGGAAGTGCCGCTCGTTCGCCGGCAGCATCTGGATCAGCAGCGCGGCCATCGCCCGCATGGTCATGGGCTGGATCGACCCGCTGAGGAACAGCGGGTCCAGGTCGCGCCCCATCATGTCCTCGGCACTCGTCGCCGGGTCGTAGGGCATCCCCTGGACGCCGATGAGGTCGAGCATGTGCCAGGCGACGAACTGGCGGGTCAAGGGGATGTCGGTCGCGGGGGCCGACCCGACCGGATCGGGCAGGGCGTACTCCCAGAAGCTGAGATAGTAGGGATGCCGTCGGGTGACCTCCCAGCGGATCTCGAGCGGATAGTCGTGAAGTTGCCCGACGGGCCGGCCCAGGGGCTGCGCGGTGTACGTGCGCTGGGGTCGATGCTCCGCACTCATGAGGTGTCACTCGCGGCAGGAATCGGGATGGGTCGAGGGCTCGCCGACCGGCTCAAGGCGACACGCACCCCGCGCGGTCTGGGGAACGATCGCGGTCCGGTCCGCGAAGATTGTGACGGGTTAGACGTCCCGTCATGGATTATTGCCAGGAATAGGGGCGGGTTTTAGAGGACTACCGCCTCGTTCCGACGGGTCTTCGGCATCGGTCGCGTGCGCTCCTGGCCGGGTCGCGGCCGCATGGCCGGAAGCGGCCCGGTTCAAGAACGCTCCTGTGTTGTCGAGGCCGGGCCCAATCGGCGACCGCGGCCTTCTCTTGCGGTCCTCGCCCTCCGGGTCGGCGCCCCGCGAGGAATCGGCTCGGAACCCGATTTTGAACGAAGCGGAACATTCTTGAGATTCTCGGGGGCACGTCCGGGAAATCGGCAGTACTTGGTGAAGTGCGTGACTGAAGACCTGTTGGACGCCGTTGCCGCTCACCAGTCCAGCCACGATCCAGCGCGAGCGATCCGCACCACGACCCGACTGCCCGAACCGGACCCGAGGTCCCGGGCGGTTCTGCGGTCCGGACCCTTTCGCGACAGGAATCCCGCCGGGGATGGAGTCCCCCGGCCTCGATGCCGCCGACACCCGCGAGCCCGCACCATGCCGCCGCATCCCTCCGCCCGCGGTTCGCGCCGCGCGATCCCGCCCCGTCGTCGCCACCGGCCCCGGATCGAGGCCCTCGAGACGCGACAGCTGCTCGCCGTCGACTTCCGCTCCGTCGTCGGGGTCGAGGCGGCCCGGATCGAGGGGCGGGCGACGGCGGTCGACGCGGACGGCAACAGCTACATCGCCGGGGTGTTCGCCGGCACGGCCGACTTCGACCCCGGGACCGGCTCGACGCTGCTGACCGGCGCGGGGCCCGGCGACGGTTTCGTGGCGAAGTACTCCCCGGCCGGTACACTGGTCTGGGCCCGCTCCTTCGGCGGGCCGGGGCTGGTGGAGGCGACGGCCCTGCAGCTCGACGGCTCGGGCAACGTCGTCCTGGCGGGGAACTTCGAGGGGACGGCCGACTTCGACCCGGGCGCCGGCACGGCCAACCTCACCGCCGACGGCGGCACCGATGGCTTCGCGCTGAAGCTCAGCCCCGCCGGGGACTATGTGTGGTCGGCGAGGCTCGGCGGCCCCGGATCGTTGCGGGTGGCGGGCCTGGCCCTCGGGCCCGTGGGCGGGCTGTACGTGGTCGGGGCCTTCACCGGAACGGCCGACCTCGACCCCGCGGCCGTCCATGCCGATGGCTCGGACCTCCTGACCAGCCTCGGAGCGACCGACGGGTTCGCGGCGAAGATCACGGCCTCCGGGGCCTTCGGCTGGGCGACCCGCCTCGGGGGCGCCTCGGTCGACGAAGCGACCAGCGTTGTGCAGCAGGGGCCGCACGTGATCGTAGGCGGCACCTTCCGGGGGCCGTCGACTTCGACGCGAGGAGCTACGCCGCCTCCTGGGAGACGAGCTCCGGCGGCTCGGACGACGGCTACGTCACCTGGTTGACGACCGAAGGTGAGTTCGTGAAGGTTTCGACCCTCGGGGGGGCCGGACCGGACCGGGTCACCGGGGTCGGGGCCGATGCCGAGGGCAACGTCTACGTGGCCGGGTCGTTCGCCGGCACCGCCGACTTCGCGCCGAAGCAGACGGTCGACGAGAGCAAGGACCTGCTGGCGAGCGTCGGGCCCGAGGACGCCTTCGTCGCCCGGCTCGACTACGGGGGCACGTTCGGGTGGGTGCGCCGGTTCGGCGGGGCCGCCGGCAGCCGGACGATGGCCCTGGCCGTCGACGCCAGCGGCGTGTCCGCGGCGGGCTGGTTCCGCGGGACGGGTGTCGTCTTCGATGCCATCCCCGATTCGACGCGGCCCCTGACCTTGAGCAGCCGGGGCGAGCGGGACGGCTTCGCCCTGCACCTGAGCGCCCAGGGCAATCTGGCCTGGGCCCGCAGCCTGGGCGGTGAGGCCGACGACACGCCCCGGGCGGTCGCCGCTGGGCGGTCCGGGCAGGTCACCGTCGCGGGCGAGACCCTGGGCCCGGCGAGCTTCGGCACCCGGACGATCGCGGCCGCCGGTCAGTCCCTCTTCGCGGCCCGCCTGATCGAGACCTCGGACGACCACGACGGCGACGGCCTGGCCGACGTGGCGACGTACCGGCCCTCGACGGGCCAATGGGCGATTTTCCCCTCGAGCACGGGCCTCCCCCGGCTCGACAACCCCATCGTGACGCCGGTCGCCGGCGACCGCCCGGTGCCGCTGGACTACGACGGCGACGGCAAGACCGACAAGGCCGTCTACCGTCCGTCAGACTCGAGCTGGTTCATCCTGCAGTCCTCGAACAACTTGTTGGTGAGCTTCGCGTTCGGCCAGGGCACGCTCTACGGCGGCAATCCGGTGCCGATCGTGGGCGACTTCGACGGCGATGGCCGGTCGGATGTCGGCGTCT
>CAZUZD010000523.1:0-3228 GCA_964624465.1 uncultured Isosphaeraceae bacterium
CTCAGACCGTGAACACCGGTCAGACAGTGAACACCAGACTGACGACGATCAGTGCGGCCAGGATGATGACGGCAAACATGCCGGTCATGGCGAGGGGAGCCCAGGCCACTACCTTGTCTCGGGTGCTGGCATCGGCGGGGCCGGTCGGTCCGATCCGGAGCCGGAGCCGGCAGGGCGCGGGGGGGCAGCGTCGTCGAGGCCCTCGGGGTGCAACGTCCCGTCGGCGGCCAGGGCGCCGGCGAACCGGGCCGAGGCGAGGAAGGCCTCGGCGGCGGCCTGCTTGGCCGAGGCGGTGATCTGGTGGTGGTGGTACAGCTGGTTGGCCAGCACGGCCGGCTCGGGCACCCGCTTGCCGGCCAGCTTCACCGCCAGCTCGCCGTAGAGCGGCGGCTCCAGCAGGGCCCGGCGATACAGCGCCGGCTCGGCCCCCGGCTCGATCGGGTGCAGGATGGCGCGGGCCAGCTCGGTCAGCTCGTAGTTCGAGCCGCTGAGCTTCAGCAGGTCGAACTGCCGCGCGGCGCTCAGCGGGGCGGCGAACGAGTGGGTCTTGATGCTGGTGTAGCCCAGGCCCCGCGCGATCGCCTCGGCCGGCAGGCCGTCCAGCCCCTTGGCCGCGATCTGACGGACCAGATCGACGGCCTCGGGCAGCGGCACGCCAGGGTAGCGCACGCTCCGCTCTCGGCGCCGGGATGGGCTGGGATCGGCGGGCATGGCGGTGGCGGCTCCGGGACCGATGGGGTGGACCAAGAATGACGACGGGGCGACCCCGGAGAGTTCCGGGGTCGCCCCGAGCTTAACGCAATCGGCGGTGCGGGACGACTCAGCGCCCGCCGCCCGCCTTGGGAGCGGCGCCGCCGGCGGCCGGGGCCGCGTCGTGCACCGTCTCCTTCAGGGTCATCAGGTAGGCGACCAGGTCGGCGAAGTCCTCCGCCTTCAGCCCCTCGGCCAGGCCGTTGGGCATGAGCGAGACGTCACTGAGCCGGCGGTCGTCGATCTCCGCCTTCGGGATCGTGAGCGTCTTGTCGTCGGCGTCCTGGATCACGAGCCCCTGCTCGTCGTCGCCCTTGACGATCCCGGTCAGCACCCGGCCGTCGAGCGTGGCGACCACGACCGGCTCGTAGCCCGAGAAGATCTTCGCCGAGGGGTACAGGACCGAGTCGATGACCTCGTCGGCCTTGTACTTGGCGCCGATGCCCGAGAGGTCGGGGCCGACGGTGCCGCCGTCCTTGCCGACCTTGTGGCACTTGATGCACGCCAGGCCCTTGAGGTCGGCGAACAGCACCTGGCCGCGGGCCACGTCGCCGGGCTGCTTGAGCGCGAAGGCCTTGTACGCCTCCGGGTCAAAGCTGCCGGCGGCCGGGGCCTCCAGGAAGGCGTAGGTGCTGGGCTGGCTCACCGCCAGCGCGAACTGCCAGCCGCCGGTGTGGTTGCCGACGCGGACGAGAATCCGGTTCGGGCCCGCCTTGAGGTTGGCCTCGAACTTATCGCTCTCGGGGTTGTAGCCGCGATCGCCGCCGTGGTTGTGCACCTGCTCGCCGTTGACCCAGACGGTGAGCGTGTCGTCCGACCCGCCCACGAACTGGGCGCGCCGGTCGGTGGCACTCTCGATCTCGGCATACGCGAACGCGGCCCGGTTGTCGCCGGGGCCGAGGACGCGGTGCAGGTTGATCTGCCCCCTGGGGTCGATGGCGTTGGCCGGCTTCCAGGCGATCGGCTTGTCGTCGAGGCCGGTGCGGGGCGCGTCGAAGTCGACGGCGCCGGCGGACCCGACGGCGAGCGTGGCGTCGAAGTCGACCGGGCCGAGCACCCGCCAGGCGGCGATCGGCTGCACGGCCGAGTAGATCTTGCGCAGCTCGGCGACGAGCGTCGGCGGCAGCTCCTTGCGCTGGGCGAGCTGGTCGAGCACCGGCGCCGCCTGGTCGCGGATCGAGCCCAGGGCGCGGGCCGAGACGACCCGCAGCTCGGGGCTCTTGTCGGCCAGGCCGCGCAGGTAGAGCCGCAGGGCCTTCGGGTCCGGCATCTCGGCCAGGGCGGTGATCGCCTCGAACCGGGTGTCGTCGCGGTCGGCGGCGGCCATCAGGTCGGCCAGCGCCTCGCGGTCCTTGAGGCGGGCGATCGCCTCGATGGCCGTCTTGCGGACCTCGGGGTCGGTGTCCTCGATCAGCCGCCGCAGCGCCTTGCCGATGCCTTCGAGCCGGCCGATCTGGCCAAGCGCGCGGGCCGCGGCGATCCGGATCGCCGGCACGGGGCTCGCCAGCCGCTGGGCCAGCGCGCCGGTGGCCTCGGCCGCCTTGAACCGCCCCAGCGCCGCGATCACCTTCGGCTGCCGATCGGTCGAGAGCAGCGGGTTCTGGAGCAGGCCGACCAGCGCCCTGGCCCCCTCCTCGGCGCCGATGGCCTCCAGCGCGTCGATGGCCGAATCGCGCACCGCGTCGCCGGCCTTCGGGTCGCGAAGCACGGCAACCAGCGCCGGCAGGGCGGGCTGGTGCCTGGTGGCGGCGAAGGTCTTCGCCATCGCCGCCTGGGTCGCGGGGTCGGCCTCGCTCGGGAACCGGGCGACCAGGATCGCGAGGGCCTCGGGGTCGAGCGTGCTCCGCACCGCGGCCGCGCCGGCGGTCCGGACGGCCGGGGTCGGATCGACCAGGGCGTTACGGACGGCCGCGGCGACCTTCGGCGTGCCCTCCCAGTCGAGCACCTTCGCCGGGGCCTTGCCGCGCGAGGGGCGGGTACCCCACCACTCGCCGTCCCAGGGCCGCGCCTTGCGGTCGACCTCGGCCAGGTACGTCACGGCCAGCGCCCGCTCGTCGGCGGCGCGGCCCGGGTCGGCCGCGAAGCCGGCCAGCGCGGCCACCGCCGCCGGGTCGTACTGCTGCTCCAGCGCCAGCAGCGTGCCGCGGCGCACGGCCGCGTCGCTGGACTTCAGCCCGCCGGCCGTCTGCGACCAGTCGCCGATGCGACGCAGGGCCACCCGCGCCGAGTGGCTCAGGTACGGGTCGGTGTCGGCCAGCACCGGCAGCAGGGCCGGGATCGCCTTCGCGTTGCCGCTGCGGCCCAGCGCGATCAGCGCCTGGAGCCGGACGGCGGGGTCGCGGTCGGCGACGAGGCCCATCAGGCCGGTCACGGCCGCGTCGAGCGGCACCTGCCGCTGGCCCAGGGCGCGGGCGGCCTGCGCCCGCACGTCGGGCTCGGCGTCGGCCAGCAGCTGCACCAGCGGGCCGGTCGCGTCGG
>CAZUZD010000524.1:0-3215 GCA_964624465.1 uncultured Isosphaeraceae bacterium
AACTTCCTCAACACTCCCGCCCCGGTCGCCGGTCCCGCCGCGAGCCCGGCCCCGGCCCCGCCCCCGGCAGCCGCTCCGGCTGCCGATGACGAAACTCCCGCGGCGGAGCCCGATGCGCCGGCGGCCGATGCGCCGGCGGATGGCCCCGGCTGAGGATCCTGCTCGACGCCGCGCCGCGACGGGGGCTGGCTCCCCGGTCGCGGCGGGCCGGTCGACCCGACGAATCCGCCCTCTCCCTCCTGATCTGCTCCTGTTGATGCGGCCCCTGGTTGATCGGATTCTCGGCCCCAGGCACGACGGGGCCGGGGCCCTGCCCCGCGAAGGAACCGTCGCGCCATGCCCAGCCCCTTCGACGCCCGCGGCTACGGTCCCGGGCCGGCCGCCACCGGACCGGCCGATCCCTCGGCGCCCCTGCCCGGGGTCATCGGCAGCTGCGCCGGGATGCGCGAGGTCTACCGCACCACCCGCCAGGTGGCGCCGTCGAAGGCCTGCATCCTGATCGTGGGCGAGACCGGCACCGGCAAGGAGGCGATCGCCCGCGCGCTGCACGACCTCTCGGGCCGGGCCAGCGGCCCGTACATCCGCGTCAACTGCGGCGCCCTGACCGAGAGCCTGCTGGAGAGCGAGCTGTTCGGCCACATGAAGGGCTCGTTCACCAGCGCCCACGAGAACCGCACTGGGCGGTTCGAGGCCGCGCACACCGGCAGCATCTTCCTCGACGAGATCAACAGCACCTCGCCCAAGCTCCAGGTCAAGCTGCTGCGGGTCTTGCAGGAGGGGGAGTTCGAGCGGGTCGGCGACACCAAGACGATCAAGGTCGACACCCGGTTCGTCGCCGCCACCAACCGCGACCTCCTGGAGGAGATCGACGCCGGCCGGTTCCGCGAGGACCTGTACTACCGCCTGAACGTCGTGCCGATCTACCTGCCGCCCCTGCGCGAGCGCAAGGACGATATTCCCGAGCTGGTGAAGCACTTCCTCAAGCGGTACAGCGAGCAGAACCGCCGCGAGGTGCGCACCGTGCACCGCGAGGCGCTGCGGCTGCTGTGCGAGTACCACTGGCCGGGCAACGTCCGCGAGTTGCAGAACTACATCGAGCGCGCCGTGGTGCTCTGGCACGGGCCCGACCTCTTGCCCGAGCACCTGCCGCCGCAGCTCCGCGGCGAGGTGGCCCCGCGCCCGATGCGGGCCCGCTCGGGCGGCGACCTGACCGTGCTGACGGCCGAGCTGGTGCGCCAGGGCATGCTCGCCGCCGGCCCGCAGGCCAACGACCTGCACAGCCGGGTCGTCGACCAGGTCGAGCGCGAGCTGATCCTGCAGGTCCTCGCCGCCTGCGACCGGGTCCAGATCAAGGCCGCCGCCCGGCTGGGCATCAACCGCAACACCCTGCACAAGAAGCTCGCCGAGTACCGCATCGAGTCCAACGGCGACGGCCCCCCCCCGCCCGGCCTCAGCGACGAGTGATCCCCGGCGCGTGGGCCCTCGTCGGGCGGATCAGCGCAGCGTCATCCGCCGCGCTCGCACGGGAGCCCTCGACAGCCACGCCGCCAGTTCACCCGGCTCGCTTCCGACCCATCGCGGCGGATGACGCTGCGCTGATCCGCCCTCCGAATGCGCTGGGGCCGCGGCGGGACGGGGCGGCCCGGGGCGTCAGTACTTGGGCACGCTCTGGCCGCGCTGGTCGTACTGGGGGTTGTGGTGCCACTCGCCGCGGCGGACGCCGAAGCCGCGGTCGAGGGTGTCCTGGGCGAGGTCGGCCCAGGGGGTGCCGGCGTGGTCGGCGATCACCCGGCGCAGGAGGGCCTCGGCCTCGGCGACCTTCTTCTCGGTCTCCGACACCGGCGCCTGGCGCTCGGCGGAGTGCTCCAGCGACCACTCGACGACGAGCTGGTCGGGGATCGGCGCCTTGCTGGGGCGGAGCTGACCCTTCTGGGCCAGGGCGACCATCTCCTTGAGGCAGGCGCGGTACTCGTACGCCTTGATCTGGGAGGCGACGATCTGGGCGAGCATCAGGTCGTAGTGGGCCTGCCAGCGCTTGTCGGCCTCGCGCTCGCGGGCCTTGCGGAGGCTGCGGAGCTTCTGCTCGACGCCCAGGAGCACGCTGAGCCGCTCCTCGACGACCGGGTACTCGGCCAGGATCGCGGCCTCGAGCTCGGCGTAATCGACGGGGTAATGCAGGCGGAAGCCAAAGTTGCGGGTGAGCTCCTGGACGTCGAAGATCGTGCGGCGGAGGTCGCTGGCGTCGCGCTGGCGGGCGTACTCGGTGCGGCTCTTGTAGTCGGGCACGTACTCCTTGAGCCGCTGCATCGTGTACTTCTGCTCGCGCTGGCGGACCCGCATGGTCTCCTCGCTGGGCAGGAGGAAGTACATGCCGCCGGTCTCCTTGACGAGGCGGGCCAGCTCGTAGGGGCCGAATCCCGAGGGCTGCTCGTCGTGGCGGCCGGTCAGGCCGTCCCACTGCAGGCTCTCGGGCCCGGGGCTCTCGGGGCCGCGGCGGATGGTGGGCCAGTAGTGGTCGCCGGTGACGGGGTCCTTGTACAGCAGGTGGGCCCACTCGTAGCCGAAGATCGCCTGGCGGCCGATGACGTAGATCGGCACGCCGCGGCTGACGGCCGCCTGGCGGGCCTCCTCGACCGAGCTGCCGTCGTCGCCCGACTCGTCGGTGACGACGACCAGGAGCATGCGGCGGTCCTTGCCCGCGAACCGGCTGTACTCGGTGATCGCGCGCTGGATGGCGTCGAAGGTGTTCTCCTGGCCCGACATGTCGGTCGGGATCTTCGCGATGGCCTGGCCGATCTGGTCGATGTCGGCGGTGGGTTTGGCCATCAGCGCGTCGGTGCCGGCGCCGAAGCCGGCGACGACGTGCAGCAGGGCGCCGGCGGTCTTCTTGTCCCCCTCGAGGTTGAGCTTCAGCGCCGAGCTGACGCTGTCGAACCGCTCGCGGACGGCCTGCTGGTCGTCCTTCATGCTGTACGACTCGTCGAAGAGCCAGACGACGAGCAGCTTGTGGTCGGCCAGGTGCCGGAGGATCTCGCGGGCGAGCTGGTCGAGGGCCTCGCCGATCGAGCCGGTCTCGACGGTGACGTCGCCGGCGATGCCGCCGGCGCCGCCGAGGTCGCGGGTGGGCAGGGCCGGGCTCATGGTGGCCACGGCCGAGAGCTGGGGCACGACCGTCACGCCCGGCAGGCCGCCGCCGCCACCGCCGCCGGCGATCC
>CAZUZD010000525.1:0-3204 GCA_964624465.1 uncultured Isosphaeraceae bacterium
GGGCCCAAGCCGAAGGTCTCGCCCTGGCGCCGGGTGGTCCGCAGCCTGAACGCCGGCGCCGTGGCCCCGGGGCAGGAGCGGGTCCTCAACTCGCCGCTGGTGCTCGGCCTGGCCGTGACGCTCGGCACCCTGCTGCTGGTCGGCTACGTGCTCTGGAACATCGTGCGCGAGAGCCAGGCCCGCAAGGCGTACGCGGTCGCCTCGCAGGCCTACGAGGAGCGGGATTACGCCCAGGCGATCAAGCTCTTCGACACCTACCTGACCGAGTTCCCCAGGCACCCCGAGCACGCCAAGGGCAAGGTGCTCCGCGCCCTGGCCAACGTCCGGCAGTACGCCTCGGGCAACACCGTGGTCGCGCCGGCGGTGGTCGAGAACGCCCGCAAGATGGTCGAGGCCGTCGGCAAGGAGCCGTACTTTACCGAGAAGCGGATGGACCTCGGCGAGGACGTGCTCAAGGCCGCCGGCACCTTCGCCGACCAGGCGAAGACCAAGGCCGAGGCCACCGCCCTGACCAGCGCCGAGGAGGCCCTCAAGCTCCACGAGACGCTGACCACCCCTGCGCACAAGACCCTGCTCGACAAGTCGGACGTGCCCCGGCGCCTGACCGACGCCCGCGCCGCGGTGACCAAGGCGCAGGTCCGCCGCGACGCCCTGGAGCAGATGGTCGCGGCGATCACCGCGGGCAACGTCGACACCGTCTTCGCCGTCCGCGACGGCCTGGTGCGGCAGTACCCCGACCTCGGCGAGGACAAGGACCTCGTCGCCCGCCTGGGCGACGCCAACGCCCTGATCCGCAAGGCCGTCTCGTTCGACCCGGCCACCCGCGCCGCCGAGACTGCGCCCCACCCCGACTCGCTCGGCCCGCCGGTCTCGCTGGTGCTCCGCTCCACCGCCCCGGGCGCGAAGCCGCCGAAGGCCACGGCCGACGGCCCGGTCGTCTACGCCGTCGCCCAGGGCCATGCCTACGGGGTGGATGGTGCGACCGGGGCGCCTCTCTGGCACATCCCGGTCGGCCTGTCGTGCCCGTACCCGCCGGTGGCCGTCTCGGGCACGAACCCGTCGGCGCTGGTCGTCGACGCCCGGCACGACGAGCTGACCCGGGTCGACGGCCGCACCGGCAAGCTGCTCTGGCGCCAGACCCTCGGCGAGCCGGTCTTCAGCCCGCCGCTGGTGCTCGGCAACCAGGTGCTCCAGGTCGTGCCCTCGGGCAAGCTGCTGTCGCTGGACCTCCAGACCGGCACCCTGCGCGGCACGCTCGACGTGGGCCGGCCCCTGGCGGGCACCCCGGCGGCCGACGAGGCCGGCCAGTTCTTCTACCTGACCGGCGACCGCGACAGCGTGTACGTCGTCTCGCGCGACCCGCTGGAGTGCGTCTCGGTCGAGTACCTGGGCCAGCCCCCCGGCTCGATCAAGTGCGCCCCCGCGCGGCTGGCCAACTACCTGATCGTCCCCGAGAACCGCGACCTCAACGAGGGCCGCTGGTCGGTCTTCGTGATCGAGCAGCAGGGGGAGAAGCTCCGCTACGTGCAGTCGGTGCCCGTGCCGGGCTGGACCTGGGAGACGCCGGCCTCGCAGGGCACGATCGTCTGGTCGCTAACCGACCGCAACGCGATCACCGCCTTCGCGATGGGCCCCGAGGACTCGAAGGCGCCGCTGACGAAGGTGGCCGCCACGGTGCCCGACGCCCGGCCCTCGGGCCCCGCGTTCGGCCGCGCCCGCGGCGACCGCGAGCTCTGGGCCTCGGCCGTGCGCCTGGGCCGCTTCGACCTGGAGGCCGAGCGCGGGGTGATGGCCCCGAGCTGGACCATCGAGCGCGCCGGCCAGGCCGTCGGTCCGATCCAGGTCGCCGGCCGGCTGGGCGTGCTGGCGCACCAGTTCGAGGAGGGCCCCGGCGTCACGCTCTGGGGGGTCGACCCGGCCACCGGCAAGATGGCCTGGAAGACCGTCCTGGGCGCCCCCTGGCCGCTGACGCCCGCCCCGGGCGCCGACGGCAAGACGCTCACGACCCTGGCCACCGACGGCCCCGAGGTCGTGCTCGGCCCCGAGCTGCTGGCCGCCGGCGGCTTCATCGAGATGCCGCTGCGCAACCCCGGCTACTTCCACCTGCCCGAGGGCCCGCTCCGCCGCCTGGAACGCGACGGCCTGACCGTGCTGGTGCCGGCGCCCGACTCCGACCACCTGCTCGTCCGCGAGGGCGCCACCGCCGAGTTCCGCCGCGTCGACCTGCCCGCCCCGCTGGGCGCCGCGCCGGTGTTCTGGGGCCCCGACCTGTTCATCCCCGGCCTCGACGGCCGCGCGTACCTGGTCGACCCGAAGACCGGGTCGGCCCGCGCCGAGCCATACGTGCCGACCTTCGACGCCGACACCCCGACCCGCTGGCGCGACCCCGTGTTCCTGGCCAGCGACGGCGTGGTGCTGGCCGACCGCGCCGGCGTGGTCCGGCGCCTGGAGCGGCAGACCGAGCCCCGGCTGCGGCTGGCCGCCGTCGGTGAGCCGACCGACCTCAAGAGCCCGATCGAGGCCGACCCGGTCTCGACCGGCGACGCCGTCATCATCGCCACCGCCGACGGCAAGCTGCGGGCCCTGGCCGGCCGCGACCTGAGCCCACTGGGCGCCTGGAACCTCGAGGTGCCGCGGGCCTACGGGCCGGTGGCCCTGGGGCAGCACGCGTTCCTGGTCGACAAGGCCGGCGGCCTCCAGGCGTTCGGGCCCGACGGCAGCCGGATCTGGGCCGTCGACCTCCGCGACTCGCCGCCGATCGGCCCGCCGGTGATCGTCGGCGACGCCGTCTGGCTGCTCTCCCGCGAGGGCGCCCTCCAGCGCCGCACGCTGGCCGACGGCACCCAGATCGACCGCATCGACCTGGGCCTGCTGCCCGGCGGCGGGCTGACGACCGTCGGCACCGACGTCGTGATCTCGGCCGCCCCCGGCACCCTGCGGCAGTATCGCCCGGCCGAGGCCGCCGGCGGCAACTGACCTGACCTGATCCGGTCCGTCCCGCGTCCGAGTCCATGCCCCTGTCGCCTGGCGAGACGACCCCGATGAGCCGACGCCGAACCGAGCGCTGCCTGCCCCTGGTGGCGGGTGCCCTGACCACCCTGGCCGTGCTGGCGCTGGCCCTGGCCACGCCCCGCACCGGCCTGGGTCAGGCCCCGGCGCCCGCCCCCGCGCAGGCGCCGGCGGCCAAACCGGCGGCGCCCGAGC
>CAZUZD010000526.1:0-3188 GCA_964624465.1 uncultured Isosphaeraceae bacterium
GCGGCGGCATCAAGGGCGGCGTCTCCTTCGGCGAGACCGACGAGCTGGGCGCCTCCGCCGTCACCGACCGCCTGCACGTCAAGCACCTGCACGCCACCATCCTGAACCAGCTCGGCCTCGACCCCGAGCACCTGACCTACTTCTACAACGGCCTCGACCAGAAGCTCGTCGGCGTCGAAGGCGCCGAGCCCATCCGCGCCATCCTCGCCTGACGCCCCGTCGGCTGTTCCGTAGGGCGGATCAGCGCAGCGTCATCCGCCGGGACGGTTCGTCGGCCTCTCTCCTGTCGTGGTGGATTGCGCCGCCTCCAGCGGCTGATCCACCCGACGTGGGAGAATCCTGCATTTGTAGGGTGGATCAGCGTCAGCGCAATCCACCACGACCGGACGGGAGCCAATCGAAAGACCTCACCGCAATCGGGTGGATCAGCGCCAGCGCAATCCACCACGCCGGGACGGAAGCCCATCGCATGCCCCACCGCGCCAGATGGAAGCAGGCTGCCGCCCCGTCGCGGCGGATGACGCTGCGCTGATCCGCCCTACGGGAAACAATCACCGCGCTTCTGATCGCGCATCCCGCGGCAACCACTCTCCCACCCGTTGCCTGCCACCGATGACCCACTCCTCTCCCGCCCCCAGTGAGCCCCGCACCATGATCCTGAGCCTGCTGCAACGCTCCGCGCTCGCCGCCCTGGTCCTGGCCGGCACCGCCACGCTGGCCGTCGCCGACGACGCCGCGCCCAAGTACCGCGTCCTGGGCGGCGACCGCGGCAAGGTCTCGCTGGTCGAGCCCGACGGCAAGGTGAGCCTGGCCCTGGCCACGCCGGCCGAGGTGCACGACCTGCACCTGCTGCCCAACGGCAACCTGCTCATGCCGATGAGCGCCTCGAAGATCGTCGAGCGCACCCCGGCCGGCGAGGTCGTCTGGAGCTACGAGGCGAAGCCGATCGCCGGCCGCGCCGACCGCGTCGAGGTGCACGCCTTCCAGCCGCTGGCCGACGGCAAGGTCCTGATCGCCGAGAGCGGCAACCGCCGACTCGTCGAGGTCGACCGCGACGGCAAGATCACGCACACCGTCGAGCTGACCGTCGACCACCCCGACCCGCACCGCGACACCCGCATGGCCCGCAAGCTGGCCAGCGGCAACTACCTCGTGTGCCACGAGGGGGACGCCACCGTCCGCGAGTACAGCCCCGACGGCAAGGTCGTCTGGTCGTACAAGCTCGACCTCGCCGGCCGCCCCCGCGCCCCCGGCCACGGCGTCGAGGCCCACGGCACCGAGGTCTTCGGCGCCCTCCGCCTGCCCAGCGGCAACACCCTCATCGCCACCGGCAACGGCAACCGCGTCATCGAGGTCAACCCCGAGGGCAAGACCGTCTGGGCCCTGGAACACAACGACCTGCCCGGCATCCAGCTCGCCTGGATCACGACCCTCGACGTCCGCCCCAACGGCAACATCCTCTTCGGCAACTGCCACGCCGGCCCCAAGAACCCGCAGTTGATCGAGGTCACCCGCGACAAGAAGGTCGTCTGGACCTTCAACAACTTCGAGACCTTCGGCGACTCCCTGGCCATCGCCCGCGTCCTCGACGCGAAGTGACCTCCCATCCGTGATCCCCCCGAGGCGGCGTCTCCCCACCCCCGGGCGGCGCCGCCTCCGCCTTGGTCTTTGACACGTATGGACGGTATCCGTGGGTAGCCCGGACGACTTGTTCGTCCGGGTCGCGCAGCGACAGGCGGCGTGAGGGTGAGCGGTCGATCGTCGCATCCCAGTTCGCGACGCGTGCGGCCTCACGACCCGGCTTGCCGACCCTTCGACCATGCACTCCGGGTCGCCTGAACGAACGGGTCGTCCACGGCGCACCGATCGGCGGCTCGCCATGGGCCGCTGCGGATTCCATTTGCCGTCGACCGGTCCGATCGCGACCGCGCCAAGCGCGACCGCCGGGGTCTGGCAGGGACAGTCGACCTGCGGCCCTGACGCCGCCTGTCGCTGCGCGACCCGGACGACCAAGTCGTCCGGGCTACCCGGGAACCCGCGGCTCGCGACCAGGCAGGTTCCGCGGACGGAGGAATCCGGTGTCGCCCGTCCTGCCGGACCGCGCACGCAGCCGCGGGGCATCGACGGCCACCCCCAGCAGCACGCCCACCGCGTAGCAGAGCAGGTCGCTCGCCACGAAGTCGAACCCGAGCACCAGCCCCCCCAGCCGCGTGTGCCGGATCGCCTCCAGCCACGCCGGCTTCCAGAGCTGGCTCACCTCGACCCCCAGCGCAATCACCCCCGCCAGCCCCGCCGCCACGGCGAGACTCACCCGGGGCGCCAGCAGCGTCACCCCCAGATACGCCGCCGTCGCCCAGAGCACATCCCCCGCATACGCCGCCACGAACCCCGGAATCTGCGGCCCGAACCGCCGCGACGCCAGCCCCAGCGCGATCGTCAGCGCCAGCAGCAGGAGTGTCTGCCAGCGAGGGCGTGGCAGGGGCCAACCCGGCGAGGGATCACGGACGATCACAGTCATGAACGCACTCGCGAGTCTTCCAGTCCCGTCGGGGCCGCTGTGCGGACCGATCCGAAGCCGGTCCGCACAGCGGCCCCGACCGGAAATTCAGCGTAGCAGATCCCGGGAGCGTTCCGGGAAGCCTGTCTGGATTCAGGCGATCCGCCGCAGCTTGCTCAGCCGTTGGATCGCCGCGTTCAGGGTCGCGTCCTGCTTGCAGAAGCAGAAGCGGACGTACTGGCGGCCGAGGTCCTTCTCGGTGAGGAAGAAGCTGGAGCCGGGGACGGTGGCAACGCCGAGGTCGCGGACGAGGTGCTGGGCGAAGGCGACGTCGTCGGTGGGGCCGGCGCTGAAGGCGGAGCAGTCGGCCATGACGTAGTAGGCGCCTTCGGGCAAGGTCAGGCCGAAGCCGAGGTCGAGCAGGGCCGAGCAGAGCCGGTCGCGGCGGGCCTGGTAGCCGGCGGCGAGGGAGGCGAAGTACGAGCGGGGCAGGCGGTAGGCGACGGCGCCGGCTTCCTGCAACGGGGCGGCGGCGCCGATCGAGACGAAGTCGTGGAGCTGGCGGAAGGCGGGGGTCAGCGAGGGCGGGGCGGTGATCGTGCCGATGCGCCAGCCGGTCACGCCGAAGGTCTTCGACATGCCGCTGATGGTCACGGTGCGCTCGCGCATGCCGTCGAGAGCGGCCAGGGCG
>CAZUZD010000527.1:0-3172 GCA_964624465.1 uncultured Isosphaeraceae bacterium
TGGCCCGCCTCGAGCTGGGCCTGGCCCGGCAGGCCACCGCGCCGCCCGAGGCGGCCGCGCGCACCCTGGACCGCGCCCGCACCGAGGCGGTGAGCCAGGCCGAGTCGGCCCCCGCCGAGCTGCTCGCCGGCCAGGTGCTCGAAGCGGTCCTGCTCGAACTGGCCCGCAATGCCGTCGCCCGGCCCGAGGCTCGCGGCGATGGCGCCCAGGCCCGCGCCGACCTCGATCGGCTGGCGGCGCGGTTGGATCGGCCGGCGGGCACGGTGAGCCCACAGGCCGCCGCGCGGGACCGGTTCGGGCTCGCCCAGGTCGACCGCGTGCGGGCCCAGCTCGACCAGATCGCGGGCGACCCGGCCTCGGCCGAAGCGGCCCTGACCCGGGCGATTGCCGCCCTGACCCCCCTGCAGGCCGCCGACCCGGCGGACCGGATCCTGACCCGCGAACTGGGCCTGGCCCACTCCGACCGCGCCCGGGTCCGGCAGGAGCGGGGGCAGGAGCCCGCCGCTCAGGAGGATCGGGAGGCGGCCCTCGAGTTCCTGGAGCCACTCGACCAGCCACCGGCCGGCGACCCGCTGCTCCGCGAGGCCATCGACCGCGCCCGGGCCGCCCGCGCCGGGGCAAGCCCGACGCGGTAGGCGAGCGGCGTGGGCGAGATCAGTCCAGGTCCTCGATCGGCTGCTCGGGGTAGAGCACTTCGATCGTCCGGTCCGCCGTGCCACCGCCGAGATTCACGACCGTGACCGTGAGCATGCCGACGGCCCGCTCACCACACCCGTCGACCGATCGGGTCGGATACCGGGCCTCGAAGGTCGCATCGATCGAGCTGCTGGTCCACTGCTGTACCTGGATGTTCAGGAAATCCAGGTCGGGCGGCTGGAGTGCGAGGCCGATGCTCGGGCCGGAGAAATCGGTGCCGGTGATCGCGAGATGGTTGATCTGACCCGGCCCCACCACGATCGGGCCACCGGCGTTGACCCGGACCTTGATGTCGGCCGGAATGGCCGCTCGGTTGGTGAATGGTTCGTGCACGTTGGCCAGGCGCACGGTGGGCGCGATGGCGCGCAGGAGCGTGTCATCGAAGTAGGTGACCTGCAGTTCGCGCGGGGCGCTCGCGCTGCCGTCGGTGTTGATCACGACGATGCGCAGGAACCCGAGCCCGAAGACTCCGCTGCTCGACGCCTGGAAGATCAGGGAGGCCCGGTCGGGGAACGGGTTGCTGAGCAGGTTGATGCCCGAGAAGCTCAGGCCTGCCATCGTGAGCTGGAGCCCGGCGCCGCCGGGCTTCACCAACAGGCCGGTCCCTCGGAGGTCGAGCGTGTTGTTGCTGCCGATGCGGATCGTGTTGAACAGGCCGCCGTTGACTGCCGCTTGCGTCACAACCGGAGTGGGCATGGCTGGGTCCCGGCACCAGGGTGGACACGTCGGACACCGGTGTCCGACGCGTGAAATCCACTCTAGCGGAGCCCGGTCGATATGTGTCGGAGAAATCCGGAAAGGAGTTCTCCATAACACGATGTCGAGTGGTGCCTCACTCCACGGTCACGCTCTTGGCGAGGTTGCGGGGCTTGTCGATGTCGCAGCCGCGGAGCCGGGCGACGTGGTAGGCGAGCAGTTGCAGGGGCAGGACGGCGATGATCGGCTGGAGCACCTCGGGCACGTCGGGGATCGGCAGGAAGGCGTCGGAGATGCTGGCCAGGTGATCGTCCCCCTCGGTGCCGACGCTGATGATCGGGCCCAGGCGGGCGCGGACTTCCTCGACGTTCGAGAGCGTCTTGTGGTGCAGCGGGCCGCGGGGGGCGACGAAGACGCAGGGCGTCTCGGGGTCGACCAGCGCGATCGGGCCGTGCTTCATCTCGGCGGTCGGGTACCCCTCGGCGTGCAGGTAGCTGATCTCCTTGAGCTTCAGCGCCCCTTCGAGGGCGACCGGGAAGTGGATGTCGCGGCCCATGAACAGCGAGTTCCGGGCGTGCTCGAACCGGTGCGCCGCGGCGATCACCTGCGGCTCGATCTGGAGCGTGCGGGCGATCAGCTCGGGGGCTGCGGCGAAGGCGTCGACGATCGCCAGACCGTCGGGGTAGCTCATCTGCCGGAGCCGGCCCAGGTACAGGGCCAGCAGCGCCAGCACGGTGACCTGCGAGGAGAAGCACTTGGTGCTGGCGACGCCGACCTCGGGCCCGGCGTGCAGATAGATCGTGCCGTCGGCCTCGCGGGCGATCGTGCTACCGACGGTGTTGACGATGGCGACCGTGGGGAACCCGCGCCGCTTGGCCTCGCGCTGGGCGCCCAGGGTGTCGGCCGTCTCGCCCGACTGGCTCAGGACGAAGACGAGCGTGTCGTCGTCGAGCGGGGCGTTGCGGTAGCGGAACTCGCTGGCGTACTCGACCTCGACCGGCACGTGGGCCAGCCGCTCGATCAGGTACTCGCCCACCAGCGCCGAGTGCCAGCTCGTGCCGCAGGCGGCCAGCACGATGCGGCGGGTACGGCGGAGCCGGTCGGCCGAGAGGTTCAGGTCGCTGAAGTGCGCCGTCGCCTCGTCGCGCTTGAGCCGGCCGCGGCAGGCGTCGCGCACGGTGGCCGGTTGCTCGTGGATCTCCTTCTGCATGTAGTGGTCGAAGCCGCCGAGCTCGACGGCGTCGGGCTTCCAGTCGAGCCGGTCGATGCGGGGCGTGATCGACCCGCGCTCCAGGTGCCGCAGCTCGAACGAGGAGGGCGTGAGCTTCACCACCTCGCCATCCTGCAGGTAGGCGACGTGCTGGGTGTGCGGCGCGATGGCGGTGGCGTCGCTGGCGAGCAGGTGTTCCCCCTCGCCCACACCCACGACCAGCGGGCTGCCGAGGCGGGCACCCACGATCAGGCCGGGCTGCTCGGGGCTGATGGCGGCGACGGCGTAGGTGCCCTCCAGGCGGGGCAGGGTGCGGAGCAGGGCCGCGTACAGGTCGTCGTCGCCGCCGCGCTTCAGCTCCCGCGCCATCAGGTGGGCGATCACCTCGGTGTCGGTCTGCGAGTGGAAGGTGTACCCCTCGGCCTGGAGCTCGGCGCGGAGGGCGGCGTGGTTCTCGATGACGCCGTTGTGCACGACCGCGACGCGGCCGTCCCCACCCATGTGCGGGTGGGCGTTGGCGTCGGTCGGCGGCCCGTGGGTGGCCCAGCGGGTGTGGCTGATGCCGCAGGT
>CAZUZD010000528.1:0-3156 GCA_964624465.1 uncultured Isosphaeraceae bacterium
CGACCTGACCCAGATGACGTTCGGCTTCAGCCGCGACGACATCAAGGGGTTCATGGGCACGTACCTCAAGGAGAAGATCCTGCCGGTCGACCCGTTCCAGTCGATCGACGAGGAGGGCGTCGGCCAGCTCATCGAGCTGGGCGTGACCCGCGGCCGCGCCGGCCGCAAGGCCGCGCACAACGAGCACCTCAAGATCGGCATCTGCGGCGAGCACGGCGGCGACCCCGACAGCGTGGCGTTCTGCCACAAGGTCGGCATGGACTACGTCTCCTGCTCCCCGTACCGCGTGCCGGTCGCCCGCCTGGCCGCCGCCCAGGCCGCCCTGGCCGACGGCAAGACGACCAGCCGCGACCGCTGATCGGCCCGGCCGGCACAATCGATCCGCCCGGCGGCCCGCGCCGCCGGGCCCCGCGTCACAATCCCGGGGCCGCCCCGTCCACTCCCCTGGACGGGGCGGCCCCGTCGCGTTGGTGCGGCGGGCGCCGGTGGCCCCGACCGGGCAGGCCGTGATGCTTGTTCGCGTCGTACGCCCCTGATAGGCTGGAGTTTATCAATTCCGTCATCTCGCCACCCGTCCCCGTCCGATGAGCCGACAGAGCCCGGCCCGCGGCGCCGACCGGCCCGTCCGGGACGGTGGCCGCTTGCGACGGGCCCGCCCACCGAGTGTGATCGAGACCACCGCAGTCCGCCCCCCGCCGAGCCGTCGCCACCGCCCCCCGGGGCCCAGGGCGACGGGGTCGGCGTTCGCCCGTTGCCACACGCCTCCGCCTCCCGCGGGTTCGCCTCATCCCGGAGCCTTCCGCCATGGCCAAGCAGAGCCGAGACTGGACCGAGATCCTGGTGCGTCGCGGCGTCGTGGGCGTCGACCAGCTCCAGGAAGCCAAGGGGATGGGCAACGTCCCGATCGAGGAGGCCCTGACCCGGCTGGGCTACGCCGAGGCCGAGCAGATCATGCAGGCCAAGGCCGAGCAGTTCGGGATGGACTTCATCAACCTGCACGAGGTCGAGATCCCGTCGGCCGTCGTCGAGCTGGTCCCCGAGAGCCTCGCCCGCGAGAACCAGGTCATGCCCCTGGCGCAGGAGGGGGGCTCGATCAAGGTGATCATGCACAACCCGATGGACTTCGAGACCATCGACAAGCTGCGGTTCGTGCTGAACCGCGAGATCGAGGTCGCGCTGGCCCCCAAGGAGGCCATCGTCGAGGCGATCAACAAGTACTACGGCTCGTCGACCCAGGAGACCGAGTCGGTCGACTCGATGCTCCAGGAGTTCACCGACACGGCCATCGACTTCGCCGACGACGGCAACGACTCCCGCAAGGGCGGCAAGGGGGGCAACGACGGCGACGACGACGCCCCGGTGATCCGGCTGGTGTACCTGATCATCAGTGAGGCGGTGAACATGCGCGCCTCGGACATCCACATCGAGCCGTTCGGCGACCGGGTGCGGATCCGGTACCGGATCGACGGCGTGTGCATGGAGCGCGACAGCCCGCCCCGCCGGCTGCTGGGCTCGATCATCAGCCGTATCAAGATCATGGGCGGCATGGACATCGCCGAGAAGCGCCGACCGCAGGACGGCCGGATCAAGATGAACGCCGGCGGCCGCGACATCGACCTGCGGGTCTCGATCCTGCCGACCAACCACGGCCAGTCGGTGGTCATGCGGATCCTGGACCGCGAGAACATCAAGGTCAGCATCCGCGACCTCGGCTTCGGCGAGGAGGACTGGAAGCGGTTCAACAGCCTGATCAAGCGGCCCAACGGCATCCTGCTCGTGACCGGGCCGACCGGCTCGGGCAAGACCACCACCCTGTACGCCGCGCTCAACGAGCTGAACCGCCCCGACACCAAGATCATCACCGCCGAGGACCCGGTCGAGTACTACCTGCCCGGCGTCAACCAGTGCGAGGTCCGGGCCAAGATCGGCATGACCTTCGCGCGGATCATCCGGGCCATGCTCCGCCAGAACCCGAACATCCTGCTCGTCGGCGAGATCCGCGACGACGAGACGGCGAACACCGCAATCCAGGCCTCACTGACCGGACACCTGGTTTTCAGTACGCTGCACACGAACGATGCGCCCAGTGCCATTACACGGATGATCGATATCGGTGTTCAGCCGTTCCTGGTGGCCAGCTCGGTCATGGGGATCATGGCCCAGCGCCTGGTGCGGAAGATCTGCCCGAAGTGCCGGGCCCGGACCGAGCCGGCGCCGGCGCTCCTGAAGAGCCTGGGGCTGCGCCCGGAGATCGCCAAGAAGGCGAACTTCATGAAGGGCAAGGGGTGCAGCTACTGCAACAAGACCGGCTACCGCGGCCGCATGGGCATCTACGAGCTGATGACCATGTCCACCGCGATCCGCGAGATGACCTTCAAGGGGGAGTCGACGGACGCCATCCGCAAGGTGGCCCGCAAGCAGGGGATGCGCACGCTCTTCGAGGACGGCATGATCAAGGCCCTCAAGGGCCAGACGACCATCGAGGAGGTGCTGCGGACCACCAAGTACGACGCCCTGGCCGAGAGCGCCTCCTGAGCCGGACCGGGGCCCCGCCGGCCCCGGAGCCCCCCGCCGCCGCGGCCCCGCCGCCGCCCGACCGAGACCTCCCAATCCCCCTGAACCCACCGGCCGCGCCCCGGCCCGGCCCGGCCGGGTGCCGGGGGCGGTGCCGGGCCAAACCGCTGCCGATGCTTGATCTGAGGCTGTTCGCCGAAATAATGGCCTGCCGGACCCGGACCACGCCCGTTCCCCTCTCCCGGTCCTAACCTCCCGCGCCGGCCCGCTGTTTCGCTGGACACCTGGAATCTGAGACTGGTCAATCCTGGAAATCCGTCCAGGTGTCCCCGCCCTTCGGGGCCTGCAAAGGACTCTGCTCGATGGGAACGATCCTGATCGACAAGCTGCTGCAGACGGTCTGCACCCAGCGGGCCAGCGACCTGCACCTGACCGTCGGCTCGCCGCCGATGCTCCGGCTGGGCGGCCACATGCGGCCGCTGGCCACCAAGGTGCTGGAGGCCCCGGACACGGTGGCCCTGATGAAGTCGATCACCCCGGAGCGCTGCCAGCAGGAGCTCCAGGAGGTCGGCGGCACCGACTTCGGGTTCGCCTTCGGCGACATGGCCCGGTTCCGGGTGGCGATCTTCAAGCAGCGCGGCA
>CAZUZD010000529.1:0-3149 GCA_964624465.1 uncultured Isosphaeraceae bacterium
TGGCCGGCACCGCCCGGGGTGGTGGTCCCGCCCGGGGTGCTGGCGCCGCCGGGTCGACCGGCGCCCGGCTGACCGGCCGCGCCACCGGGACGGCCCGGAGTGTTGCCGCCGGCGGGGATGGCCGCGCCGCCGGGGCGGGTGCCCACGCCGGCCGCGCCCGCGGCGCCCGGCTGGGCGCCGGACATCGACTGGGCCATCTCCAGGTGATGCTGCAGCGCCGGCAGGGTCTTGCGGGCCCAGGCCTGCACGTCCGGGTCCTGCGCGTTCTGGCTCTTGGCCTGGAACAGCGCCACGGCCTCGACGTGCGCCCGGAGCTGCTGCCGCAGGTACTCGCGGTCGAACTCGGCGCCCTTGAGGTTCGTCAGCCGCTCGATCATCTGCTGGTGCTTCTGGTCGAGCGTGCGGGGCACCTCGAGCTGCTTCTGCTCGGCCAGGGTGACCAGCTCGCGGTTGGCGCGGTTGTGGTCCTCGATCATCTGCTGGGCGAACTGCTGGATCTGCTGGCTCTGGGTGCGGCCCTGGACCAGCCGCGAGCTGGTGACCTCATACAGCCCGCCGACGGCCGCCATGCGGGCGAAGCCGGCGTCGTCGATCCTGGAATAATCGGGCACGGCCTCCTCGGCGCCCTCCTGGCCGCGACCCGGCGTCTGGGCCCGGTCGATGCGGTTCGGATCCTGGCCGGGGGCAGCCGGGCGGTTCGGATTCTGGTTCTGGGGCGGCAGCTGCTGCCCTGGATCCTGGGCCAGGGCGGCGGGGGCGGCACTGAGCAGCGCGGCGGCCGTCAGGGCGGCGAGACCGCTGGGGGTTCGGCGCATGCGGATCCTCGATGGTGCGAAGCGGGCGCGGCCAGTCGAAACCACGGAGCCGCCCGGCGCTGGCCTGGAGAGACCGGGCGACCCGGCCCCCCTTGGCAGCAAAGCGCGCACCAATGATCATGGCTCCGACGCCACCCCGACCCGCCGCACCGCCGTCCCGCCGCAAAATCACCCGGTCTTCAACAATTGCCGAATCCGCCAATCCGCGGAACCCGGCTGCCGGGCCGCCGGACCGCCGGTCAGGGGGCGTCGGGGGGCTGCCAGACGCGGAGGCCCTCGGTGTCGATGAAGGCGGGCAGGACCTGCATGCCGAGGGCGGTGGCGGCGCGCTTGACCAGGTGGCTGCGGTCGTGGTCGGCCAGGATCGTGACCGTGCCGCCGCCGCCGGCGCCGTTGGCCTTGAAGCCGATGGCCCCGGCGGCCAGGGTGGCGCGGTGCAGGGCCTCGATCTCGGGGGTGGTGATCTCGGCGTGGAGCGCCTTCTGCGCCTCCCAGTTGGCGTTCATGGCGGCGCCGAAGCCGGGCAGGTCGCCGGCCAGCAGCGCGTCCTTGCCGGCGACGGCCGCGGCGGCCAGGGCCTCGAAGTCCTTCTGGTGCCGGTCGGCCTCGGAGATCACCTTCTGGTGCATGCCGCTGGAGAAGTGCGACCGGCCGGTGTACACGAGCACGAACCGGTCCTCCAGCTCGCAGCGCACCGCGGGGTCCAATGGCACGGGCAGCACCCGGGCGTGCGGATACTCCACCTCCATGAAGTTCACGCCGCCGTAGGCGCTGGCGAGCTGGTCCTGCACGCCGGCCTCCAGCTTCAGCTCCTCGACCTCCAGGAGCTGCGACTCGCGGGCGACCTCGTGGGCGAGCATCTGGCGGCCGTTGAACCGGGCCAGCGCGGCGATCACCGCCACGCCGAGCGCCGCCGACGAGCCCAGGCCGCTGGCCGGCGGGGCGTCGGAGCGCACCTGGAGCGACACCTGCCGGCGGGTGGAGTACAGCCCGCCGGTGCGCAGGCTCAGGCCCGAGCGCGCCACGGCGGCCTTGAGCAGGTCGAGGACACCGTTGTACTCCAGCTCGCGCACCGTGCCGACCCGCGTGCGCTCGTCGGTGTCCAGGCTCTCCAGGATCAGGCCGCTGGGCCCCTCCTGCACCTGGAGGGTGGCATACGTGTAGAGCCGCGCCGTGAAGTTCAGCACCGCGCCCCGGGGGACGATCCGCGTGTCGGTCCAGCCGCCCAGGTCACAGAACCGCACCGGGGCCCGCGCTCGCCACTCCATGCTGCACACCTCCACCGCACTGCACTGCACTGCACCGACGGTCCGCCGTCGCGCCGCGCACCGAATTGCGCCCGGCCGGCCGATTATCGGCCCCGGCGGCCGGCCTCGGCAAGCCCGGCCGCACCGGCCCGACCGATCGCCAGAGTCACCGCAGCTCCCGCGGTTTGCCCACGGTGCCGGCCCGCGTGGTATAACCGAGCGGCCGGGCGGGCCCCTGCGGGGCGATTCGTGGCGTCTGGCGACGAGGGGGGTGCCTGGAATGCGGCGGTTCGGACTGGCCTTCTCCGGCGGCGGGTTCCGGGCGACGCTCTTCCACCTGGGCGTGGTGCGGTACCTGCGCGAGGCGGGCCGGCTCGACGCGGTCACGCACATCACGGCGGTCTCCGGCGGCAGCATCCTGGCCGCGCACCTGGTGCAGAACTGGAACCGCTACAACGGCCCGCCCGAGGCCTTCGACGCGGCCGCCGCCGAGATCCTCCGGCTGGTGCAGTGCGACGTCCGCAACCGGATCGTGCGGCGGTACCCGCTGGTGATGCTCGGGCGCACCGCCCGCTGGCTGGCGCTCCGGCCGGCGC
The DNA here is from genome assembly GCA_964624465.1 of uncultured Isosphaeraceae bacterium. GTDB lineage: Bacteria > Planctomycetota > Planctomycetia > Isosphaerales > Isosphaeraceae > CAZUZD01. The sequence continues at coordinate 2,659 of CAZUZD010000529.1, forward strand.
AGCGGCAGATGACGCTCACCGGGCTGCTGGAGCGGCACTACCGGCAACTGCTCTTCGGCGACACCTGCCTGCACGAGCTGCCCGAGGCGCCCCGGCTCTACCTGCTGGCGACGAACCTCAGCGAGGGGCGGCTCTGCAGCTTCAGCCGCGGCACGATGCTGATGCACCGGCGGGTGGGCGAGGGGGGCTCGCAGTTCGACCAGGTGCCGGCCGGGCTGGCGACCCTGGCGATGGCCGTCACCGCCTCGTCGGCGTTCCCCGGCTTCTTCCCGCCGTATCAGCTCACCGCCGCCGAGCTGGGGGCGATCGCCGCGCCCTTCGAGCGTCAGGCGTTCACCGACGGCGGCGTGTACGACAACCTGGCCATCCGCATGTTCCGCTACCTGGAGCGGCCCTGGCTGGCGCACGAGGTCGAGCCGACGCCCGGCGACTGCGGCGACCTGGACGTCGTCGTGGCCGCGCTGCGGGCCGCCGCGAGCGACCCGGCCCCC
>CAZUZD010000530.1:0-3148 GCA_964624465.1 uncultured Isosphaeraceae bacterium
CACGCCGGGGCCCGGTCCCCGGCGGGTGCCGACGCCCCGGCCGCGGCCCCCCGAGGGGCCCGGCCCGGCGGCCCGGCCCGCCCCGCCAGACCCAGCCAATCCCCTAGCACGAACTGGAGGCGGGCCGATGTCCGTCGAGAACGCACGACTGGCCTACCCCATCCTGGTCCGCATCGCCCGCGAGCTGGGCCAGGCCGCCCGCGACCGCAAGCCGGTGACCTGGGTGTCCTACGACGAGTTCTGCAACCGCTGCCGCGAGGTCGGCCTCAAGGAGACCCCGCGGACGATCTCGACGAAGGTCCTCAAGCCGATCCAGCAGGCCTGCCTCGAGAACGGCCGCCCCGACCTGGCCGCGCTCGTGATCACCAAGCCCAAGGCCCGCACCGACTTCGGCACCCTGCTCCGGCCCGTCGACGCCTGGTGGGAGCCGTACATCGAGCGCGGCGACGCCACCACCCCCGGCGACGTCGACTTCTGGTTCGCCCGCTACCGCGAGGCCCGCGACCACGCCGACTGGCCCGAGGCCCCGTTCTTCTGAATCGGCCCCGGCCCCGACCCCGCGGAGGCCGCCGGATGACCCCGCTCGACGAATTGATCCGGCGCGCCTGGCCGGTGTTCCGCGAGGCCGCCCGCCAGGGCCGCACCCTCACCTACACCGAGCTGGCCGGCCGCGTCGGCCCGCCCTTGAATCGCCGCCAGGTGCACCGCCAGCTGCTCGTGCCCCTGTCGCTCCGCTGCCGGGCCGCCGGTCTGCCCGACCTGGCGGCCCTGGTCGTGCGCCAGGACACCGGCCGGCCCGGGATCGGCTGGGACGGCCCGCACCCCGACGCCGACCCCGATCGCGCCTGGGCCGAGGCCCTCGCCGCCTGCCTGGCCCACCCCTGGCCGCCGCGGCCCGACCCCCGGCTCTTCGAGCGTGATCGCCCGCCGGCGCCACCCGCGCCCGAACCCCGGCGGCGGCGGGGACGTATGACTGATAGCTGATTGGCGTGACTCCCGTGGCACCCTTCCGGAACCAGCCCGCCCGGGCGGCAGAGGTTTCCGACCATGGCATTCCGACACGAGAAGCTGACGCTCAAGGGGCAAGAGGCCGTCCAGCGGGCCCAGGAGCTGGCCCGCGAGCAGGGCCACCAGCGGCTCGAACCCATGCACCTGCTGGCCGGGCTGCTTGACCCCGACCAGGCGGTGGTGCGGGCGCTGCTGCAGCAGCTCGGCATCAACCCCCCACAGTTGCAGCGGGCCGCCGAGCAGGGGATGCAGGCGCTGCCCAAGGTCAGCGGCGGCGACATGACGCTGGGCCCCGACCTCAGCAAGGTCTTCGAGGCCGCCAGCGAGGAGGCCGACCGGCTCAAGGACCAGTACGTCTCGGTCGAGCACCTCCTGCTCGGCCTGACCAAGGTCAAGGGCCGCGCCGCCGACGTGCTGGCCGCCGTCGGCGTCGAGAGCGACGGCCTGCTCAACGCCATGCGCAAGGTGCGCGGCTCGCAGCGGGTCACCGACCCGAACGCCGAGGACAAGTATCAGGCGCTCGAGAAGTACGGCCGCGACCTCGTCGAGCTCGCCCGCCAGGGCAAGATGGACCCGGTCATCGGCCGCGACAGCGAGATCCGCCGCGTGGTCCAGGTGCTCTCCCGCCGCACCAAGAACAACCCCGTGCTCATCGGCGAGCCGGGCGTGGGCAAGACGGCGATCGTCGAGGGCCTGGCGCAGCGGATCGTCTCGGGCGACGTGCCCGAGAGCCTCCAGAACCGCAAGGTCATCGCGCTCGACATGGGCGCCCTGATCGCCGGCACCAAGTTCCGCGGCGAGTTCGAGGAGCGGCTCAAGTCCGTGCTCAAGGAGGTCACCGCCAGCGAGGGGCGGATCATCCTGTTCATCGACGAGCTGCACCTGGTCGTCGGCGCCGGCAAGGCCGACGGCGCCATGGACGCCGCCAACCTGCTCAAGCCGGCCCTGGCCCGCGGCGAGCTCCGCACCATCGGCGCCACCACGCTGGACGAGTACCGCCAGCACATCGAGAAGGACGCCGCGCTGGAGCGGCGCTTCCAGCCGGTGTTCGTCGGCGAGCCGACCATCGAGGACACGATCGCGATCCTCCGCGGCCTCAAGGAGCGGTACCAGGTCCACCACCGGGTCACGATCAAGGACTCGGCGATCGTTGCCGCCGCCAAGCTGGGCGCCCGCTACATCACCGACCGGTTCCTGCCCGACAAGGCGATCGACCTCGTCGACGAGGCCGCCAGCCGGATCGCGATGGAGAACCAGTCGGTCCCGACCGAGATCGACGTGGTCCGCCGCCGAATCGACCAGCTCAAGCTCGCCGAGCGGATGCTGGTCAACGAGCAGGAGGAGCACGCGCAGGAGCGGCTGGCCGAGGTGATGGAGGAGCTGGGCCGGCTCGAGAAGGAGAACCAGGACCTGACCCGCCAGTGGGAGCTGGAGCGGTCGGGCCTGGGCAACATCACCGACCTGCAGTCCCGCCTGGCGGCCGTCAACGACCGCCTGCGCCTGATCGGCGACGACATCCGCGCCACCCAGGCCCGCGGCGAGCGCCCGGACCAGCTCTTCGAGGAGGGGGCCAAGCTCCTGACCGAGAAGCAGGAGCTGGAGGGCCAGGTTGCCCGCGCCGAGGCCAGCGGCGAGGCCGCCGGGCCCCAGGAGGGCAAGCGGCTCCTGAAGCAGGAGGTCGACGCCGAGGAGATCGCCGAGGTCGTGAGCCAGTGGACCGGCATACCGGTCGCCAAGATGCTCACCACCGAGCGCGAGAAGCTGCTCAAGCTCGAGGACCAGATCCACCTGCGGATGGTCAACCAGGAGGCGGCCGTGAAGGCCGTCGCCGACTCGGTCCGTCGCAGCCGCGCCGGCCTGAGCGACCCGAACAAGCCGATCGGCTCGTTCCTGTTCCTGGGGCCCACGGGCGTGGGCAAGACCGAGCTGGCCAAGGCGCTGGCCGAGTTCCTGTTCGACGACGAGCACGCCATGGTCCGCATCGACATGAGCGAGTTCGGCGAGAAGCACAACGTGAGCCGCCTGATCGGGGCGCCTCCGGGCTACGTCGGCTACGAGGAGGGGGGCAAGCTCACCGAGAGCGTCCGCCGCCGGCCGTACGCCGTGGTCCTGCTCGACGAGGTCGAGAAGGCGCACCGCG
>CAZUZD010000531.1:0-1945 GCA_964624465.1 uncultured Isosphaeraceae bacterium
AGAAGACGATGGTGCCCGGGCCCCGGTCGGCCTCGGCCGGGGCGCATCACCCCTGATATCGGCGGGCCGGGGCGGGGACTTCAGCCCGAGTGCGGCGATTTCGGGCCGGGGCCGCGGGCCCGGCCGCTCAGGAGTCCTTCTCGCTCCAGGACGGGCCGGGCTCGCTCTCGTGCTCGTGCCACTTCATGGCGCGGACGTGCCGCATCGGGGCAATCCGGAGCACGACCTCGCCGTCCTGGAACAGCCGCACGGTGCCGGTCGACTGGCTCACGACCACGGCCACCGCGGCGGTCGCCTGGGTGATGGCCGCCGCCGCCCAGTGCCGGGTGCCCAGGCCCTTGGGCAGGGTCAGGCCGCTGGTGGGCGCGTCGAGGATCTGGCAGGCGGCCCCGACCGTGCCGTCGCGCGAGACGACGAAGGCGCCGTCGAGCTGCGCGATCTCCGTGATCGCCTCGCGGACCCGGCCGTCGCGGATGTTCCGGTCCTTGCGGCGGTAGCCCCGGAACGGGTCGAAGCCCAGGGTGTGCGAGCGGTTCAGGACCTCGCGGGCGTCGCCGACGACGATCAGGGTGCCGACGGCCTGGCCCTCGCGCCCCTCGCGGCCGATCTCGACGGCGACGTCGACGACCGCCTTGAGGGTCTCGAACGGCACGCTGGTCTCGAGCGCCTTCAGGTCGCTGGCGGTGAGCCGCTCCAGATGCTCGCCCAGGCGGATGACGGTCATCGAGTCGAGCAGGCCGGCCTCGAACCCCGAGTACAGCACCAGCACGCGGGCGCCGGCGGCGAGCTGGTCGTCGGCCACGGCCTGGATCAGGGCCAGGGTGATCGACTCGATGATCGAGGTCTCGGTCGACTCCAGCTCCAGCGGCACCAGGCCGGCGGCGGTGATCGGCTCGCGCTGCTTCTCGCTGGGGATGGTCACCAGCACCTTCAGTTCGCCAGCCTGCTCGCGGATGGCGGGCCAGTCCAGCGGCCCCTCGGCCAGGATCAGGGCGGCGTCGACGCTCAGGCGGGTGGCGGCCTCGAGGCCCAGGCCCAGCATGGCGGCGGTCGTCTTGCTCGGTGTGGTCGGCGTCATGGTCGGCCACCCCCCATCGCGGCGCCAGGGCGGCCCCGGGTCGGACCGGGCCCCGGCCCAGATTCGGGCGCGAGATCCCGGCCGGCTCCGCGTCGCGCGGCGCTGCGGCTGGATTCCCCTGTCGACGGCGGCGGCGGACCGTCCCGGCAGCCGTGCGTCAGGGGCAAATACGTTACCAGCGCCGGGGCGAGCCGGCCAGCGCCCGCACGCCGATTTGGTGTCCCGCGAAGCGCCGGCCCGAGCCGAGGGGGGCCGGCTCAGGGCCGCAGCAGGGCCGAGGGCGGGTCATGGTGGGCCAGCGGGCCGGGGGGCTCAGGGGCCTCGGCCAGGGCCAGCACCAGCAGGATCACCCCGGCCAGCGCCGGCGGGAAGGTCAGCGCCAGGGCCAGCGCGTCGTCGGGCCGCCAGAGCCACTGCCCCAGGCCGGCCACCGCCAGCAGGCTCAGGCCGCCAGGCAGGTCGCCGAGCCAGGCCACCGCGCCGAAGATCAGCACCAGCAGCGCCAGCGACAGGTGCTCTCCGACCGCGCCGGGGCCCTCGGTGGCCCGCTCGCCCCAGGCCGCCGCCAGGCTGAACCCGATCCAGCCGACGCCCCAGGCCAGCACCAGCCCCCGCGCCAGCCGCCGCAGCCACCGATCCGCCGCCCGTGCCGAGTCGATGCGGGCCGCCATCCGACACCTCCGGCTCTCGCTCCAGGCGGTGCCGGCCCCGGTCCGGCCCGCCGCCTCTGTCCCCAAGGCTAGCGCGACCTGTCCCTCGGGTCAACAGGCTCGTGCCTCTCGATCACGCCGATCCCATCCCGCCCTCGGGCCGCCCCGATCGCCGCGCCCGGCCCGACGATGTGGAGGCCTCCGCAGCGTGGCCACG
>CAZUZD010000531.1:2045-3145 GCA_964624465.1 uncultured Isosphaeraceae bacterium
AGCGTGGCCACGACGACGATTCGCAAGGCCCCTGGAACCGGGCCCCGCCCGCGGGACCCGGGTACCCCGGCATCCGTCGTGAGGGAGGGTCAGAGTGAGCAACCACCCGGGTGCCCGGGTTCCGTGGAGCGGAGCCCGGATCCCCGGCCCTGGACGGAGGCGACGCTCGCGCTCCCGCCGGCTGGGCGACCGCCCGGCGTCAGAACGGCACGTCGGCCAGGTCGTCGTCCTCGTCCGGCTCGGTGACGGTGGGCGCGGGAGCCGGGGCAGACGTGGCGGTGGTGGGGCGGGGGGATTCGGGCGGGGGGTTGGCGGGGTCGAAGGGGGCGGTCTGGGGGGTGCCGTCGGCGGCGACGCCGGTGAGCACGGCGACCCGGCGCTCGGCGGCGTCGAGCAGCCGCTGGCAGCCGGCGATCAGACTCACCCCGCGCTCGTACACGGCCAGCGCCGCGTCGAGGTCCAGCCGGCCCGACTCGAGCGCGGCGACCGACTGCTCCAGCTCCTGCAACGCGGCCTCGAACCCGGGCGTCTCGGTGGCCGGGGTCGCCGTCTCGGTGGCGGTGCGGCGGGCACCCTTGCGGGGGGCGGTCATGGGGGCGTGGTCCTCGGTCGGGCGGGTCGGATGTCGGGCGAATCGCAGCGGTGGAGCCCGGACGGACGGAGCGGGTCGGTTCCTCGGGCGCGGGCGGTCCGGCAATCGGTCCGCACAGCGGACCCTACAGGCGCTTCCGATCCAGACTTGTAGGGTCCGCTGTGCGGACCGTCCCGGAACTGACGGGTCACAGCCGGGGATCCGATGAAGCCACGGCCGGGGGTTTAATCGGGCGCCGGCGGCTCGACGCGGCTGAGCAGCTCGCCCTCGGGCAATCGGGTGCGCAGGAGGGTGCCGACCGGGGCGTCGGCGGGGCGGCGGACGACGCCGCCGTCGGCGGCGCGGCGGGTGAGGCTGTAGCCGCGGGCCAGCACGCCCAGGGGGCTGAGGGCCTCGGCCTGCGCGGCGAGCCGGGCCAGGTCGCGGCGGCGGGCGTCGAGGTCGTGGGTGATGGCGCGGCGGGCGCGATCGGCCAGGGCGTCGAGGCTGCTGCGGGCGTCGCGGGCGC
>CAZUZD010000532.1:0-3124 GCA_964624465.1 uncultured Isosphaeraceae bacterium
GCGGCCAGGCGGGGCTCGACGACCGGCAGCAGCGCCCGCACCGCCTCGTCGGCGGCCAGCCCCGGCCAGGCGCGCGCGCCGGCGGCCAGGGCGAGCGTGCCGCCGCGGGCGTCGACGTACGCGGCCAGCCGCCGCCAGGCGGCCGGCGGCAGGTCGTCGGGCGTCACGTCGCCCACGATGATCAGGTCGTAGGCCGCCAGCGGGTCGGGGCCCTCGGGCGCCTCGGCCGGCAGCGCGGGCAGGTACGTGGGGCTGGCCGTCTCGGGCGGGCTCGGCTGGCGGAAGACGACGGCGTCGACCGACACGTGCGGGTCGCGGCGCAGGGCGTTGCGGAGGTACTGGAACTCCCAGCGCGGCTCGCCGTCGATCAAGAGCACCCGGGCGCGGTCGTCGGTCGCCTCGATGGCCAGCGCGCGGCGATCGTTCTCCGGCCGCGTGTCCCCCTCGACCGGGCCCACGGCCACCGTCAACGGGATCACCCCGGCCGCTGCCAGCGGCACGCGGAACGTGACCGTCGGGCGGCCGCCGTCGGCCGGGACCGTCGCCGCCTGGCGCATCGCCTCGGCGCCCGGACGTTCGAGCGTCACCGGCACCGCGGCGCCCGGGGTCTGACCGTCGAGCTTGAGCGTGACCTCGACGTCGGCCACGTCGCCGACCGTCGCGCGGTCGGGGGCCCTCACGGCGACGATCGCGGCGTCGGGCGGCGGCACGGTCGAGCCGAGCTGCACGGGGAAGATGGGCACGCCGCGCGCGGCCAGCCGGTCGGCGATCGGGTCGGCGCCGGCGGCGGTGCCGGTGGTCGGAATCGCCGCGTTCTGGCGGCCGTCGGTCAGGAGCACGACCCCGAGCGTGGGCCCGGTCCCCTCGGTCAGGGCCCGCTCCAGCACCGGCGTCCAGTCGGTGGCCAGCGCCCCGGCGTCGTCGGGCGCCGGCGGCGATGACAGGCGCTCGGCCAGCGCAGTCGGGGTCAGGCCGGCGACGGCCTCGCGGGCGAACCCGATCAGCTCGACGTCGTGCGATCCGGAGAGTTCCGCCAGCCAGGGCGTGCCGAGCAGCCGGCGGGCGACCTCGCGGCGGGTGAGCGCCTCGACGGTCGCGCCCGGTTCGAGCGCCAGGGCCTTCGCCAGCGCGGCCCGCTCGTCGGCGGTGCGGCCGGGGTCGGTCGTGTCGAGGCTGGCGGAGAGGTCGACGCCGACGACCACGCGGCCCCGGCGGGTCTCCTGCCGGGTGCGCTCGGCGACCGGCTCGAAGAGCGCCGCCAGCAGGGCCAGCGCCGCGGCCAGCCGCAGGCCCAGCAGCCCCAGGCCCGCGCGCCGCGAGGTGAGCTGACGCTCGGCCCGGTACAGCAGCACCAGCAGCGCCACGGCCACCGCGCCAATGGCCAGCCAGACCCAGCCCAGCGCCGAGCCGGCCAGCACGATCCGGCGCCCGCCGCCCAGGCTCAGCGCCAGGTCGGCCAGCGGCAGCAGCCATGGCGCCGTGGCGATCACTTGGCGACCTCGCGCGGGTCGGGGGGCAGGGTCAGGTCGGCGGCGGTGGCGTCGCAGGGGGCGCCGGCCTCGGGCACCTCGCGGCGCGCGGCCCAGAGGATGCCGTTGACCACGGCGCGACGGAACCGGGCGTCGGTCCAGACGCCGTCATGAAAATGGCCGCAGACCAGGCCGAACGACCGGCCGCCCTGGGAGTCGGGCCGCTCGAACGTCCAGCCCACGGTCCGGGCCTTGCCGTCGAGCTCGGCCGTGAGAACCGGCGTGATCCCGTCGCGGAACTCGAGGTCGTAGTAGTACTCGTCCCGCAGCGGGAAGCCCGACCAGCCGCGGTGGATCGGGTGCGGCGGACCGGCCTGGGTCAGGGTCGACTCGGTCACGGCGAGCTTGCTGAAGGTCACCCCGAAGGCGCCGCCCAGGTGCGCCAGCAGCGCCGGCTGGTTCGGGCCCGCCGTCACGCCGGTCGACCAGTGCACGGCGACCAGGCCCACCCCGCGCTTCAGCAAGGCCTCGGCCGCGTCGCGATGCTCGGGGCCGAACAGCACGTCGCCGCCGTTGGCCGTGTAGAGCACGATCGCGTCGAGGCCTTCCAGCACGGCCGGGTCGCGCGGCCAGCCGTCCGAGACGATCGCCACGACGCCGGGCGTCTGCCGCAGGCAACGCGCCAGCAGCTCGCACTCGGCCAGGTACTCGTGCGAGCGCGGGGGATGGTCGCGGTCCTTGCCCAGCAGCAGGACCTTCGTCGGCCGCGGCGCGGCGTCATCCGTCGCGGCGCCCGCGGGCGCGACGCCGGTCGTCAGCAGGGCCAGGGCGGCGAGCAGGATGCGGGCGCTCATGAGGAGGGTTCCGGGTGGAGGGTTCGGGGTCGGATCGGGGTCGGGCCGGGTCGGGCCGGAGTCACTCCTCGACGGGCGTGGCCAGGCCGCGGCGGCGGGCGAGGCGGCGGGTGGCGAGCACCTCCAGGCAGAGGCCGCCCAGGGCCAGTAGCACGAGCCACCGCCACAGGGGCCGGGGGCCGCCGGCCCCGGCGCCCGAGAGCAGGCGGACGGCCAGGCCGTCGGGGTCGGTGGCGAAGGTCAGCGGCCAGCCCCGCGCCAGGGTCGCGGCCTCGGCCGGTTCGAGCGGCTCGGGCTCGGCCTCGCGGGCGTCGGCCTCGACCAGCACGTGGGCCGAGCCGCCCTCGGGCAGCGCGAAGGTGTAGAGACCGGGCTCGTCGGCGGCGTCGAAGCGGGCCTCGGCACGGGCGCCAGTGCGCTCGATGGCGGCGCGGGCCTCGCGGCCATCGGGGCGCCGCACGCTCAGCTCGGCGACGCCGGCCTCGGGCACCGCCGCCAGGGGCACGCGGAGCGACTCGCCCGGCCGATGCGACCGCTCGGAAGCCGAGGGGTCGGCCAGGCGGAAGACGAGGGTGTGGATCAGCGGGACGAAGTCAGGGTTCACCGGCAGGGTTCCCCCCTCGGCGTCGAGCGGGCCGGCGAGCGCGATCACCCGGCCACGGCCCGAGGGGCGCTCGACGATCCAGGGGTCGCCGGTGTCGAGCCGCGCGATCACCGCCGCGGCCGAGGGCGCGGGGGCGGGTTCGAGGACGCGGTAGGCGAACAGGCCGGCGCGGGCCAGCGCCGGCGCCTCGCCCTGGG
>CAZUZD010000533.1:0-3116 GCA_964624465.1 uncultured Isosphaeraceae bacterium
GCAGCCCGAGGGCCCGCGGGCGCGGGCGCGGGGGTGCCCCCGACAGCCGCCGGCCGGGGGGGGGTCCCTCACAGGGCCCCGCGCCGGCGGGCCGCGGCCCGCCGCCGCAGCACGTGGGGCGCCGGCGGCGCCGCGTGCGCCGTCACCGCCGCGCGATCGGCGACGACCCCGGCCAGGTGCCGCAGCAGCCGATCGCGGAAGACCGGGGTCGCCAGCGCCTCGGCCCGCTGCCGCGCCAGGGTCGGGTCGTGCGGCATCCCGTCCCGCTCCCAGCCGAGGATCGCCGCCAGCAGGCCCTCGGCCGTGCGGTCGCCGAAGACGCGACCGACCCGGTCGTCGACCGTCTCGGCCGCGCCGCCAATTCCGAGCGCCAGCACCGGGGTGCCGCAGGCCAGGGCCTCGATCGGTACGATGCCGAAGTCCTCGACCCCCGGGAACAGCAGCGCCCGGCACCGCCGCAGGTGGTCGCGCACCACCGCGTCGGGCTGCCAGCCCAGGAACTCGACCGTCGGGCCGGCCAGCTCCTCCAGCCGCTCGCGGTCGGGGCCGGCGCCGATGACCACCAGCCGACGCCCCAGCGCCGTACAGGCCCGCACCGCGTGGTCCAGCCGCTTGTACGGCACCAGCGCCGAGACGCAGAGGTAGTACGGCTCGCGGGCGGCCGGAGTCGTGTCGCCGGGCGTGTAGAAGTCGGTGTCCACCGGCGGCTGGATGACCACGCTCTCGCGATCGTAGCAGCGCTCGATCCGCTCGCGCACGGTCTCCGAGATCGCCACGAAGTGGCTCACGTTGCGCGCCGTGGCGCGGTCCCAGGCGCGGAGGCGGTCGAGGGTCCAGCCGGCCAGGCCCCGGGTCAGCGAGCGGCCCGACCAGCCGTCGAGGTAGGCATCGCGGCCGTCCCAGGCATAGCGCATGGGGGTGAAGCAGTAGCAGACGTGGGGCACGCCGGCGGGCACCCGCACCGCCTTGGCCACGCAGTGGCTCAGGCTCACCACCAGGTCGACGGCCCCCGGGCGCCAGGCCCGCGCGGCCAGCGGCATCAGGGGCAGGAGCTTGCGGTAGTGCCGCTGGACACCGGGAATCCGCTGCAACGGCGAGGTGCGGATCTGCATCCGGCCGATCGTCGGGCCGGCCGAGCCGGGCTCGTGGATCAGCGTGAAGAGCTGCGCGTGGGGGAAGGCCTCGCAGAGCACCTCGAGGCACTTCTCGCCGCCACGGCGGCCGTTGATCCAGTCGTGCACCAGGGCCACCCGGAGCCCCGACAGGTCGGGCGGCGGCGACGGCGGAGTCGCCGCGGCGGGGGCGATGGGGTGCGGACGCTCGGTGGCTTCCATGCCGGTGCAGCTCCGGGGGCGGGGCCGCCCCACCCCGGGGTCCGTGGGGGCGTGCCGCCGGGAGGCTAACGCAACCGGCCCGATCCGGCAAGGCGGGCCGGATCGGGCCAGGTGGTGGTGCGGACGAGTCGGGCAGCCGGGCTGGCTCACTCGATGCCGAGCAGCTCGATGTCGAAGACCAGCGTGGCGTCGGGCGGGATCACCGGCGGGCTGCCATCCTTGCCGTAGGCCAGCTCGGGCGGGAGGGTGAGCCGGCGGGTCTCGCCCTGCTTCATGCCGGCGACGCCGAGGTGCCAGCCCTTGATCACGCGGTCGGCCCCGACCCGGAACTTGAACGGCTGGCCCTTGGGCCGCGAGCTGTCGAACTCGGTGCCATTGGTCAGGCGGCCCACGTAGTGCACCACCGCCATCTGGCCCGGCCGGATCTCGGCGCCGCCGCCCGGGGTGATCGTCTCGTACGACAGGCCGCCCTCGGCCTCCAGCGCCTTGCCGGTCGGCGACGCCGGCAGGCCCTTGATCTCGGTGGCGATCGCCGTCGTCGGCGGCTGGATGGCGCCCATCCCCGCCTGCTCGCCGAGGGCCTGAGCCTGGTCCTCGTCGGAGACCTCCTGACGCGCCTGCACCCCGGCCGGCAGCGCCTGCGTGACCTGCGGCGGGCCACAGCCCCAGGTGGACAGCCCCAGCGCCACCAATGCCCACCTGCTCGTACGGTTCATGTCCGATCGACCTCGCTGCTGGACCAAATGGGAGGATTCCGGATGCCGGGGCCACGCCCGTCGGCGGGGCGGTGGCCCGCACATACCCATTATGACGCGACCGGCTCGGGCCGATCCAGGCCGCAACGGCTCAGGGCACAGGCAGATCGAGCGGGAACAGCCGCAGCCGACTCACGCTGATCCGGCCCGAGAAGCAGACGTCCACGTCGCAGCCGGGCTGCCGGGCCCGGTCGCGGTAGACGCCGGTGTACGTCGCCTCGCCGGCCTCGAGCCGGTACGACAGCGGCAAGGGCGAGGGGTCGAGCGGGCAGAAGACGACCTCGGGCTCGGGCTCGTGCGGCTCCAGGTGCGGCAGGTTCACGTTCCAGAGCGTGCCCGGCTCCCAGGGGAGCTCCAGCAGCTGGTCCAGCACCCGTCGCCCCCGCGCGGCGGCGAGTTCCCAGTCGATCGGACGGCTGCGGTAGATGTAGTGCGACAGCGCAATCGCCGGCCGGCCGTGGAGCACGGCCTCGCGGGCGGCGGCCACCGTGCCCGAGATGTACACGTCGACGCCCAGGTTGCCGCCAGCGTTGATGCCCGAGATCACCCAGGCGGCGCGCGGCTCCAGGTGCGCCAGGCCCAGCCGCACACAGTCGGCCGGCTTGCCGTCGACGGCGAATCGCCCCGGACCCTGGGGCTCGATCCGCACCGATCGGTGCGTCGTCACCGCGTGGCCGCAGCTCGACTCGGGGCCCGCCGGGGCGATCGTCGCGAGCCGGCCCAGGCCGGTCGCCGCGCGGCCCAGCGCGGCCAGGCCAGGGGCGTCGATGCCGTCGTCGTTGGTCAGGATCAGGGTGCGGTCGGCGGCATCGGACATCGCGAACGTTCCTCGAGACGGGCGGCCCCGGGCCGCGACGGTCCGTCACGAGCCGCCGGGGTCCCGCTATTCTACGCGGCCGGCTCCTCGGGCCGGCCCCGGAGCTGGGGTGTTGACAGCCGCCGGATCTGCCGATACATTTTGCGAACCATCTGCGGGGGATTAGCTCAGCTGGGAGAGCGCTTGCATGGCATGCAAGAGGTCAGGGGT
>CAZUZD010000534.1:0-3082 GCA_964624465.1 uncultured Isosphaeraceae bacterium
GCACCCCGGCCGGCGGGGCCGGCGCGGGGGTGGCGGTGGTGACCGGGGCTGGGTTGTACTGCGAGGCCGGCACCGTGAACGGCGAGGGCGCCGCCGAGACCGGCGGGCCCGACGGCGGCGCGACCATGTACGTCTCGGTCGCCGGCATCGGCTCGCCGATCATGGCGGCCGTCGGCATCCCCGAGGGGGCGCAACCGGGCTCGGTCAGGCCCGGGTTCGGGAACTTGCTGCACTTCTTGCAGTGCGCACAGCCCACCGTGGCCAGGGCCACGGCGGCAATGAGAGCGGGCCAACTCGACCGCAGCATGGCGGCTTCCTTTCACGCGAGAGTGCCGGGACCCGGCGAGTCCCGTCCGGGCCCCCCGGCCACCGGCGTCCGACCGGGCGGGCACCCGGCGGCCGGCTCCTGAGGCCATCCATTCGCCCTCTCGATCGACCTCCGGGATTCCCCCCGTTGACCCATTTTCCCCGCCGGCTCCCCTGTCCCGCCGGCCTGTGGCGATCAAGGATTCTGGAGATTCTGGGGTTGATGGCGAAATTGTGCCGGTTGGGTCGATCTGGATGGCTTGGGCACTGATGGGTGCTCAGGATTCGCACATGCGGCAGTTGGCATCGTCTGGCAGGTGACCTACGTTGACGCTGCGGACCGACGGACGGATCGATTGCTGGGCGGCTGGATCGCGGGTCGCGGCGTCGGAGCGGCGGCGCGGTCCGCGTTCCGCCCCGAAGGGGTCCCGGGCCGGCGTGGGCCGGGGCCGGACCGTCCCCCCTTGGCCACGGAGCCCTACCCATGGCGATGCGCACTGGTCGCACCGACCGCGAGGCCCAGACGGTGCTGCAGATCTACCTGCAGGAGATCAACGGCACGCCGCTGCTGGACGCCGCCGAGGAGCGGGACCTGGCGGCCCGGGTGGCGGCGGGCGACCCCGAGGCGCGGGAGCGGATGGTGAAGGCGAACCTGCGGCTGGTGGTGAACATCGCGCGGGGGTACCTGAACAAGGGGCTGAGCCTGGAGGACCTGATCGAGGAGGGGAACCTGGGCCTGATGCGGGCCGTCGAGGGGTTCGACGGCGGCCTGTCGGTGCGGTTCAGCACCTACGCCAGCTACTGGATCAAGCAGTCGATCCGCCGGGCGGTGATGAACCAGGGCAAGCCGATCCGGCTGCCGGCGTACATGGTGACGCTGCTGGCGAAGTGGCGGCGGGTGACGGCGGCGCTGGCCGAGCGGCTGGGCCGCCCGCCCACGCCCGAGGAGGTGGGCCGGGCGCTGCGGCTCTCGCCCCGCAAGATCGGCATCGTGGTCAAGGCGATCCGCGTCAACGGCCTGACCCCGCACCTCGACGGCCCCGACGCCGACGGCCAGCTGCTCGACGAGGTGCTGACCGACGACCGCCTGAAGTCGCCCGGCGAGGCGCTGGTCGAGGCCGACGACCTGAGCCGGGTGCTGAGCCAGATGGAGACGCTGGACCACCGCGAGGCGGCCGTGCTCCGGATGCGGTTCGGCCTGGGGCGCCCGGCCCCGATGACCCTGCGCGAGATCGGCGAGGCCCTGGGCCTGACCCGCGAGCGGGTCCGGCAGCTCGAGAACCAGGCCCGGCTGAAGCTGGCCCTGGCGCTCGACGACGAGCCGGGCGGCTGATCCTCCCGCATCCGGTCGACCGTGCGAGGGGCCGCTTGTCGGCCGGCTCCGCTACCGAATACCATCGGACCCGAGGTCGCTTCGCTTCGCACCGGCCGGCCCGGCCCGGCCGCGGCCACCTCGCGGAGGAGCGGACGATGGGTGGGGGGCCACCGCCAGGCCGGCGCGTGCGCCGGGCGATCGCGACGCGGGCGGCCCTGGGGGCCGCGCTGGGCTTCGTGCTCCTGCGCGTCTGGGGCGGGGATGGCCTGGGTGTCGACCCGCCGCCGCCGTCGCGGTGGCTGGCCGCGCGGCTGGGCCTGGCGGACCGCAGCCACCGGCCGATCGCGGTGCTGATCGCCGAGATCACCGCCGGCGACGAGGCGCGGCGGACGGAGACGCTGCTGAGCCTGCCGCTGGTCGTGGTGCCGCCCGAGTTCGCGCGGCTGGCCCCGCACGTGCTGCGGGCGCTGGCCGACGAGTCGGTGCTGGTCCGGGGCGCGGCGGCGCAGGCGCTCGGCGATCCCAGGCTGCTGGACCCGTCGCGGGCGGCGGAGTTCGAGGCGGCGCTGACGCCCCTGCTGGCGGACCCCGCCGCCCCGCTGCGCGCCCGGGCGGCGCAGGCGCTGGGATCGGTCGCCGCGATCGGCGGGCTGGGGGAGCCCCCGGGGCCGCTGCTCGCATGCCTGGACGACCCGGCCGACGCGGTCCGGGCCCAGGCCGCGGTGGCGGTGGCCGAGTACGGCCGGGGGCCCGAGCGGCTGCTCCCGGTGGCGCTGCGACGGCTGCCCGCCGAGACGGCCGTCGTCCGGCGGGCCTACGAGCAGACCTTCCTGACCGTCCGGCTCGACCCCTCGGCGCTGCCGCGGCTGGTCGAGGGGCTCTCCGACGACGACCCCCACGTGCGCCTCGTGTGCGCCACGGCGATCAACCACATGGGGCCCGAGGCCCGGCCGGCGTTGCCGGCGATCCTGGCGCTGATCCGCCGGGAGCTCGACGCGGCCCCGGGGCCCGAGCCCCCCGCGGGCCACGACCGGCTCGGGATGGCCTCGGGGGCCATCGGCGAGCTCTGGAGCGAGCCGGACCCCCCACCGCCGGAGGCCGTGGGGCTGCTGCTGGCGGTCCTCCGCAGCGCGGACCCAGCGCCCGGGGCGCCGGCGATCGACCCGGCCCTGGCCGCCCGCCTGGAGTTCCGGCAGGCCGAGGCGGTGTGGTCGCTGGGCATCCTGGGCCCGCGGGCGGCCGCGGCCGTGCCCGAGCTGATGGCCCGGTTCGAATCGCCGGGCCGCCAGTCCGACCACCTGAGCGGGCTGATGGCCGAGGCGATCGCCGCGATCGCCGCCGGCGGCCCGGACCAGGACCGCGTGGCGGCCCTGCTGGCCCGCGCCTGGCCGACCGCGACGACGGCCCGGCGCCCGGCGCTGGCCAGGGCCCGCCGCCGCCTCGGGCCCGAGGCGGCGCGCC
>CAZUZD010000535.1:0-3080 GCA_964624465.1 uncultured Isosphaeraceae bacterium
CGTCCCCGTAGCGGAGAAAGAGCGACAATCCTGCCCCGCCTGGCCCCAGGTTGTCCCGCCCCCCCGCCCCCCCTCGACCCGTTCACCGCCGGATCCGCCGCGGCTCGGGTCGGCCCCCGTTCTCCTAAAGCCTTCGTCTCAAATACTTAAAACATCAGGGTCCGGCATCGCCGGGCCTGAATCCGATGGATTTCAGACACTCCAAATAAAGCCAAAAAAATTCGTAAGCTAAGAATTTCAGGGCGTCGTCGCGCCCTGCGACGCTGAGGTACAGGAAGCGATCTTTCCCAACTCGGTGAAAAGACAACGACCCGCCCGGGCAGGTGCCAGGGCGGGTCGGTTGGGCAGATCGGGCGATCGGTCGGTCTCGGACTCGCTCAGTTGAACGTGTCCATGGAGACGACCTCACCCCCGTTGGGGGTGGCGATGGCGTACCAGGAGACGTAGTTGATGGTCGTCTTGACGAACTTGACCGAGCCGTCCATGAAGCCGACGTTCACGCCGCCTGGGTGGAGCGAGCTGGCGGCCATCATGGTGATGGTGCCACGGCCGTCGACGCCCACGTTGCCGTAGTTGCAGGAGCGGCGGTTGGGGGTCTGGGTGTGGCTGTAGCAGTTGCGGTCACCCTGGCTGTACCACTCGCCCTTCCAGCCCCAGTCGCGGGTGACGCCGTTGCGGGCGCACTGCTGGGCCTGGAGCCAGTCGGCGTAGGGCTGGCCGCTGAACTGGTCGGAGTTGATGCCGGCGCGGTAGACCATGCCGAGGCCGTCGGCGGGGCCGTCCATGCGGGCGGGTCCCTTGACCCACTCGGAGAACAGGGCGGTCTGGCTGGTGCCGTCGACGAAGGTGGCGATGGTGGTGGCGGGCTTGAGGACGCCGTCCCAGGTGGTGCCGATCCAGCCGGGGCCGTTGAAGGCCCAGCCGTTGAGGTGGCGGTTCAGGCCGATGTTGTTGGGGTAGTTGTTGACGCCGACCTTGCGCTGGTTGCCGCTCCAGCCCATGTTGTCATTCTGACCCGGGTTGGGGTCGGAGGGGCAGAGCATGCTGGCGACCTGGGCGGTGGCGGCGGTCATCTGGATGACGCCCCAGAGCTCGCCGGCGTTGCAGTCGGGGGGGCAGCCGGGGGAGTTTCCACCCCAGCGGGCGCCGAAGGTGAAGTTGTAGGAGTTGTAGGCCGCGTTCTGCTCGAGATAAGGCAGGATGCGGACGTGCAGCGACATGCTCTGGTTGACGCCGGGCTGTCCGACGCCGCGATCCCAGGGATCGTCGACGAAGTGCATGGGGAGCATGCTGCCGTTGGCGTCGCAGTAGGAGTGGACGGCGAGGACGAGCTGCTTGACGTTGTTGACGCACTGGCTGCGGCGAGCGGCCTCGCGGGCGCTCTGGACGGCCGGCAGCAGCAGTGAGATCAAGACGCCGATGATCGCGATGACCACCAGCAGCTCGATCAGCGTGAAACCACGACGACCCTTCTTCATGCAGATCCTCCGGAACTGCCCTTCGCGAGGGAGGGCGAAAAGGACGTCAACGGGCCCGTCGTGCACCCTGCACTCCAGGGCCGTTGTCGCTTCGATCGAGTCAGGCACCGGCGCAGAGTTGAGCCCGACGCCTGCGCGCCGGGCTGCCCCTACCCTGGCAAACCCATCCCGGTCGGAGTCCAGCCAGGGCCAGACTCCGACCGGGTCGCGGTCTCGGACTCGCTCAGTTGAACGTGTCCATGGAGACGACCTCACCACCGTTGGGGGTGGCGATGGCGTACCAGGAGACGTAGTTGATGGTCGTCTTGACGAACTTGACCGAGCCGTCCATGAAGCCGACGTTCACGCCGCCTGGGTGGAGCGAGCTGGCGGCCATCATGGTGATGGTGCCACGGCCGTCGACGCCCACGTTGCCGTAGTTGCAGGAGCGGCGGTTGGGGGTCTGGGTGTGGCTGTAGCAGTTGCGGTCACCCTGGCTGTACCACTCGCCCTTCCAGCCCCAGTCGCGGGTGACGCCGTTGCGGGCGCACTGCTGGGCCTGGAGCCAGTCGGCGTAGGGCTGGCCGCTGAACTGGTCGGAGTTGATGCCGGCGCGGTAGACCATGCCGAGGCCGTCGGCGGGGCCGTCCATGCGGGCGGGTCCCTTGACCCACTCGGAGAACAGGGCGGTCTGGCTGGTGCCGTCGACGAAGGTGGCGATGGTGGTGGCGGGCTTGAGGACGCCGTCCCAGGTGGTGCCGATCCAGCCGGGGCCGTTGAAGGCCCAGCCGTTGAGGTGGCGGTTCAGGCCGATGTTGTTGGGGTAGTTGTTGACGCCGACCTTGCGCTGGTTGCCGCTCCAGCCCATGTTGTCATTCTGACCCGGGTTGGGGTCGGAGGGGCAGAGCATGCTGGCGACCTGGGCGGTGGCGGCGGTCATCTGGATGACGCCCCAGAGCTCGCCGGCGTTGCAGTCGGGGGGGCAGCCGGGGGAGTTTCCACCCCAGCGGGCGCCGAAGGTGAAGTTGTAGGAGTTGTAGGCCGCGTTCTGCTCGAGATAAGGCAGGATGCGGACGTGCAGCGACATGCTCTGGTTGACGCCGGGCTGTCCGACGCCGCGATCCCAGGGATCGTCGACGAAGTGCATGGGGAGCATGCTGCCGTTGGCGTCGCAGTAGGAGTGGACGGCGAGGACGAGCTGCTTGACGTTGTTGACGCACTGGCTGCGGCGAGCGGCCTCGCGGGCGCTCTGGACGGCCGGCAGCAGCAGTGAGATCAAGACGCCGATGATCGCGATGACCACCAGCAGCTCGATCAGCGTGAAACCACGACGACCCTTCTTCATGCAGATCCTCCGGAACTGCCCTTCGCGAGGGAGGGCGAAAAGGACGTCAACGGGCCCGTCGTGCACCCTGCACTCCAGGGCCGTTGTCGCTTCGATCGAGTCAGGCACCGGCGCAGAGTTGAGCCCGACGCCTGCGCGCCGGGCTGCCCCTACCCTGGCAAACCCATCCCGGTCGGAGTCCAGCCAGGGCCAGACTCCGACCGGGTCGCGGTCTCGGACTCGCTCAGTTGAACGTGTCCATGGAGACGACCTCACCACCGTTGGGGGTGGCGATGGCG
>CAZUZD010000536.1:0-3077 GCA_964624465.1 uncultured Isosphaeraceae bacterium
GCCGGCGGCGTGCAGCGAGCGCACCATGGTCTTGAACTGCTGCACGGCGTCGAGCGTGTTGTTGTGCGCCGCATAGCGGTCGTCGGGGGCGACGTAGCCGAGCGTGTTGTAGCCCCAGTAGTTGACCAGGTTCCGCTCCACCAGGAAGCGGTCATCGAGGTGCTGCTGCACGGGCAAGAGCTCGATGGCGGTGACGCCCAGGCTCCGCAGGTGCTCCAGGATCGGCTCGGTGGCCAGGCCCAGGTACGTGCCGCGCAGGGGCTCGGGCACCTCGGGGTGCCGCATGGTCAGGCCCTTGACGTGCGCCTCGTAGATCAGCGTCTTGTGCCAGGGCGTGAGCGGTGGCCGGTCGTCGCCCCAGGTGAACGAGGGGTCCACCACCCGCGCCAGCGGCGCGAACGGGGCGCTGTCGCGATCGTCGAAGGTGGTGTCCTCCTGGCCGAGCTGGTAGCCGAACAGCGAGTCATCCCAGCGCAGGTCGCGGCCGATCAGGCGGGCGTAGGGGTCGAGCAGGAGCTTGTTCGGGTTGAACCGGTGCCCCTCGGCGGGCGCGTACGGGCCGTGCACGCGGTAGCCGTAGAGCTGACCGGGCAGCACGTCGGGCAGGTAGCAGTGCCAGACCTGGTCGGTGTGCTCGTGCAGGATCACCCGCTGCGACTCGGGCCCGGCCTCGATCTGGTCGAACAGGCAGAGCTCGACCTTGGTGGCGTTCTCGGAGAACAGGGCGAAGTTCACCCCGGCGCCGTCCCACGTCGCGCCCAGGGGGTAGGGTTTGCCCGGCCAGACACGCATCGGCGGCTCCTTCAGGGGGTGCGATCAGAGGCCAGGACGGGCCCGGCGCGCAGCGGTTCCCGGCCGCAGCCCACGACGCGGCGACCCGAGCCCGCACCGGGAGGGCGGCCGACATGGCCACCTCCGACCGGGCAGCCATCCGAGAGCACACCGCGTGCCGACTCCCCCGGATCAGCGGTCGGGCCCCGGCGGCGCCAGCCGCAGCCGCACGGTCACGGCGAAGTGGTCGGAGGCCCCCCGCGGGCCGTCGTTGGCCACCGCGCCGAACCGGAACGGCCGGCCGTCGCGGCCGGTCCGCCGCGAGGCGTCGCGGTCCACCCGCAGCGTCTCCGGCAACACCTGCCAGCCCCGGGCATCGAGCAGCCCGGGGCTGGCCACCGCCTGGTCCAGGATTTCCCAGCGCCCCTGGAACCGGTACGTACCGAACTGCTCGGGGTCGCGCCCGGCCATCAGGTTCAGGAGCCAGGGCGGTTGCGCCCCCAGCCGCACCCGCGCCGGGTCGCCGACGGCGCGCAGGCGCCCGGCGACGGCCGGGTCGGTCGGCTCGGCGTTGAAGTCGCCGGCCAGCAGCAGGTCGTCGGCCGGGTCGCGGGCCAGCCGGTCGGTCACGGCGGCCAGGAGCGCGTCGGCATATCCCTCGCGGCGGGTGCCGACGGTGTCGGTCCGCTGGCTGGTCCAGTGGCTGATCAGGAGCGTGAGCGGCTGGCCCCGGGCCGTCACCCGCGCCTCCAGGATCCGGCGCTCGCCGAAGTCCTGCGGCCCCCGGACCGACCGTCGCGGCGGCCCTCCGAACCACGACCCGAGCGCCCGGCCCAGGATGGCCGCCGGGCCGGTGCCGGCCTGGTCCAGACGGGTGATCACCGCCGGCTCGAACCGGCGGCCGGTGCGGAGGTCCCGGTGGATCAGGGTCGCATACCGCAGCGGCTCCGGCAGCCGGGCGTTGAGCGCCTGGCGGAGCAGCTCGGCGGCGCGGCGGGTCTCGACCTCGACCACGGCCCGGAGGTCCGGCCCGCGCCCGTTGTCCAGCCGCACCAGGGCCTCGGCCACGAGGTCGAGCTTCTGCCGCAGCCGGTCGGGGTCGCGGGCGAAACCGTCCTCCTCGGGGTCGTCCTGAGCGGGGTCGTCGACGTCGTCGAAGAGGTTCTCGACGTTCCAGAGGCAGAACAGGTACCCGGGCCCCGCCGGCGGTGGCAGCGCCCCGGTCCCGGGGGCGGGGGGCGCGGCGGGCCCGGCCTGCGGCGGGGCGACCGGAGGGTGGGTGGACCGCCACCAGAGGAAGCCGGCGGCGGCCAGGACCAGCAGCAGCAGGCTCAGCCCCCGCGCCCGGCGGGAGCCCCGGGACCGCGAGGCGGGCCGATCGGACGGGTCGGTCATGGGCATCGCCTCCGAGGGCCCGGCCGCTGGGGCGGCAGGCCCGGTTCATTCTAGGGGCGCCGGGGCCCGCCCGGCTGCGCCGCGCCCTAGGGTGGGTCAGAGGGGGCCGCGGGCCGCGAACCGCAGTCCGGGCCGGAAAGTCGGTCGCGGCCGGTCGCGGATCGCGGTCCCGGGGGTGAGGCCCGGACTCCCGGCCCTCGATGACCCGCCGACCGCCCCGCCCTGGAGCGGCCGGCATCCCCTCCTCACCCCGACGACCGCGAGGTGACCGTGCGCCACGACACCGCCCGCAGCATCTCCCTGGTGGCCCAGCGCATCGAGCAGGCGTACGAGCGACGGGGCCGCCGGGTCCGGTTCCGCCGGCCGGCGGTCGATCCCCGGCTCTGGGAGGATCTGGCCCGGGGCCTGGCCGAGGCCCACCGCCGCAGCCCCTGGCTGCCGATCGACCCCGAGCTGTTCGCCGCCGCGCAGCCGGCTCCCGAACCCCTGGCCAGCCCCTGGGTGCTGCTCCAGCCCCGGCTGGCCATCCGCCGCTACCGGCGCCGGGTCCGCGCCCTGATCGCCGGCCTCCGCCGGGAGGTCGCCGACGAGATCCGCACCGTGCACGCCCGATGCCGCGCCGGCGAGCCGATCGAGACGGTCGTCTCCCGCCCCTCCCCCCGCCTCTCCCCCCTGGGCCGGTACGCCGCGGCCGTCCGGCTCGACCGCCCCGACCTGGCCGCCCGGCTCCGCCCGGCCGCGCAGCGGCAGCACGCCGAGTGCCCGCTCTACCGCCACGCCCTCCGCCACCTGATCGACCCCGCCGCCTACCCCCCCCCCGCCCCCCCCCCCCGCCGGGGGGCCCCCCCCCCCCCCGGGCCCCCCCCCCCCCGGCCGGGGCCCCGGCCCCGCCCCCCCCCCCCCCCCCCCCC
>CAZUZD010000537.1:0-3076 GCA_964624465.1 uncultured Isosphaeraceae bacterium
GAGCGCAGCGTTCGCAATGCTGAGGTTGAGGGTTCGATCCCCTTCCGCTCCACTACCCGCAAGTCCTTGCCGATTCCAGCATCAGGAAACCCGCCGAAGCTCGGCGGAGCGGCCAAGAAACTCCAAAAGGTCCGGTAGTCTACCGGATTGGAGCTTGGTCATGCCTTCCTGCCGGAATTCCACCCCTTCCTACCGGCTGCACAAGCCGACTCGGCAAGCCGTTGTCACCCTCGGCGGCCGGGACTATTACCTCGGCCGCCACGGCTCCCCCGAGAGCCGGGCGGAATACGACAGGCTGATCGTGGAGTGGATCTCCAATGGCCGTCCACGCGCCCAGCCAGCGGCCGTCTCGGATCTGACCATCAATGAGTTACTCCTGGCATACCTCAGGTACGCCGACGGCTACTACGTCAAGAACGGCAAGCCGACCGTGGAGCCGGGAAACATCCGGCTGGCGCTCCGCCCGCTCCGAGCCCTGTACGGGCACAATCCGGCTCGCGAGTTCGGCCCGGTTGCTCTCAAGGCCGTCCGACAGGCCATGATCGACTCCGGGCTCTGCCGCTCGGAGATCAACCGACGGGTGGGGCGGATCGTGCGGGCCATCAAGTGGGCCGTCTCCGAGGAGCTGGTCCCGGCCTCGGTCCACCATGCCATACAGACCGTCACCGGACTCCGCCAGGGCCGGACAGAGGTCCGTGAGGCCGAGCCGGTCAAGCCCGTGCCCGAGGCGTTCGTCGAGGCGATCGAGCCGTACGTCTCGCGGCAGGTCTGGGCCATGGTCCAGCGACAGCTGCTGACCGGCATGCGACCCGGCGAGGTCTGCATCATGCGGACCGCCGATCTCGACACGACCAGCAACCTCTGGGTCTACACGCCCAGCACTCAAAAGACAGAGCACCACGGCAAAGAACGGCTCATCTACCTCGGCCCCCAGGCCCAGGCCGTGGTGCGGGA
Source organism: uncultured Isosphaeraceae bacterium (assembly GCA_964624465.1). GTDB lineage: Bacteria > Planctomycetota > Planctomycetia > Isosphaerales > Isosphaeraceae > CAZUZD01. Next base: position 955 of record CAZUZD010000537.1, read on the forward strand.
TTGGCTCCGGCCCGAGCTCGAGGCCTACCTGTTCGCTCCCGCCGAGGCGATGGCCGAGCACCGAGCGGAGCTGCGGCGGAACCGCAAGACGCCGGTCCAGCCGTCGCAGCGGAACCGGGCCAGGTCCCGGCCCCGCAAAAAGCCGGGCGAGGTCTACGACGTCGCGTCGTACCGCCGGTCCATCAAGCACGGCATCCGGCGGGCCAATCTCGAGCGGTCCAAGGCGGGCCAGTCGGAGATCCCGGACTGGCACCCGCACCGGCTCCGCCACAGCGCGGCCACCAAGATTCGTAAGGAGATCGGCCTCGATGCCGCGCGGGCCGTACTCGGGCACTCCTCGGCGGCCGTGACCGAGATCTACGCCGAGCGCGATGCGGCCGTGGCGATGGGCGCCATGGCGAAGCTCGGTTGAAGCCCAAAGGGTCCCCGGGTCGACCGGTCGATCACGGACCGGTCGTCCCGGAACCGCCGAGGTCGAGCAGGAGGTCCGGACGCTCTCGGGTGCCATCGTGTCGCGGGAGCGCGACGGAGAGGAGCTTCACGAGCGCCAGCAGGACGCTGGACGCCGACGAGCTGGGTCCGAGGCACGGGCCCCGCAGCGGGATGACCTGGAGCGACGTCGGCCGCAGCTCGAGGCCACGATCGCCAGCCTCGAACCGATCCTGTCGGAGACCCAGCAGCAGGATCGGGTGGTGCTCGATGTCTCCGGCGTCCCCGGCGGCGTTGGCTGGGTGGTCGACCCCGGCCACGATGCCATCCAGGTCGCACCCATCGATCGAGCCGCCCCGCCCCGCCACGCCCCGCCCCGGACCTGTCGACCTGGGCTGGCGTTTGTCGGCAATTCGGCCGAGGACCAGCTCGTCGCCTGGCTCGACGCCGAGGCGTCGGGGCCGTACGTCCTGCTGCTGATCGGTCCCGGCGGTCACGATCGGTTCGACGCGATCCGTGACGAGTTCAAGACGAAAGGGCGGCCCTTCGGCTTCGACCTGATCGGCGCCGGGCAGACGGTCTTCGACCCGGCCCGCGGAGTCTTCCGTCCATGAAGCGAGGCTCGCGTGAGGCCGACAGCCTGAAACGCCTGCTCGGCACCCTTTGCCACACCTACGGCGGCGGTTTTTTACATCGCAGTGCTGGTGGTCCTGCTCCCGCAGCAGACCGGAGGTCAGCTCGATCGGCAGCGCACCGCGGCAGCATTGCTCGACGTTGACCGCCTGGAGGCCGACCTCTGCCTGGCGAGCGTCCGCGAGATCGAACCGAGGCTGAACCTGAAGTTCGACCGGCATTCCATCGGCCTGGCGGACCAGTACTGGTCGAACAACCTCGTGACAGCGCCCAATGGCGAGGCCCCGGTGCTCGCGGTCGCGACCGGAGGCCGCCATCACCGCGACCACGTCGACGATCCGCAGAGGTGCGAGCACTTCGTCCCCAGACCGTGGCGGGAGACGGCCCCGATCGCCGAGGCCCGCTACGAGATCGGCCTGTTCGGCAACCAGAACTCGGTCTGCCAGCCGACGGTCCCGAATTGGTGCTCCCCCGTCGAGCGTCTGAAGCAGCGGTTGCCGACGTCCGACCAGCCGCCCACGATCTGAGCCCCCGAGGGTTCGCCAGGTCTCGATAAGGCCGAGGGTAAAGGTCGCGATCACCTGACCGAGGTGGCCTCGACGGGATCTGGTGAGCTCCGGGCGGGCTGCCGCCGTGAACCCCCCGGTCCCGACTCGAGGCTGGCAGCGGTCAGGAGGCTCGACACGAGGTGCCGACCCTGCGCTTGATAGGGCAGGTAGCAGAGCAGCATGGCCAGGACCCGGCGGCCGGAAGGCGGAGCGAGATGAACCCGATCGACCTGGCCTTGCGGCGACCCCTGACGGTCATGGTCGCCGTGGTAGCGCTGGCCATCGGCAGCGTGCTGGCCGTGCTCCGGATGCCGATCGACATCTTCCCGAACCTGAACCTGCCGGTGGTCTACGTCTGCCAGCCCTACGGCGGCATGGACCCGGCGCAGATGGAAGGGCTGCTCACCAACTACTACGAGTACCACTTCCTCTACATCTCCGGCATCCACCACGTGGAGTCGAAGAACGTGCAGGGGATGGCACTCATGAAGCTGTTCTTCCACCCCGGCACG
>CAZUZD010000538.1:0-3076 GCA_964624465.1 uncultured Isosphaeraceae bacterium
CGTCGAGGTCGGCCGCGACCACGCCCAGGCCGCGGCCCTCGCGGTCGACGATCCCGGCCGAGTCCGTCACGTCGGTGAAGCGGCCGCCGTCGTTGCGGAACAGGTGGTCGGGCAGGGCGGGGAAGTCGATCGGGTTGCAGGCGTAGCGCCCGGGGTTCGCCGGGTCGATGCACGGGCGCTCGGCGTGCTCGTCCCACTGGAAGTAGTGGCACACGTAGAGGTCCAGGTCGCCGTCGCCATCGAGGTCGGCGAAGGCGGCCGAGGTGGGCCAGTCGCGGTCGCCGGCCAGGCCCCACGATCCGGTCGCGTCCTCGAAGGTGCCGTCGCCCCGGTTGCGGAGCAGGACGTAGCGCCGCCATCGCGTCAGGAACAGGTCGGGGTGGCCGTCGCCATCGATGTCACCCACCGTGACCCCGTGCCCGTAGCCGCGGTCGACCGCCAGCCCGGCCGCCTCGGTCACGTCCTCGAACGTGCCGTCGCCCCGGTTGCGATAGAGCCGGTCGGTGGGCTGCGGCGCGGCGGTGCGATCGCGGAAGGCCCCCGACTGCACCGCGTACACGTCCATCGTGCCGTCGCCGTCGAAGTCGAGCAGGGCCACGCCCCCCGACAGGCTCACCGGCGGGATCAGCCCGGCCGCGCTCGTGCCGCTGTCGTGCGTGAACCGCAGGCCCAGCGTCCCGGCCTCGTCGTCCAGGTGCCACGGGACTCCGGGTGCGGGAGGGGCCACCGCGACCGACGACGGCCGGCCGATCGCCGCGAGGTCGGCCGCCAGCAGGTCGGCGAGTGTCCCGGTCGGTCGTCGGGTGCGGGCCGGATCGGCCGTCGCGGTCGGGGTCCCGGCGATCCGTCGCCAATGGTCGGCGTCGAACGGCCGACCGATGGCGGCGGCAAGCCGGGCCTGTTCGATCGCGGCCGCGCCGGTCGTGCCCGGGTTGAGCCCCTCGCGGTAGCGGGCCTCCAGGCCCACCAGCTCGGCCTTACGGAGCCGCAGGGCGGTGGCGGCCGGGCGGTCGCCGTCGAGGGCCGCCAGCTCGGCCAGCCGGTCCAGGCTCGGACCGTCGGCGGGATTGGCGACGACGGCCGCCTCCAGGGCGGCCCGCTCGGCCGCGCGATCGCCCCGGTGCCGCGCGAACCAGGCCTGCAAGGTCGGCGCCAGGGCCAGGCCGGCGGCGTCGGCCGGCAGGTGGGCCAGGCAGGCCGCGGCGCGGTCGGGTCGGTCCAGGGTCCGGGCCAGCTCGAGTTCGAGCCGCCAGACGGCCGGGTCGTCGGGCCGTTTCGCGAGGCAGGCGTCGAGCCAGCGCCTGGCCTCGTCGGAGCGACCGCCCCGCACCGCCAGGTGGGCCAGCCCGAGCCAGACGCGGTCGTCCTCGGGGCTCTGACGCCTGGCGGTCTCCAGCAGCGTCTGGACGCCCTCGGCGGCGTACGGGTCGACCGCCAGGCGGTACAGGTCGCGCAGGGCGGCGATCGGGTCGCCGAAGGCGTCGAAGTGGGACTGGAACAGGCGATCGGCCTCGTCGAGCCGTCCTTCCAGGCGCAGGAGCCGGACGAGCTCCCAGCACGCCTCGGCGGCGTGGCTGCCGGGTCGGGCCAGGGCCCCGGCCAGCAGGGCCTCCGAGCGTGCCAGCTGCCCGCGCTTGACCAGCACGCCGGCCTCGTGCACGGCGGCCCAGCCGGCCTGGTCGCTGTCGGCCGCCACCCGGGCGAAGGCGGCCAGGGCGGCGTCGGGCCGGTCGAGCGCCAGCTCGGCGACCCCCAGGTGGTAGGCGACGTCGCTCCGCCCGGGCCGGCGTCCGGCCAGCTCGCGCAGCAGGCGGCGGGCCACGGCATGCCGGCCCGCCCGCAGCTCGCCCAGGGCGGCCTCGAGCTGCCGACGATCGGCGCGGTCGGTGCCGACCCACCACGCGGCCAGCGCGGCAAGGCCGACGATCGCAGCCAGGCCGACGCCCAGCACGAGCCCACGACGGCCCATCGACACCTCGACACGGGAACAGGGGGACCGGCTCGCCGCCGATGCCGGCCGGGCCATCACGACACCGACGCGGTCGGGGACGGGCCCCGACCGCGTCGGTGTCACTCGAAGCTCAGGCGATCAGCCGCCTCAGAACTGGTCGGCGCTGACGATCTCGCCGCCGTTGGGGGTCGACAGCGCCTGGTACGGGCCGTACTGCGGCAGGGCGCCGCCGCCGGGGCCGGTGTACGGGCTGGTCCGGCCGTTGTAGTTGACCTGCATCGGGTTCCACGACCCGATCGAGTCCTTGATGAACCGCACCGAGCCGTCGCACATGGCGAAGTTGCAGCCGCCCGGGTGGGTGCTGCTGAAGGTGTTCTCGAAGTTCGTGTCGCCGTTGGCGAACTTGCTCGGCACCGTCATCGCCGCCTGGTACGACTTGAAGTAGTTCGGCGGGAACAGCGTCGAGCAGTTGGTGTCGGAGAACCAGCCCGAGGTCCACCACTTGGGTCCGTAGGGGTCGGCCTTGCCCAGCGCGATCCGGGAGTACGACTGCTCGCCGAAGAGGAACGTGTTGCTGGTGCCGTCGCTGATCTCGGCGAGCTTCATCGGGCCCCGGTTGGTGCCCAGCGGGTGCCCGACGTGGAAGAACACGCCCGGGTTCTGGGTCAGCAGCGCGTAGTTCAGGTCGCCGCGCGGGTAGTAGTAGAACGGGCCGGAGTTGCCCGAGTAGCTGCTGTACCGCATCGGGATCGGGCTGTCGTCCCAGCCGTCGCCCGGGTTCCCGGGATACTTCTGGCCGGCAACCGAGCCGTCGCTGGGGCACCACAGCGTCGACATGCCGATGCCGTTGACCGTGCTGTTGGGCGCCAGGTAGATCTGCAGGCTGGAGTTCAGGGCGTTGAAGACCTGGCCCTGCTCGTAGTACTGCGTCAGGGCCACGAACTGGCCGAAGTTCTGGCGGATCAGGCCGCCGTTGACGTTGCGGCCGTAGAAGTCGCCCATCGGCAGCGACTGGTTGGCGTCGAGGTAGTTGTGCGCCGCCAGCGCCAGCTGCTTGAGGTTATTCGTGCACTGGGCCCGGCGGGCGGCCTCGCGGGCGCTCTGGACGGCGGGCAGCAGCAGCGA
>CAZUZD010000539.1:0-3073 GCA_964624465.1 uncultured Isosphaeraceae bacterium
CGACTTCATTCCCAAGCTGCACGTGGCGGCGGGCCCCGACTACCTCAACCTGCTCGTGCAGGGGCACGAGGACTGCGACGCGCTCGCGGCCGCGCGGGCGGGCGAGCTGCTGGCCCGGGGCTGGAAGGCGCTCACGATCGGCGACGACGGCTTCGAGGAGGCCCGGCGTCGGAAGCCGGCGACCATCCCCGCGGAGGTCCTGCTCCGCACCCGCGCCCGGCCGGACGCCGACGCCGCTGTTCGAGCCCCCGAAGCCGCCACCGCTCATGCCAGAGCTCGCGCCCGTGGAGCCACCGCGACCATAGGGGCCCATCGACGGGCTGCCACCGCGCGAGCCGCTCGCCGAGCTCTCGCCCGGGAATCCACCGCCGAAGCCCCCGCTGTAGCCGCCACCACCGCCGCCGGAGCTGCGCTGCGAGTTCCCGCCGCCGTAGTTCGAGTTGCGCTGGTCATTGCCGCCGCCGCGCTGCTGGTTCCCGCCGCCGCCACCACCGCGCTGCTGGTTCCCGCCGCCGCCACCACCGCGCTGCTGGTTCCCGCCGCCGCCACCGCGTTGCTGGTTGCCGCCACCACCACCGCGCTGCTGGTTGCCACCACCACCGCGCTGCTGGTTCCCGCCACCACCGCCGCGACCGCCGCCGCCGCGCTGGGCGAAGGCGCGCAGGTCGGGGAGCACGAGCATCAGGACCAGGGCCGGGAGGATGAGCCATTTCGATCGCATGAACGGAGACTCCGAGCGTAGTGTTTCGAGGGGTGAACCGACCGTGAGCGGTGTCGTCCGATCAGCCGGCGGGCTTGGCCCGCGTGACCTTGACGGGCGGCAGGTCGGCCAGCGCATCGTCGTCCTGCGTCCGATCGATCGACTGCCAGGTGAACGCGTCGACGCCCACGCGCCGCAGGATGTTCGTCTCCCGGAGCGTGCTGCCGTCCTTGAGCGTGCCGGTCGCCTCGAGGACCCAGTGGTCGCCGTCGCGGCTCCAGTCCGACTCGCCGATGCCGCCGTCGGCCTCGAAGCTCCAGGTGTGCAGCGCCCCGGTCTCGGGATCGACCCCGATGACCTGGAACCCGCTCAGCGTCACGCCCTGCTCCTTGATGTGGAACTGGCCGTGGATGAACTGCTTGTTCGGCGCCCAGGTGTAGGTGGTGTGGATCTCGGCCCCCTGCCCGGTCTTCGACTTCCAGTCGCCGATCATCCAGTCCAGGTCGGCGACCGAGACGGCGTCGAGCGCCTCCTCGGTCATCTGGGCGACGAGCCACTGGCCCTGCTCACGCACGAGCAGGCTGGTGTTGCGGGTCTTGATCGCCGGCTCGGTCACGCCGGGCCGCACGGTGAGCACACCGACCTGGATCGCCGCGTCCTTTGACAGGAACCGCAGCGATTCGGGCTGAGCCGTCGCGGTCGCCCCGGGGGTTGCGGCCAGCGCCGCCGCGAACGCCTTCTCGAGCGCCGCCCGCCCGCGCACGGTCATGCCGGCGGTGTTCGTCAGCTCCCCCTCGGTGGTCCAGTGCGCGGCCACGGCCTTGGCGTCGCGGGCCAGGAACGCCTTGAGGAACGCCTGCGCGGTCGCCCGGATCGCGGCGCGGTCCTCGGGGCGGTCCTCCGCCTGGGTCGGGGCGGGTGCCGGCGTCTGCGGGGCCGCCAGGCTCCAGCCGCCCAGGAGCCCGATCGCCAGGGCCCCGGCCGCCATTCGCGTCGTCGCCCGATTCAATTGCTGCTTCCACATCATTTGGATATCCCGGTTGCATGGACTCTTGAATTCAAGCGTCATTTTATCCCGCCCCGGACTCCAATGATAGGATGGACACGCGCGCCCGCCGCGACCCGGGCCCGGGGAGCGCACCGGGCGGCGATCGGGCCCCGCGGCGTGGCGAGGGGCGGCGGCGTCCACTACACTGCAAGCCGCAGCGCCGGCGTCCGCCAGGGGCCGGCCGATCCCGAACCGACCGAGCCTCCGATGCCGATTCCCACCGAGCCGACCGACCCCCGCGACCAGGCCCCCGACCGGTTGATGGCCTGGGCCGAGGGGCTGGGCCTGCCGCCGCTGGATGCGCGGCGCCTGCTGGTGGCCAGCGTCGGCCGCGGCGAGCGCGACCCGGCCGAGTGGGTCCGATCGCACCGCGTGCCCAAACGGCTGGCGTCGCGGTTCGCCCCCCTGCCCCGGCTGACCCCGGAGCGCGTGGTCACGTCGGCCGTCGACGGCTTCCAGAAGCTGCTGCTGCGCACCGCCGACGGCCTGGCCGTCGAGACGGTGCTGATCCCGCTGCACAAGGCGGGGGCCGTCAGCGTCTGCCTGTCGTCGCAGGTCGGCTGCGCCATGGGCTGCGCCTTCTGCGCCACGGCGCGGATGACGACCCGGCGAAACCTGGCAACCTGGGAGATCCTCGACCAGTTCCAGCAGGCCCGTGCGCTGGCGCACGAGCAGGGGCGCCGGGTCACGGGCGCGGTGTTCATGGGCATGGGCGAGCCGTTCCTGAACTACGACCGCGTGCTGGCCGCCGCCGACCTGCTGCGCTGCCCGGTCGGCGCGGCGGTCTCCGGCCGATCGCTGACGATCAGCACGGTCGGCCTGGTGCGCGAGATCGACCGGTTCACCGCCGAGGGCCACCCGTACCGGCTCTCGATCAGCCTGGGCGCGGCGATCGACGCCAAGCGGGCCGAGCTGGTGCCGGTGGCCGCGCGCACGCCGGTGGCGCAGGTGATGGCCGCCGCGGCCCGGCACGCGGAATCGCGGCGCGACCGGGTGATGCTGTCCTATGTTTGCATCGGCGGCGTGAACTGCGGTGAGGAGGACGCCCAGGCCCTGGGCGCCTTGATCGGAGCCACCCCCGTGCGTCTCGACCTGATCGACGTCACCGACCCGACCGGCCGCTACCGACCGCCCACCGACGCCGAGCGCTCGGCGTTCCGCGACGCCCTGACGCGACACGTCGGCCAGCCGGTCGTGCGGCGGTACTCCGGCGGCGCGGACATCCAGGCCGCCTGCGGCACCCTGGCCGGCGGATCCGCCTGAGCCCGGCAGGCGCGCGCCGGCCGGCCGCCCCGGAAACCAGGAACGACGCGCCGGCCGTGGGG